>JAISTV010000023.1 GCA_031272485.1 Eubacteriales Family XIII. Incertae Sedis bacterium
GGCTACGCAAACTGTAGAGTTTTTTGCCGAATGGAAGCGAAAAAAGTGCTTGAAACGGGTGCTGTGGGTGTGGTATCATACTTGTTGCGCTATACCGGACGGTCCTCTGGTCGTTGCAAAAGGCAGCGGACGCCAAGAACGTGCTCGCGTGTACGGAGGAAAAGAAAATGAATGTATTGGAAGCAGTAACAAACGAATATTTGCGCGACGATGTTCCCGAGATGAAGGTGGGCGACACGGTAAAGGTCCACATTAAGATTAAGGAAGGGAACCGCGAGCGTATTCAGGTTTTTGAGGGCTACATTCTGAAGATGCAGAACGGCGGCATAGGCCAGACGTTCACGGTACGCCGGATTGCATCGGGCGTGGGTGTAGAGAAGACCTTCCCGGTTCATTCGCCGAAGATCGACCATATAGATGTGGTCAAGCACGGGTTCGTGCGTCGGGCGAAGCTGAACTTTATGCGGGAGCGCACGGGCAAGTCCGCCAAGATGCGCGCCGCAAAGGAAGAGTAATCAGGCGACGGAGTACTTCCGTAATTGGAGGAGTGCAGAAAAAGGGACGTTCGTCCCTTTTTCTATTTTGTTGATGATATACTTAGTGCATGAACAAGAAGGAACGGGAGGCGGCGCTGGCTGAGAAGCTGGCGCGGATGAAGACTTACGAGCAAGGGCTCTATGCGCAGGGCCTTTCTTTTGTGGCGGGCGTGGACGAGGTGGGCCGCGGGCCGTTGGCCGGGCCGGTGTGTGCGGCGTGCGTGGTGCTGCCGCCGGACTTCGCCGTGCTCGGGGTGGACGATTCCAAGAAACTGACGGAGAAACGCCGCGAGGCGCTGTACGACGAGATAATAAGCGTGGCGCTCGCCTGGGGTGTGGGCACCGTGGGAAACCGCCGGATAGACGACATAAACATCCTTGCGGCCACGAAGGAAGCCATGCTCATTGCCATCGAGGAGACCAACCGGATGCTGGCCGGCATAGCGTTCGGGCGGGAATTGCCGCGACGGGAGCGAAAGGACGCCCCGCGGATAGAGCATATTCTGATAGACGCGGTACCGCTCCCGGAGGCCGGCACGCCGTTTACAGCCATAATCAAGGGGGACGAAAGCAGCGTGTCGATAGCGGCGGCCTCCATTCTGGCGAAGGTGACGCGCGACCGCATCATGGTCCAGTTTGATTCAATCTACCCGGGGTACGCGCTGGCGTCCAACAAGGGGTACGGGACGGCGGCCCATTATGAGGGCCTGAAGGCCTTCGGTCTGACGCCTATTCATAGGCGAACTTTCCTGAAAGAGTGGTTCTAACGAGGCCCTAAATAAGGTATAATATTTGCGTTCATTTTTTAGGATTTCAGGCGGATCGGAGGAGCAGTTGAAGATATCCGAAACATTAGAAAAGCGGGCGACGCTGTCGTTCGAGGTCTTTCCGCCGAAGGATGACGGAAGCCTTGCGCCGCTTGAGGAGACGCTCCGGAAGCTGGCCGGCTACAAGCCGGATTTCGTGAGCATTACGTACGGCGCGGGCGGCACAAACGTGGGGCGCTCGGTGGACGTGTGCCGGATGGCGCTGGGCATGGGGCATGCGGTCATGCCGCATTTCACATGCATAGGAAACACCAGGGACGGTATCGCGTCGTTCATAGGTCCGTATCTGGATCTGGGCATTGAGAATCTGCTGCTACTTCGCGGCGACCTGCCGGAAGGGTGGACGGGCACGCGCGGCGATTTTACGCACGCGAGCGAGCTGATAGCCTTTTTCGAGGAGAGTTACCCGGGGCTTTGTCTGGCGGCGGCAGCCTACCCGGAGGTGCATATCGAGTCGCAGACGGCGGAGGAGGACGTGCGTTACCTTCGCTTGAAACAGGATTTGGGTGCGTCGTTTTTCCTGACGCAGCTGTGCCACGACGTAACGGCGTACGAGCGGTTCCGCGAGCGGCTGGCTGCGGCGGGCGTTACGATTCCGGTGGTTATAGGGCTCATGCCCATCCTTTCGCGCGCGGGCACAATTCGCATGTCGCTGTCGAACGGGGTAAGCATCCCGGCGGATTTGGCGGCCATCTGCGGGCGTTACGAGAAGGATGAGGAGAGCTTCCGCAAGGCGGGGATGGAATTTACGGTGGGTCTTATCGAGCGGTACATAGCGGCGGGCATAGACGGCCTGCATCTGTATACGCTCAACCGGCATGAGGATGTGTCCACGATTCTGGACAGCATCGATTTGATTGGTTTTCGAAAGGAAAAATAGTTGGGCATGAGCAAGAAAGTGAAGAGTGATATCGAGATAGCACAGGCGGCCGCCATGGCCCCGATTGAGGAGATAGCGGAAAAGGCGGGCGTGCCCGCGGAATATCTGGAGAACTACGGGCGGCACAAGGCTAAGGTTTCGCTGACGCTCATGAAAAAACTGGCACACAAACCGGACGGCAAGCTGATTCTGGTCACGGCCATTACCCCCACCCCGGCGGGGGAGGGGAAGACCACCACCACGGTGGGACTGGCGGACGGCCTGCGGCGCATTGGCAAGAACGCCATCGTAGCGCTTCGGGAGCCTTCTCTGGGGCCGGTCTTCGGCGTGAAAGGCGGTGCGGCCGGCGGCGGCTATGCGCAGGTGGTGCCCATGGAGGATATCAACCTGCACTTTACGGGCGACATGCACGCGATAGGCGCGGCAAACAACCTGCTTGCGGCCATGCTGGACAACCATATCTTTCAGGGGAACGAACTGGGCATAGACGTGCGCCGGATTACGTGGCGGCGCTGCGTGGACATGAATGACCGCCAGCTCCGGCGGATTACGAACGGTCTTGGCGGCAAAACCGGCGGTGTCCCGCGTGAGGATGCTTACGACATAACCGTGGCGAGTGAGGTGATGGCCATCCTGTGCCTGGCGGACGGGATCGAGGACCTGAAAGAGCGGTGCGGCAGAATTATTGTCGGATATACGGCGGCGGACGAGCCGGTCACGGCGGCCCAACTGGGTGCGCAGGGGGCCATGGCGGCGCTGCTTAAGGATGCGCTTAAGCCGAATCTGGTGCAGACGCTGGAGCAGACGCCGGCGTTCGTACACGGCGGACCTTTCGCGAATATAGCGCACGGGTGCAACTCGGTTACGGCTACGAAGCTGGCGCTCAAGCTCTCCGACTACACGGTGACGGAGGCGGGGTTCGGCGCGGATCTGGGCGCGGAAAAATTCCTGGACATCAAGTGCCGCATGGCGGGGTTGGCGCCCTCGGCGGTGGTTATCGTGGCAACGGTGCGGGCGCTCAAGCATCACGGCGGCGTGCCCAAGGAGGATCTCATGGTGGAGAACCTGCCGGCGCTGGAGGCGGGGCTGCCTAACCTGCTGCAGCACGTGCACAACATAACGCACGAGTTCGGGCTTCCGGCGGTGGTCGCGGTGAACCGCTTCCCGGCGGACACGGAGGCGGAGCTTCGTTTAATAGAAGAAAAGTGTGCGGCGCTGGGCGTGAGCACGGTGCTTTCGGAGGTCTGGGAGAAGGGCGGCGAAGGCGGCGAGGCGTTGGCGCATAAGGTGGTAGAGCTGTGCGAGCTGCCTTCGGAGCTGCGGCTGATTTACGATGAGCAGGCGGCCATAGTGGAGAAGATTACGCGCATAGCCAAGAAGGTCTATCACGCGAAGGGCATTTCGCTGACGCCGGAAGCGCTGGGCCAGGCGCGCGCGCTGACGGACGCGGGCTTTGGGATACTGCCTGTGTGCGTGGCCAAGACGCAGTACAGCTTTTCGGACGACCCGAAACTACTGGGCGCGCCGGAGGACTTCGTGCTGACGGTGCGGAGCCTCAAGGTTTCGGCGGGTGCCGGGTTTATCGTGGCGCTCACGGGCGACATAATGACCATGCCGGGGCTGCCCAAGCGGCCGGCGGCGGAGCAGATAGACGTGGATGCGGACGGGAAGATTACGGGATTGTTTTAATCGAAGTGACGCTACTGGATTGCCGGAACGAGTCCGGCAATGACGAACGCAACAACGCGGATTATAGTAACTATGAAAGAATACATAAACGACTCTGTCAAGGAATTTGTTTTACAGCTCTCGGGCAAGCAGCCGGCGCCTGGCGGCGGCGGGGCTTCCGCGCTGGCGGGGGCGCTGGGCATAGCGCTGGGCGGCATGGTGGCCAACCTGACCATAGGCAAGCCCCGATATGCGGAGGCGGAGGAAGAGCTTAAGGCGCTCAAGGTGCGCGCGTACCGGGTGCAGCAGGACTTGCTGGCGCTCGTGGACGCGGACGCGGCGGCGTTTGAGCCGCTGGCGGGGGCATACCGGATGCCCGCGGAGACAGAGGCGGAGCGGGAGGAAAAGGCTCGCGTGATGGATGCATGTCTGAAGCGGGCGGCGGAGGTGCCGCTTGCCATCATGGAGCGGTGCGGGGAGGCAATAGAGCTGCTGGCGGTATTCGCGGAGAAGGGGAGCACTCTGGCGCTTTCGGACGCGGGGTGCGGCGCGGCACTGGCGGAGGCGGCCATGCGCAGCGCGTGGCTGAATGTGAAGGTGAATACCATGACCATGCGGGACGCGGATTACGCGGCGCGCGTGAACGCGCAGGGGCGGGCGCTGCTTGCGAAGTATTCGGGGACGGCGCAGGAGACGTACGGGCAGGTAGAAGCAGGGTTAGAGCGATGATTCGGGCCCGGCTCTGTAGGCCTGGATTGCCGGACGCCACCTTGCGGCGGCACAGGCAAGTCCGGCAATGACGGGTATGCGGTGGACCGGCAATGACGGGTATGCAGGAGTGAAGCAAATGGCAGGAGACGTGGGATGAGTGCTAAGTTACTAGATGGAAAACAGCTGCGGGACGAGATGATGCTGGCGCTTAAGGTGCACAGCGAGAAACTCTCCCAGAGCGGGAACCGGCCTACGCTGGCGGTGCTGCGCGTGGGTACGGGCGAAGAGGATATGGCATACGAGCGGGTTATCGTGCGCACGGCGGAGAACGTGGGCGTTACGGTGCGGCTGTTCGACTATCCGGAGAGCATTACGCAGGAGGAACTGGCAGGGGAGGTACGCAAGCTCAACATTGACCACTCGGTGGCGGGGCTGCTGCTTTTCCGGCCGCTGCCCGGGCATATACGCGACAAGGTGATTCGCAGCCTGATTCTGCCGTGCAAGGATGTGGACGGGATTACGGACACCTCCATGGGTATGATTTACGCGGACGGGATACGCGATGTGCAGGACGGCGAGGAGGCGGTGCTTTCGGGCTTCGCGCCGTGCACGGCGGAGGCGGTCATCCGGATGCTTAAGCACTACGGCGTGCGGCTGGAGGGCAAGCGCGCGGCGGTCGTGGGCCGCAGCGTGGTTATAGGCAAGCCGGTGAGCATGCTTCTAATGAAGGAAAACGCCACGGTGACCATGTGCCACAGCAAGACGCGGGACCTGGCGGAGATTACGCGGCAGGCGGATATCGTGGTGGTGGCAGCGGGGCTGTCCGGCGGACGCGCGGGTCGGCTGGGTGCGGAGTATTTCGCTCCGGGCCAGATAGTGATAGACGTGGGCATCCACTGCGATGAGGACGGGCTGTTCTATGGCGACGTGAACACAGAGGAGGCCGCCAAGATTGTGGAGGGCATTACGCCGGTGCCGGGCGGACTGGGTGCGGTGACGGCGGCCACGCTGTTTGAGCACGTGCTGGAGGCCACGGAGTACCTGCGGTCTGCCTCGGTGCATATTTCGAGAAGGTGGACCGGACAGGAATAATGGCGGACGAGAGGAACTATCGGTTTGAGAATATAGACTGGCAGCGGGAAGCGCGGACGGGATATCCGGAGGCGATATTCTGCCCGGGGAAGACAGCGGCGCAGATAATAGAAATAGCTAGCAAGATGCTGGACGCGGGCCAGGGGCTCGTGCTGGCGACCAAGATGGAGGCGGACGTGGCCGCGGCGGTCATGGCGGCGCTGGATGGCCGGGCGAAGATACGGTACGCAGAGGACGCGAGGCTCATGAAGATAGGCGGCAATGACGACGATGGTGCGTCCGGCAATGACGTGGCGGACCGGGATCCGGAGATCGCGGTCGTTTGTGCCGGGACGGCGGATGCTCCGGTGGCGGAAGAGGCGGCGCTTACGGCGGAGGCTTACGGGCACGGGGTGCTGCGGGTGTACGACGTGGGGGTGGCCGGACTGCACCGTCTGCTGGAGCGGATGGAGGAGATTCGCCGCGCGCGGGCGATTATCGTATGCGCGGGTATGGACGGGGCGCTGGCCTCGGTTACGGCCGGGCTGGTCAAGGCGCCGGTCATAGCGGTACCCACTTCGGTGGGCTACGGTGCATCTATGGAAGGATTGTCGGCGCTGCTTGCCATGCTGAACAGCTGCAGCCTGGGCGTGAGCGTCATGAACATAGACAACGGTTTCGGCGCGGGGCATTATGCCTCTATGATAGTAGGGAAAGGAGCGGCTTTTGACAGCGGAAAGAAGTAACGGGGGGACCATCTTTATAGATTGCGGATCCGGGGTGAGCGGCGACATGATGCTGGGCGCCTTGGTGGATCTGGGCGCTGACGTGGGACAGATCAAGGAGGAACTCGGGAAGCTTGCCATTGGCTACTTTGACCTGGTGGCGGAGAAGGCGGAGCGGAACGGGATTCAGGGGACGAACCTGCACGTAATCGTGCGCGACCGTCCTATGCACGACTTCGACTACGGGGTGCCGGGGCACTACCACACGGCTTACGCGGATATAGCAGCCATGATAGAGAAAAGCGCGCTTTCGCCGCGTGTCAAGGAAATAGCTTTACAGGTGTTTGCGCTGATTGCGGAAGCGGAGGGGGCCGTGCACGGGGTGCCGGTGGCGGAGGTGGCGTTCCACGAGGTGGGCGCCATGGACTCGATTCTGGACATTGTGGGGACGGCGGTGGCCGTGGACCTGTTAGGTATACAGAAGGTGTACGTGGGGGAAATCCACGATGGACGGGGCACGGTTATGTGCCGGCACGGGCTCATTCCGGTGCCGGTGCCGGCGGTACTCGAGATGCTCAAGAAGGGCGGGTTTCCGCTCATAACGGAGGCATCTGTGCAGACGGAGATGGTAACACCCACCGGGTTGGGGTTGCTGCTGGGGCTGGGGGCCGTGTACGCACCGCAGCTTTCGGTAAAGCCCACAAAGATCGGCTACGGGTTCGGCAAGCGCGAGACGGGACGGTTTCCGGCGGTGCGCATAATCATGGGAGAAATAGACGAATGAGAAATTTGGAGAAGAATTACGACCCGAAGAGTTTTGAGACACGGATATACAAGGAATGGGAAGAGGGCGGCTGTTTCCGCGCCGAGGCGGATCCGGGGAAGAAGCCCTTTACCATAGTCATGCCGCCGCCCAATATCACGGGGCAGCTGCATATGGGCCACGCGCTGGACCAGACGCTGCAGGATGTGCTTACGCGCTGGCGGCGCCTTATGGGCTATGCGGCGCTGTGGTTGCCGGGCACGGATCACGCGTCTATAGCCACGGAGGTAAAGGTGGCGGACCAGCTGCGCGAGGAAGAGGGCCTCACGAAAGAGGACCTGGGGCGCGAGGCGTTTCTCGAGCGCGTGTGGAAGTGGAAGGAAGTCTACGGCGGGCGGATAACCGAGCAGCAGCGCCGGCTGGGCGACAGCTGCGACTGGTCGCGCGAGCGCTTCACCATGGACGAGGGCTGCAACAAGGCGGTGAACGAGTTCTTCGTGCGGCTTTACGAGGAAGGGTATATCTATCGCGGTAACCGGATGATTAACTGGTGTCCGGACTGCGGGACCTCGCTCTCGGACGCCGAGGTGGAGCATAAGGACCTGCAGGGCAAGTACTGGTACTTCCGTTATCCGGCGGCGGACGGCGGCGAGGGCATAACGGTGGCCACGTCCCGCCCGGAGACCATGTTCGGCGATACGGCGGTGGCGGTGAGCCCGGACGATGCGCGTTACAAGGACATGATAGGCAAGACGGTTATTCTGCCGCTCGTGGGGCGCGAGATTCCGGTGGTGGCGGATCCTTATCCGGACCCGGAGAAGGGCACGGGCGCGGTGAAGATTACGCCGGCGCACGACCCGAACGACCTGGAGGTGGGCGAGCGCCACGGCCTGGAGAAGATCGTCTGTATAGACTTTGAGGCCAGGATGACGGAGGCGGCGGGGCAGTACGCGGGTATGGACCGCTTCGCCTGCCGCGAGAAATGGGTCGCGGATCTGGACGCGGCGGGATACCTGGTCAAGACCGAGGAGATCGTCATTCCCACGGGGCATTGCTACCGCTGCGCTACGGTGGTGGAGCCCATGCTCTCTGACCAATGGTTCGTGCGCATGAAGGAGCTGGCGCAGCCGGCTATACAGGCCGCGCACAGCGGCGCGCTCCGGCACGTACCGGACCGGTTCGAGAAAACCTACCTGCACTGGCTGGAGGAGATTCGCGACTGGTGCATAAGCCGGCAGCTGTGGTGGGGCCACCGGATTCCGGCGTGGTACTGTCAGGATTGCGGCGAGATTGTGGTGTCAAGGCAGACACCTGACAGCTGTCCGAAGTGCGGCGGCAAGGATCTTAAGCAGGACGAGGATGTGCTGGACACGTGGTTCTCGTCGGGGCTGTGGCCGTTCTCCACACTGGGATGGCCGGAGAAGACGGAGGATCTGGCGTACTTCTATCCGACGGACGTGTTGGTCACGGGATACGACATAATCTTCTTCTGGGTGGTGCGCATGGTGTTTTCCGCCATGGAGTGCATGGGCGAGACGCCGTTTAAGTACGTGTTTGTCCACGGCCTGGTCCGCGACGAGCAGGGCCGGAAGATGAGCAAGAGCCTGAACAACGGCATTGACCCCCTTGAGGTTATAGACGAGATGGGTGCGGACGCGCTGCGGTTTATGCTTATGAACGGCAGCAGCCCGGGCAACGATATGCGCTTTTCCAAGGTCAAGTTGGAGGCGGCGCGCAATTTCGCGAACAAGCTGTGGAACGCCTCACGTTTCGTGATCATGAATCTGGGCGAGGGCGAGATTCCCTTCGCGGAGCCGGAGGACGTGGCGGCGCTGGAGGACGAACTTCAGCCGGAGGACCGCTGGATTCTGACCAAGGTGCGCGAGGGCGCGATTCAGATTACGCGCTTCATGGAGAAGTTCGAGCTTTCTTTGGCGAGCGAGCGTATCTACGAGATGATCTGGAACGAGTACTGCGACTGGTATATAGAGATGGTCAAGAGCCGGCTTTACGGGGACGACGCGCGGCAGGCGCTGGTCTGCCGGACGGTGCTCATAGCGGCGCTCAGCGACCTGCTGCGGCTCCTGCATCCGTTCATGCCGTTTATAACGGAAGAGATCTGGGGCTACCTCGGAAAGCGGGGCAAGCTGATTACGGATCGCTGGCCGGTAACGGAGGAAGACATAGCCTCGGGCGCGGCGGCCGTGACGGCGGCGGAAACGCGCAACGCGGAGGCGGTGGAGCTGGCTATGTCGGTCATTCGTGCGGTGCGCAACATCCGCGCGGAGGCGGACGCGGCGCCCGGCAGGAAGCTGGGGCTCACGGCGCTCGCGGACGGGGCATTTGAGGCGGACGCGGTTCGGGCGGCGGCAGGGCACATCCAGCGGCTGGCAGGCGTGAGCGAAATCCGTGTGCTGCGCAAGGACGAGGGCGCTTCGGCAGACGGCGCGGACGCAACCGAGAGCGCGTCGGCAATAGCCGGCGGCGTGCAGCTGTTTGTTCCGCTCGATGACTTACTGGACTACGCGGCGGAAAAGGAGCGGCTGGCGAAGGAAACGGCCAGGCTCGAAGGGGAGGTTAAGCGGCTCTCCGGGAAACTGGCGAACGAAGGGTTTACCGCCAAGGCGCCGGCAGAAGTGGTTAACGCGGAGCGCGAGAAGCTGGTCAAGGCGCAGGATGCACTCCTCAAGGTGACAGCGCGGGCTGAGGCGATAAAGGATAAATAATGACGGACAAGATATTGGCAACAGAGCGGCTGGCGCGCTTCGAGCGGTTCGGCAGCGTACTCGGGCTGGAGCGGGAGCGGGAGCTGCTGCGCCGGCTCGGCAATCCGCAGGATGCGCTTAAGGTGGTGCATGTGGCGGGCACGAACGGGAAGGGCTCGGTCTGTCGCTACATATATGAAGTGCTGCTGGCGAACGGATACACGGCGGGGATTTTCACATCCCCGTTTTTAACGGACTTCCGGGACCACCTGGAGTTCTGCGGCGAGCGAATCTCCGCGGAGGAACTGGAGCAGGTCACGGCGCGGGTGCTGGCAGAGGCGGACGGGATGGTGGGCGAGGGATTTGACACCCCGACCAAGTTCGAGATTCTCACGGCGGTGGCGTTCTTCTGGTTTGCGGAAAAGGCGCCGGACTTCGTGGTGCTGGAGGTGGGCCTCGGCGGACGGGAGGATTCCACGAATGTGGTGAGCAGGCCGCTGGTGAGCGTGATAACGTCCATTTCCATGGACCACATGCAGCAGCTGGGGGATACCATAGAGAAAATCGCGGCGGAGAAGGCGGGGATTATCAAGCCCGGCTGCCCGGTGGTGTGCGGAGCGCGAGGCGAGGCCAAGCGGGTCATAGCGCGGGAGGCTTACCGGCTGGGCGCGCCGCTGCTCGACACGGAACGCATTAAGGTGCGGGTGTTCGAGAAGGATGCGTTGGGTTCCCGGCTCATGGCGAGCATACGCGGCGTGCGCTACGAGGACATACGCCTTTCCATGGGCGGGGCGCACCAGGTGGATAACGCCGTGGTGGCGCTGGCTGCCATAGAGGTGCTGCGCAAGGACTGCCTGACAAGTTTTTCACTTGACAGGGTGCGCGAGGGCATGCAGCGCGCACGCGTACCGGGCCGGTTTGAGATTCTGTCCGAGGAGCCGCTGGTGCTCATAGACGGGGCACACAACGAGGCGGGCGCGGAGGCGCTGGCCAAGGCGGCGGAGGAACTGCTCGCGGGCAAGCGGATTTTGCTGCTCTCCGGCATTCAGGCGGATAAGGACGCGCCGGCCATTCTGCGGGCGTTTTTCCGCTTCGCGGACGGCATGATTCTCACCAGGAGCAGCAATCCGAACGCGCTTGATCCGGAGGCGTTTCGGGCGCTGGCAGCTGACCTTCTGGCGCAGAGCGGGAAGAGCGCGGCGGACTTTCAGCTGGAGGCGGAGGCTAAGCCGCTTGCGGCGCTTTCCCGCGCGCGGGATTGCCTGCACGGCTACGACTGTCTGCTTATCGCGGGATCCTTATACCTGCTCGGCGACTACATGCGGGCCGGAGCGTTTACGTTTTAATACCTGAGACATTGTAATCTATTTTTCCTTGACAAAGGCTATAGCGGGCGGTATCCTTTACAGGTGTCAAGACACATATGTCATGACGCTGCATGGTTTTGTAAAGGAGAAACGGGATGATGAATGGTGGCGACGGCGGCCCTCGCGTAAGCGAGACGCTGAGCATTTCGCAGCGAATAGACCGTCTTCCCATGACGAAGGGGATGTGGAAGGTCCTCGGCGTGGTGGGCATAGGCTGGATGTTCGACGCGATGGATCAAGGGATGATTTCCAACGTGTTGCGCGCGCTGAACGCGGACACGGAGAAGGGCTGGTCGCTGGACCAGAACCAGTCGGCCTGGCTGATCAGCATAGGCTTTCTTTCGCTCATGGTGGGTGCGGCGCTTTCGGGCATGGCTTCGGACCGGTTCGGGCGCCGGAGCGTGATTCTATGGACGCTGATTATCTTCAGCGCAGGCAGTTTGATTTGCGGGTTCGCGGGCAGTCCGACCATGCTGTTCGTCGGGCGGTTTATTTCCGGGTTCGGCCTGGGCGGCGAGCTGCCGGCGGCGTCTACGCTGGTGAGCGAGTATTCGCCGGTTAAGCACCGCGGACGCAATGTGGTTATTCTGGAGAGTTTCTGGGCCTGGGGCTGGATTATCGCGGCCCTGGTGGGGTATCTGGCGGTGCCGGCCTGGGGCTGGCGCGCGGCGTTTTTCATCGGGGCGGTGCCCGCGCTGTTTGCGGCGGTGCTGCGGTTCCTTACGCCGGAGTCTCCGCGGTACCTGGAGCTCAGCGGCCGGTACGACAAGGCGGACGCGCTGGTCAGCAAGCTGGAAGACGAGGCAGGGATTTCGTACACGGGCGGTCAGGCGCCGCAGGGCGACGGAAAGCGGCCGAGCATGCTGCGGGCGTTCGGGAGCCTCTGGACGAAAAGACACGTGCGGCGGACGTTCGTGCTGTGGATTATCTGGTTCGGAATCAACTTCGGCTATTACGGGTTCGTGCAGTGGACGCCTACCCTGCTGGGGGACCGGGGATTTGACCTTGTGGTGAGCCTGCGGTTTACGCTGATTATGAGTCTGGCACAGCTGCCGGGCTACGCGCTGGCGGCGCTGCTCATAGAGAAGATAGGACGCAAGCCGGTGCTCACGCTGTTCATGGCGGGCACGGCGCTGGCGGCGTGGCTGTTCGGACATTCGAGCTCGGAGGCGCAGGTTCTGGCGTTCGGCTGCCTGCTGTACTTCTTCGCGCTGGGCGCGTGGGGCTGCGTGTATTCGTACACGCCGGAGCTGTACCCGCTTAAGGTGCGGGGCGTGGGCGTAGGCTGGGCCATGGCGTTCGGCCGCGTGGGCGCGTTCCTGGCGCCGCAGATAGTGCCCAAGGTGTATAACGCCTACGGCGCGGAGAAGGGATTCTCCATGGTTTTCGTAATACTCACGGTGGTGTTCCTCGCTGTGGCTGTGACTGTTTTGGTTGTAGGCGAGGAGACTAAGGGAAAAGCCGTAGACGAATAGAGGTGTCACGCGCACAGACATCCAGCCGGCCCTCGGGCCGGCTTTCGTCGTGGTTTGAGTTGGGCGGAAAAGTTCCCGGAGCTGGTGCAGGGCTGTGTTAGAATATGTCTATGAACACAAATTGGACGGGGGCGCAGCTGGAAGCTATTGCGCGCCGGGATAGCAACATATTGGTTTCCGCGGCGGCGGGATCCGGGAAGACGGCGGTGCTGGCGGAGCGGATCAAGCAGCTGGTGCTGGGAGACGGGAAGGCGCCGGGCACGGAAGTGGACCGGCTGCTGGTGGTTACGTTTACCGAGGCGGCGGCGGCGGAGATGCGGCGCAAGATAGCGGCGGCGCTCGAGGAGGAGATGCGGGCGCGGGGCGAGGACGCGTATCTGGCGCGGCAGCTCAGACGGCTCCCGCAGGCGAGCATCAGCACGTTTCATGCGTTTGCCCTGCAGATTCTGCGGCGCTACTACTATCTGATTGGTCTGGAACCGTCCTTTTCGGTTTGCGATGAATTCAAGCGGAAGCTGCTTGTGAGCGAGGCGCTGGACACGCAGTTTGAGGAGGCTTTCGAGAGCGGGGACGCGGACTTTACGGCTTTCCTCCTGCGCTATGCGGGCGCGCGCGATGAGGAGAAGGTGCGGGACATGGTCTCGGACGTCTACGATTTCGTGCAGTCCATTCCCGAGCGCTTCGGCTGGCTGAAGGAGAAGGCGGACTTCCTGACTGTCAATCAAAATGACTTTACAGACAGCGCCCCGTATCAGGCTTTTGCCGCGGACGTGCTGGCGGAGTGGGACGCTGCAGTGGCCATGCAGGCGCGGCTTACGGATGTCGTGAGCGGCGAGGGCGTGGACTCCATTGCGGGTAAGTGCGCGGAGGACCTGAGAGGCCTGCGCGCGCTGAAGGACGCGTACGCGAACGAGGGGCACGATGCCTGCCGGGATGCGCTGGCGGGGTTTAAGTACGTCACGTATCGCGTCAAGAAGGATGAGAAGGAAGCCTACGAGATAATCAAGCCGGAGGTGAACGCCTACCGCGACCGTCTCAAGAAGCGCGTGAAGCGCCTTAAGGAGAAGGTGTTTGCGCGCAGCCTCGAGGCGCTCCATACGGAGATAGCCGAAACGGCGCCTTATGCGCAGACCCTCGTGCGGCTTGTCTTGCGCTACCACGAAATTTTCCGCGAGAAGAAGAAGGCCGAGGAGGTCATAGACTTCAACGACATAGAGCATTACGCGCTCGAAATCCTGCAAAGCGAGGCGGTGCGGCAGGAATACCGCGAGAAGTTCGAGTACATTTTCGTAGACGAATACCAGGATACAAACGCGGTGCAGGAGACGCTCATCCAAGCGATAGCGCGTAACAATAACATGTTTATGGTCGGTGACGTGAAGCAGAGCATCTACCGCTTCCGGCAGGCGGATCCGGACATTTTCGTGTGCAAGTATAACGAGGAGTTCTCGGACGCGGACGACGCGCTGAGCAAGCGGATAGACCTCAACCGCAATTTCCGCAGCAAGGACGGGCTGATAGCGGGTATCAACGCGGTCTTTACGGCGCTTATGGACGCCCCGCTCTCCGGGATAGTCTACGACGCGCGCGCGGCGCTCTACCCGGGGCTGGACTATGCGCAGCTCGGCTGCCCGCGGGAGCTCATACACGCGCCGGAGCTGGTGCTGGTTGACACGACGGGGCAGGAGGCGACTGAAACGGCAGGCGAGACATTTGACGCAGGCGACAATGACATTGTCCCGGAGGAAATAGAGGTGCAGGCGGAAGATGCCGGGCCGGAGGATGTGGCGGGGCTTGCGGAGGACGACCCGGTGGCGCTTATGCGAAACGCGGAGATAGAGGCGTACGCGGCGGCTAAGGTGATTCAGGAGACGCTGGGCGCGGCGGGGCCGGCGGAGCAGTTCTTCGATGCGAAGAGCGGGGCGGTGCGGCCGTACCGGAAGCGGGACCTGGTGGTGCTGCTGCGGGAGGTGCGCAGCTCGGGGCTGGTGTTCCACGATGTGCTGCAGCGCTGCGGGATAGAGGCGTATGTGGACTCGGGCGAGGGGTACTTCGACCGGGTGGAGGTGGAGACGTTCGTGAACCTGCTGCGGGTGCTGGATAACCTGCGGCAGGACGTGCCGCTCGTGGGCAGCCTGTATTCGCGGGTGCTGGGCTTCTCGATTGAGGAGCTGGTGCGCATCCGGATCGCGCACCGGGACGGGGCGTTTCACGAGGCGTTCCTCTCGTTCGTGGAGACGGGGCGCGAGGGAGAAGCGGACGCGGCGCTGCGGGAGAAATGCGCGGGCGCACTCGCGCGGATAGAAGGCTGGCGGCGGCGCGAGATGTTCATGGAGCTCTCCGACTTCCTGTGGTTCCTGCTCAAGGACAGCGGGTTTTACGATTACGCGGGGGCGCTCACGGGCGGGGCGCAACGGCTGGCGAATTTGCGGGCGCTCGTGGACCGGGCGGCGGTCTTTCAGGCCTCCGGGGTGCGCGGGCTGTCGGGGTTCATAGACTTCATAGACGCCATCCGGCAGGAGCGGATTCCCATAGGCCAGGCGCGCATGCTGTCCGAGGCGGACGACGTGGTGCGGATTATGACCATCCACAAGAGCAAGGGGCTGGAGTTTCCCATGGTCATCCTGGGGCAGCTCGCCAAGACGCTGGATCCGCCGCCGGGCGGGGACGTACGGCTCGCCTGCCACAAGGACGTGGGACTGGCGCTCACGTGGGAGGATCCGGACGCGCACATCTACCGCCGGACGCTGCTCATGCAGATGGCGCAGGAGAAGAAACGGCGCGAGGAGCGGGCGGAGGCCTTGCGCGTGCTGTACGTGGCCATGACGCGGGCGCAGGATCGGCTGGTTATGCTGGCCACGGGGCGCAAGCTGCACGCGCGCGCGGACGGTCTTTCCGGCAGCGTGACGGGGCTTACGGCGGATGTGCACACGGCGCCCACTTATATCGATATGGTTCTGCCCGTTGCGCTGGCGAACGGGTTTTCCGTAAGCCGGCTCACCGCGGCGGGCGTGTATGCGCAGGCAAGCGCAAATAACGCGCGGGCGGAGCAGGCGGAGGCGCTGCTATCTGCACTCGATGCGGCTGCGCCGGGGGCGCACTTCGCGGAGATTTCGCGCCGGCTGTCGTTCGAGTATCCGTGGGAGAGCGCGCGGCGGGTGAAGTCCAAGTACAGCGTAACCGAAATCGCGAAGGCTTCGCGGGAAGGCGGGGGAGCGCAGGCATTGGCGCAGGGGCCCCTGCCTGTTTACTACCTCGAGGGCTCGGAGCAGGAGGCGCTGCACGACGCGGGCCTGCTTGTGGCGGAGGAGAAGGACCCGGCGGCGCTGCGGGGCACGGCGTTGCACAAGGCGTTCGAGAAGCTGGACTACGCGGCGGCGCTTGCCGGGCGGGACGAGGCCGGATTTTTCGAAGCCTATCTGGACTTGCTCGCGGAAGAAGGGCATTTGACAATGGCAGCGCGGGCGGGGCTCGATGCGGGCATCCTGGCTACCTACGCCGGGACGGAGCTGTTCGCGCGGGCGGCTGCGGCGGCTGCGGCGGGCAAGCTCTTTAAGGAAACGCCGTTTAACTTCCGTACATTATATAAAGGGGAAGAGGTGCTCGTGCAGGGCATCATAGATATGTGGTTTGCGGAGGCGGACGGGATTGTGCTTGTGGACTTCAAGTCGGGGCGGTTCACGCCGGGATTGGCGGCCGATGAGGCGCGAATCCGGGACGCCTACGGGGAGCAGATCCGGCTGTACCGGCAAGCGCTTGCTTCCATCACCGGACTGCCGGTTTTTGCAGCCTATATCTACATGACGGACGCAGGCTGCACGCTTGAATTTCGTTAGGTTTCAATAATTTTCACGACTCGAGCCTTTTTTGGAAAAGTCAAGAGTTTTCAGACTTTTCCGTGTATTTTTCGAAGGCCTGTTTTTGGTTGACAGGGTGTTTTTGCGCTGACATAATGGGCTTGTTGTTAAATGCTCGGGGCAAACTGTCCCGAGATTCTAATGGAAATGCAGAGTTTATATCGGAGGTACAATCAAATGAGTTATGTCGACAAAATTATCGCGGATGTCGAGAAGAAGAATGCGGATCAGCCGGAATTTCTTCAGGCAGCCAAGGAAGTACTTGAGTCTCTTCGTGTCGTAGTGGACAACGATAAGAGATACGAGGATGCGGGCCTTCTTGAGAGACTCGTTGAGCCGGAGCGTATCATTCAGTTCCGTGTTCCTTGGGTGGACGACAGCGGTAAAGTACAGGTAAACCGTGGCTATCGCGTGCAGTTCAACTCCGCAATCGGGCCTTACAAGGGCGGTCTTCGCTTCCATCCCTCTGTAAACCTGAGCATCATAAAGTTCCTCGGTTTCGAGCAGATTTTCAAGAACTCCCTGACCGGTCTGCCGATCGGCGGCGGCAAGGGCGGTTCCGACTTCGACCCGAAGGGCAAGAGCGAGAACGAAGTTATGCGTTTCTGCCAGTCCTTCATGACGGAGCTCTCCAAGCACATCGGCGCGGATACGGACGTTCCGGCTGGTGATATCGGCGTAGGCGGCCGCGAGATCGGCTACATGTACGGTCAGTACAAGCGCCTCAAGAACGAGTTCGTGGGCGTGCTCACCGGTAAGGGCCTCGAGTGGGGCGGCAGCCTGACCCGTACCGAAGCGACCGGTTACGGCCTCGTTTACATGGTTAACGAATACTTCAAGTCCGTTGGCGATTCCTTCGCCGGCAAGACCGTGGCGGTTTCCGGTTCCGGTAACGTGGCGATCTTCGCGACGCAGAAAGTGCAGCAGCTCGGCGGTAAGGTCGTGACGCTCACCGATTCCACCGGTTACATCTATCACGAGGCTGGTATCGATCTGGATACCGTTAAGGAAATCAAGCTCGTGAAGAGAGGCCGTCTGTCCGAGTACAAGGCTGCGCACAGCGACGCCGTATACAAGGAGACCGGCGACGGTTCCGTTTGGGACATCAAGGTGGATGTGGCGCTGCCCTGCGCAACGCAGAACGAGCTCGACCTGAACAACGCCAAGGCTCTCGTAGCGAACGGCGTGAAGGTTGTGGGCGAGGGCGCGAACATGCCGTCCACGCTCGATGCAGCGGATTACTTCATTGCCAACAACGTCGTGTTCTTCCCGGGTAAGGCTTCCAACGCCGGTGGCGTGGGCGTGTCTGCTCTCGAGATGAGCCAGAACAGCCAGCGTCTCGCATGGACGTTCGAAGAAGTGGATGCCAAGCTCCAGCAGATGATGGCGAACATCTTCAAGAACTCCGACGCGGCTGCCAAGGAATACGGCAAGGATGGCAACTTCATCGTCGGCGCAAACGTCGCTGGTTTCAAGAAGGTTGCGCAGGCCATGCTCGACCAGGGCATTATCTAATTCCCGACGTAAGACGTAAAAAGAATCCCGGTTCGATATTCGAACCGGGATTTTTTTACGCTCTGCGCGGGGAAATTCGACTTACTTCAGTACGGCGCCGGTGTTGGCGGACTGTACCATGCGGGCGTAGCGGGAGAGGTAGCCGGTCTTTACGCGGGGCTCGGGCTTTACGTAGGTCGCCTTGCGCTTTTCTATCTCTTCATCCGTGAGGTCTACGGACAGCACGCGTCCGGGTATGTCTATGTTAATTATGTCGCCGTCCTTGAGCAGGCCTATGAGGCCGCCGTTCATGGCCTCGGGGCTTATGTGCCCTATGGACGCGCCGCGGGAGGCGCCGGAAAAGCGCCCGTCCGTGAGCAGCGCCACATCCTTGTCCATGCCCATGCCGGCTATGGACGAGGTGGGGCCGAGCATCTCACGCATGCCGGGGCCGCCGCTGGGTCCCTCGTAGCGGATGACTATCACGTCGCCCTTCTTGATCTTCTTATCCCAGATGGCTTGTACGGCCGCTTCTTCTCCGTCGAACACCACGGCGGGGCCTGTGTGCTTAAGCATCTCCTCCGCCACGGCGGCCTCTTTGACCACGGCACCGTCGGGCGCGAGGTTGCCGCGCAAGATGGCCAGGCCGCCCTGGTCGCGGTAAGGTGCGTCTATGGCGTGAATGACCTCGCGATCCGTGACGGGCGTGTGCTGAATGAGCTCGCCCACCGTGACGCCGGAAACCGTGGGGATGTCCAAATGCAGCAGGTCCTTCTTGGCCAGCTCGTTCATGAGCGCGGGGATGCCGCCCGCGTCGTGCAGATCCTCTATGTGGTGGTAGCCGCTGGGGCTGAGCTTGGCGAGGTAGGGCGTCCGCTTGGAGATCTCATCGAAGACGGAAAGCTCGAGGTCTATGCCCGCCTCGTGCGCTATGGCCGGCAGGTGCAGCACGGTATTCGTGGAGCCCGCCATACCCATATCCACGGTAATGGCGTTCTCGAAGGCTTTCATGGTGAGGATGTCCCGCGGCCGGAGATTTGCATTCACAAGCTCCATGATTTTCAGGCCGGCGGTCTTGGCGAGACGGATGCGCTCGCCGCTGTCGGATATGGCGGTGCCGTTATATGGGAGGCCCATGCCGAGGGCTTCCGTGAGGCAGTTCATGCTGTTAGCCGTGAACAGGCCGCTGCAGGAGCCGCAGCCGGGGCAGGCGTTTTCCGCGACGCATTCGAGGTCTCCCTCGGAGATGGAACCGGCCTTGAAGGCACCTATGGCCTCCATGACGCTGTTAAAGTCGAGCGTGCTGCCGTTCGCGTGGCCGGCACGCATGGCGCCGCCGGAAATGACTATGGCGGGTATGTTCAGGCGCGCCGCGGCCATGAGCATGCCGGGCACGGACTTGTCGCAGTTGGGGATGAGCACGAGCCCGTCGAACTGATGGGCTATGGCCATGGCCTCTATGGAGTCGCAGATGAGCTCGCGGCTGGCGAGGGGGTACTTCATGCCCTCGTGGCCCATGGCTATGCCGTCGCAAATGCCTATGGCGGGGAACTCCACGGGGGTGCCGCCGGCCATGAGCACGCCGGTGCGCGCCGCATCGGCTATGCGGTCGAGCAGCATGTGCCCGGGTACAATCTCGTTCTGCGAGTTGCAGATGCCTATTATGGGACGGTCGATTTCCTTCTTCGTATAGCCCATCCCGTAGAACAGGGTGCGCACGGATGCGCCGGACGCGCCTTCTTTAATCTTGTCGCTGTTCATTTCTCTCCTCCAGGTTTCCGATAGTTTTTCTGTTTTCGCAACAGAACAATTATAGCATACAGAGCCCACCTTTTTTGCGCCTGAGCCGCTATCCGCAGAGCTCGCTCGCTTACGTACTTATATTTTTACCTTGCAAATCCCGCGGCGGTTTACTATAATGGACAGGCAACCGTTATTTGGCGTATTTACTAATGGAAAGGAGCGAGGGCATGGATAATAGTCGAAGTACCGACCCTTATCACCCTACCAACCGAATATGGCCCTCTAAGCCTTCCGTCTGACGGTTTTGTTGTTCTGATTTTCCGGATTGCTACCAGGTTCATATTCGCGTGATTCCCGTGAGCGCGTGTTTCTTCGCGCGTGCGAGGCGGGATAGAAAGCAAAAGAGGCGGCACCATGGAACCGGAAAAGAATTTCGAAGAAATAGCAGAGAATATTCTGGAGCTTCTGGACGCGAAGAAGTATATCGCGGCACGGCAGGAAGTTCTGAAGCTGAACGCTGCGGACGTGGCGGAGGTTATCAGCGATGTGGAGGATGAGCTGGGCATAGAGATGGCCATCATCCTGTTTCGCATGCTCCCCAAGGACATATCGGCGGAGGCTTTCTCGCGCCTGAACCCCGACGATCAGGTGAACATAATCGCGGGAATTACGGACCGCGAGCTGCACTTCATCATAGAGGAGATGGACTTCGACGACATGATCGACGTCCTCGAAGAGCTGCCCGCCAACGTGGTGGACAAGATATTGGCGCGGGCTACCAAGGAAGAGCGGCGGCAGATCAATACCTTCCTCAACTACCCGGAAGACAGCGCCGGCAGCCTCATGACGCCGGACTACATAGAGCTGCGCAAGGAGTGGACCACGGGGCAGGCGCTCGCGCACATCAAGGAGGCGGGTATAGATTCGGAGACGGTCTACACGTGCTACGTGAAGGACCCGGGGCGGCGGCTTATCGGGCTGGTCTCGCTCAGGAGTCTGGTGGTTTCCGAGTCGGACGTGCCGCTGGCCGACGTCATGGTCGAGGACGTGGTGTACGTGAACGTGTACGACGACCAGGAGGAGGTCTCGGCGGCGTTTACCAAGTACGGATTCCTGGCGATTCCGGTCGTGGATAACGAGCACAGGCTCGTGGGCATTATCACCATTGACGACATCCTGCAGGTTGTGGAAGAGGAGTTCACGGAGGACTTCGAGAGATTGGGCGGCGTACTCGGGTCGGACGACCGCGGGTATCTGGACACGGGGGTGCTGCGTCAGGTGCGCAACCGTTTCCCATGGCTGATTCTGCTTATGTGCTCCGCCATGATGACCGGCCTGGTTATCTCGCATTTCGAGCTGCTGCTTACGGACGTGGCGAGCCTTACCATGTACCTGCCGCTGCTTATGGGCACGGGCGGCAACAGCGGCAGCCAGGCGTCCACGCTGGTCATTCGCGGGCTGGCACTGGGGGAGATTGAGACGAGCGACGCGCTCCGGGTGCTGTGGAAGGAGGCGCGCATAAGCTTCCTGCTGGGGGTGAGCCTCTCGGCGATTAACTTTACCAAGATTCTGTTGTTGGACGGGCAGCCGGTGAGCATAGGGCTCACGGTGTGTGTGGCGCAGGTGTTCGTAATCATGCTGGCCAAGTGCATAGGCGGCATGCTGCCGCTGCTGGCGAAGAAGGTGGGCATAGACCCCGCGCTCATGGCGGCGCCGTTCATCTCCACGCTCACCGACACGTTCTCCTGCCTGATCTACTTCACCCTCGCGAGCGTTATCTTCGGGCTGTATTAGGAGGCTGTTATGCGGGTGATTGAGAGGACGTATGTTAAGAGTTTGCTGCCGCGGCGGGCCAAGGCGGCGCATAAGGGCGACTTCGGCCGCGTGCTTGTTGTGGCGGGGAGTCCGTCAATGGCAGGGGCGCCTGTGCTGTCGGCGCGGGGCGCGTTTCGCGCGGGCGCCGGGCTGGTGTATGTGAGTGCGCCGTACCTGCTCTGGCCTATCCTGCAGCTGCGGGTGCCGGAGGTGATCCTGTCAAGTCGCGAGCTTGACAGCCTGGATCTTTCGCTCTACGATGCGGTGGTAGCGGGGCCGGGGCTCGGCGCGGATGAGGAGACGGCGGCGCTTACGGAAGAGCTGCTGCGGCGCTTTACGGGGCCGGTGGTTCTGGACGCGGACGCGCTGAACGTAATAGCCAAGGGGATGGCGTCCTGCGCGGGAAGCGAGGCGCAAATGATTCTTACGCCGCACGCGGCGGAGGCGGGGCGGCTTCTGGGGATTCCGGCAGCGGAAGTGGACGCGGACCGCGAGGCGGCGGCCCGGGCGCTTGCGGAGAAGTACGGCGCCGTGGCGGTGCTCAAGGGGCACGAGACGCTCGTGGCACAGCCGGGCGGGGCGGTCTGCCTGAATCCCACGGGAAACCCGGGCATGGCGGTGGCCGGCAGCGGGGACGTGCTGGCCGGTGTTATCGCGGCCTTCGCGGCGCAGGGCATGCATGCAGCGGACGCGGCGCGTGCGGGCGTTTACCTGCATGGGCTTGCGGGCGATCTGGCGGCCGAAGAGACAGGGGAGTACGGGCTTATGGCCCTGGACATAGCCGAGGCAGTAGGACGCGGGATATTGGCGCTTACGGGGCGTTAGGGTATAATCAGGTATGGTTACGATAGATGAGATGCAGGATATTCTGGATGAACTCGCGGAGGAGCTGCCGCCGGTTTTCTACGAGGAACTGAACGGCGGGATTTTGCTACTTCCCGAGGCCAAGCGCAGCGAGTATGCGCAGGGCGACGATCTTTATATTCTGGGGGAATATCACCACACGCATAATATGGGGCGGTATATAAGCATATACTACGGGAGTTTTGTGCGGCTTTTCGGCGAAAACGCTCCCGTGGAGCGGGTCAGGGCGGAGCTTAGAAAGACGCTCAGGCACGAGTTTACGCACCATCTGGAGTCGCTGGCAGGGGAGGACGATCTGGAGAAATACGACGCGTCCAAGCTGGGGAGCTATTTCGCGGGGGATCTCTAAGGAGCCAATAACTATATTACGGTAAATCGAATTCCCGGCGCACGGCTTTGCGGACCAGGTTCATGTTTGCGGGCGTATATTCCATCTCGCCGTTGTCAAACATGAGGGCGGCGCCGTAGATGAGCGAGCGGACTATGTACAGCTTGAAGGCCATGACCTCCTCGCGCATGCCCACCTGCTCGCAGTACTTCTCCACGAGGGCGCGCGAGGTGGAGGAGAGGCGGTGGCGAAGGTTGGCGTACTGGGAATCGAACGCAGGGTCCTTGAGCATGATTATGCTGCGGAAGTGCGAGTTCTCCACGAGGAACTGGACGTAGGCGGCGGAGACCTCCGTGAGCTGGGCGGCCACGTCGCCGGGGTGCCGGGCGGTTATTCCGGGAATGCGGGACTCCCACACGGTGCTCACGTGCTTGACGATTTCGGCTATGAAATCGTTCTTGTCCTCAAAGTGTTTGTAGGGGGCGGCGCAGGAAACGCCGCAGGCCGCGGCTATCCGCCGGACGGAGAAATCCTGTATTCCGTGCAGGCTCAATTCGTGGATACCTGCTTCTATAAGGCGTTCGCGCACACTCGATTCTTTTTCCCTCATGGAAGAAAGTTTACACAAAACGGCTCGAAAATTCAACACAACTAAGGTTTCTTCCGTTATAATGTCTTTTTGGGTTGACTGTGCGCCGGGCGCGGTCATCCGGCGCGGCGATTCGGCATGGGGTCGCCGGGGAAGGTGTAGTGAAGGCATTGGCGAGGTAGTTTTATGGGCTTTATTGAAGACATTAACGGGAAGATTAATTCGTTTGTGTGGGGGCCGGTCATGCTGGTTCTCATTGTGGGGGTCGGCATTTATTTAACGGTGCGCACGGGGTTTTTCCAGGCGCGCGGGTTTGGCACGTGGTGGAAGAACACCATAGCAACGCTGCTCAGGAAGGACCGGGCGAAGACGGCGGGCCACGGGGCGCTCACGCCGTTTCAGGCGCTGTCTACGGCGCTGGCGGCCACGGTGGGCACGGGCAATGTGGTCGGCGTGGCCACGGCCATAGTCTCCGGCGGGCCGGGCGCGGTTTTCTGGATGTGGATTTCGGCGTTCTTCGGCATGATGACCAAGTACTCGGAAATTACGTTGGCGCTGCATTATCGCGAGCGCAACGAGAAGGGCGAGTGGGTCGGCGGGCCTATGTATTACATAAGCCGCGGACTTGGGAAGAACTTCAATTGGCTGGCGGCGCTGTTCGCGCTGTTCGGCTCGCTGTGCTGCTTCGGCATAGGCAACATAGCGCAGATTAATTCGATTGTGAGCTCGGTGGAGTCCACGTTCGCGAATTTCGGACTGGTGGAAGTAAGCGACGGGTTCTCGGCGTTCCGGCTCGGGCTGGGCGTGGTGCTGGCGGGGCTCTCGGCGCTGGTTATTATCGGCGGTCTGAAGCGCATAGGGCGTGTCACGGAAATGCTCGTGCCGGTCATGTGCGTGCTGTATATCCTTGGCGGCCTGGTGGCGCTCACGCTCAACGCGGAGCGGCTGCCGGAGGCTTTCGGTGCCATCTTCGCGGGGGCGTTCTCCACGAAGGCGTTCGGCGGCGGGCTGCTGGGCTACGTGGTCTTCCGTGCCATGCGGTTCGGGATTGCGCGCGGCGTGTTCTCCAACGAGGCGGGCCTGGGCTCGGCGCCCATAGCGCACGCGGCGGCGGAGCAGGACGTGGCGGTCAAGCAGGGCTTCTGGGGCATATTCGAGGTGTTCGTGGACACGATAATCATCTGCACGTTCACGGCGCTCATAATCCTCACGTCCAAGATAGACGGCGTACTGTCCATTCACGAGACGCCGCTGTGGAACGGCTCGCAGCTGACCATGAAGGCGTTTGAGCAGACGTTCGGCATAGGCGGCTCGGTGCTGCTGTCCGTGGCGCTCTCGCTGTTTGCGTACTCCACGGTGCTCAGCTGGTCGCTGTACGGGCAGCGCTGTTTCGCGTACCTGACCAAGGGCCGCGGCGTGTTGCCGTTTCAGATTGTGTTTGTGGCAATGATTGTGGTCGCCTCGGTTTTGAGCCTTAAATTAGTGTGGGATGTGGCCGACACCCTGAACGGCCTCATGGCCATACCGAACCTGATCGGTCTTATCCTGCTTTCTCCGGTGGTCTTTAAGCTGACCAAAGAATATGCGGAGAGTGTCAGGGCGGAAAAGCGGCTGAAGGCGTAGTCTGCGGGCGCGAGGCAGCGCCCCGGTAGCAAGGAGATACTTTGGCAACGAAACGGACGTATAGCAAGAAGACTTCGAGCAAACGGACGGGCAAGGCGCTCGGCCTGTATTCGCTGGTCATTGTGGCGGTGGCCGCGGTGGTAGGCGTGGCAAGCCTGCTCGGCCTGGGCGGCGACGGCCTTAAGAACACGCTCTCGGAGATGTTCGGCTCGCTGCTGGGTGAGGAGCAGACCGTCAGCGCGGATTTAGAGGGCCTGACAAAAGCCGAGGTCACCAAGGTGGCGGACGGCGACACATTTACCATTGACACAGGCGATAAGGTACGGCTTATAGGGGTGGACACGCCTGAGTCCGTCTCGCCCACGGCGGAGAAGAACGTGCCGTTCGGCAAAGAGGCGAGCGACTACACGAAGAGCCAGCTGCTGGGCAAGACGGTGTACCTGGAGTTCGACGTGCAGGAGAAGGACCGCTACGGGCGGCTGCTGTGTTACGTGTACCTGGCCGACGGAACGTTCTACAATCTGCACCTCGTGGAGGAGGGCTACGCGCGCGTCATGACGGTGCCGCCCAACGTGGCGCACGAGGAGGACTTCGTGGCCGCGGAGGATAAGGCGAAGAAAGCCGGCCTCGGCGTGTGGGAGGACTACGAGAACATCTTCCCGGAATAATGAAAAACCGCTTGAAACGCTTGCTGTTTCAGGCGGTTATTTGTTTGGTCGGAGTGGTGAGATTTGAACTCACGGCCCCTTGACCCCCAGTCAAGTACGCTAACCAAACTGCGCTACACCCCGACGACCGGGAACCATTATACCCCATGCAGGGTGCCGCGCGCAAGGGAAAACGCTACGGTGCCCGCGTTAAAACCCGGGAATTGATTTGATTACTTGCGCAACGGTTTTTCTGTCAGCGGAGTTTTTTACGCCGCGTGCATCCATAAGCGATGCGATTTCCTCGACGGTGCGTCGTGCCAGCACAAGTTCTTCCTCGGACCACGAGCCAAACAGTGCGTTTTCGGTCACGCTTGCAGGATTTGTATCCGGCGTTTCGCTTTGCGAATACAGCAGGCGCATAGACCTGTCGTACAGGCGAATGTTATCGAAAATACGCTCGGAATATAGCACGCTGAGATTGTCGCACAAATGCGCTACTATTAGGTTGTGGTGACTCTTCGGAGTGGGGCGTGCCAACGCAGGTTCTATAGTCAGTAGTTTCTCGTACCTGAGGATAGTGCTTAATAGAGAAATCTCAGGCTTGGTTATCATCATTAGCAGTTCTGTGCGATAACCCTTTTCGCGGAGTTTGCTTGCGGTTTCCCGCGGAACATCTGCAGTGCGTAGCGTCCCTTCAATCAGCAGATTGTAGTTATCCGCAGAAAGGCGGTCGATTAAGGCCTCAACAAACTGCGCAGCAAAATCCTGTGTCTGCCGTACTGCTTCTTTCCCGTGTTTCTTTTGAATGGCGAAGTAATGTGGGTGCAGGCTTCGATAAGTGTCCGCGTCCAGCACTATACATGGCTGCTGTAACCCGGCCTCTGGCGAGTACTGGAATGCGCTTTTTCCCGCGCCGCTCTGCCCGCCTGTCAGATAGGCGCAAGGCGACGGGTCAGCAGTAGCCTGCCTGCGTAATTGCGTGATGTATAGCGCAAGAATTGCATCGAATTCGGATTTCGAAAAATCCCATTGACCCATTATGCAACCATTCCTTCGGCGGTACTCTCAAGCTTCTTGATATAGCGATAGATATGTTTCAGGTAACTCTCGTAGTCCTTTACCTCGCTTACGGATGAAAGATGAGGAATTATAGATTTGGCGGTCTCCCAGAGTTCCTTGAAGAGGACGGCTATAGGGTCTGCGGGATCCTCTGCGGAAATTCCTGATTTTATCATGTAGCGCATGAGCCGGTTTACGACGTTGTTAGCGAACTCCGCGGCCACTTCTTTTTCGAGGTTAAGCTGATATCGTTCATTCATACGCATTTCTTCCTTAGTAATAAAGTAATCAATTTCAACACGAAAATAGGAAGATAGCTTTTCTATCATGTGCAGTCCCGGCTCGCGCGACCCGTTTTCATAACGAGAAAGCGCCATGGCGGTCGTGTCAAGTTCCGCAGCCAGTGCTCGTAAAGAGAGTTCATTTTGTTCGCGAATTGCATGCAGTTTATCACCTGAAAATCTTGCCATACTGTTCCTCCTGCCGTGTAACCGAATCGGTTACATTATAGCAGGCGCAGTTCTTTTTGTAAAGCGGTGGGCGCGTACACAGACGTACGCAATAGAGGCATGCGTGAGATCAAGCGTGGTCAGGCGCAATAAAGGCAGGTTTTTATGCGCGGGGGTGGGCGGCGTCGTATACTTCTTTTATTCTGTGCTTGCTGACGCTGAGGAAGATCTGGGTTGCGGTTATGTCTTCGTGGCCCATGAGTTCCTGGAGGGATTTTATGTCGGCGCCGTTTTGAATCATGTGGACGGCGAAGGAATTTCGCAGAATCTGCGGGGTGATCTTCTTTTCTATGCCGGCTTTTTCCGCGTAGGTGCCTATGAGCTTCCAGAGGGCCTGGCGGGTTATGCGGCCGCCGTAGTAGTTCAGGAAGAGGGCTTTCTCCTCGTCCTCCTTGCCGCGCAGCAGCTTCTCACGCCCCTCATAGATGTACTCCTCCATGGCGGCGCGTGCGGGCCGGCCGAGGGGGATTATGCGGGCCTTGCCGTGCTCTCCGTTGCAGGTCACGAATCCCATGCGCAGGTTTATGTCCTCCAGGTTCGCCTCTATAACCTCGCTCACGCGCAGGCCGGTGGCGTAGAGAAGCTCGAGTATGGCGCGGTCGCGCATGCCCAGAAGGCCGTCGTCCGGCTGCGCGAGCAGCGTCTCGACTTCTTCTATGGTCAGGTACTCCACTTCCTTGCGGGCAATCTTCGGGGTTTTTATGTTAACCGAAGGATTCACCTTGAGCTTGCCGGTGGCGAGCAGGAATTTATAGTAGGCGCGCAGCGACGCGAGCTTGCGGTTTACGGTGGCGCCGGTCTTATCCTCCTGCTTGAGGGTGAGCAGCCACGCGGCTATGTCCGCCTCGGAGGCTGTTATGGGCGTGAGGCCGTTCTTGTCGGCCACGAAGGCGGTAAACTCGCGGATGTCGCGAACGTAGGCGAGGACAGAGTTCGTCGCCATTTTCTTTTCGCCTTCCAGGTAGTTTTTGAATGATTGAATGCTCTTTTCCATATGCCTCGTTTAACCCCGTCGGCGCGAAGCCTTTCGGCCGCCGCCTCCCAAACTTGCTGTGTACCTGCCCGGTCAGAGAAACGCCGGGCGATGTATTCATGTAGTATCTGTGAGTATAAACGAAGGGTTTCAGGATTACAATAACATTTTTGATAATTCCGCAAAAAAACCGCGGCGGCGGGCGGCGCACTCCTGCCCGCGAGCGCGGTTAGCGATGGCGAATCACAACCTGTTGTGTAGGGAGCCGGGCGCGGAAACAAGCGGGCGGGACGCGAGGGCGCTTGCAGCACTATTGTCAACCAAAAATGAAAAATGGGTTGACAAACGAAATTTGGAACGATATGATACACACGCTGAAAAAACGCAAAGGGAGTTCCGGATAGGATAATCAAGGAGAGAAACCAATGGAAAAAGCTGTAGCTACTAAAAAACCGCTTGTTACTACTTTTGAGCTCACGCTCATAGCCATATTTGGCGCGGCGACCTGCATTATCGCGCCTATGAGCATCCCGATCGGGCCGGTGCCCATCTCGATGAGCGTGTTCATAGCTATCCTGTGCGGCGCGCTGCTCACGCCCAAGGCGGCGTTCTTCTCACAGCTGGTGCGCATAATCCTCGGCGCGGTGGGCGTGCCGGTGTGGGCGGGCTTCCAGGGCGGGGCACAGTACCTCGTGGGGCCGCTGGCGGGCTACGTCATAGCGACGCCGTTCATGGCGCTCGGCGTGGCGCTCGTGGCAGGCTGGTGCGCGAAGAACAAGGACAAGCCGCGCATGGTAAAGCTGGTGGCGCTGTTTGCGAGCGGTGTGGCCGTGCTCGCGTTCGACTACCTGCTCGGGACCGTCTGGTTCTGCGTGGT
This sequence comes from Eubacteriales Family XIII. Incertae Sedis bacterium, assembly GCA_031272485.1. Lineage (GTDB taxonomy): Bacteria > Bacillota > Clostridia > Peptostreptococcales > Anaerovoracaceae > JAISTV01. The sequence goes on from JAISTV010000023.1 coordinate 29,110, forward strand.
TACGGGCACCGGATTCATAGCGGCGCTCGCGGTCTGCGTGGTTCCGTTTATCGTGCTTGACCTGCTGAAGATTCTCGCCGTGACGCTCATCTGGGGCGCCGTGGGCATGCGTCTGCGGCGGCAGTTCAACTACTGAGATGAGCAGCGCATACATACTGGGCGGATACAGAACTTATATAGGAAAGAAAGGGCGCGCTTTTCGCGGCGTGCCTGCAGAGGACCTCGCGGCCGCCGTTATCGGCAGGATAGGCCGCGAGTTTTTATTTGGCAATGATGGCTCCGGGCCTCATACCCCCGACCTGGTTATCGCCGGGAATGCTGTGGGCGGCGGCGGGAATATCGCCAGGCTCGCGGCGCTTAAGGCGGATCCTGTCTGTCAAGCTCCGGGATTGACAGTGGACCTGCAGTGCGCGTCCGGGCTGGCGGCGGTCATGACGGCTTCCGCGCTTATTCGCGCGAGGGAGGCGGACCTTGTGATAGCGGGCGGCATGGAGAGCGCCTCCACGCAGCCGCAGCGGCTGCGGAACAAGAATCACCCGCTTTACGATCCGGAAAAACCGGGGTACACGGCGGCGGTGTTCTCACCGGATGACGCGGGGGATCTGGTCATGCTTGAGGGGGCGGAGCGCACGGCCGGGAAGATGGGCGCGAGCCTGGAGGAACTGAACGATTTTTGCCTGGCGAGTCACGCCAAGGCCGCGGCGGCGAGGGACGGCGGACTGCTTAGGGGAATTATCGAGCCGGCGTTCGGCAGCGTGCGGGACGAGGAGATTCGCGAGAAGATGTCACCGGAGCTTTTAGCGCGCATGAAGCCGGTGCTTGAGAGCGGGCGGTTCATTCATCCGGCGAACGCGGCATCCGAAGCGGACGGCGCGGCATTCGTGCTGGTCTGCTCGGGGTGGTTTTTGGAAAAGTCCGGACTCGTTCCGGTGGCGGAGATACTTGCCTCGGCGTATACCGAGGCGGACCCGAACTACTCACCCATGACGGCGCTGCCTACGCTGGAGAAGGTGGCGGAGGCGGCTTCGCTTAACGTGCACGAGCTGGACGCGGTGGAACTGAACGAGCCTTTCGCGGTCATAAGCGCCATGTTTGCGCGGGCGTATCCGGATCTGGTGCCGGTCTATAACCGGTTCGGCGGTTCCCTGGCGTACGGGCATCCGTTCGGGGCTTCCGGCGCCGTGATACTGCTGCACCTGCTCGAGAGTCTGCGGATTTCGGACGGGACGTACGGGGTGTGCGCCGTGCCGGCAGCGGGCGGCGTAGGGGCCGGACTGGCTGTGCGGCGGATACGGAGCTGTGAGGAATGATGACGAGGACATTGGCGCCCATAAACGAGAGTGATCCTTTTCGGCAGCTGAATCTTTTTTTTGCGGCGTTTAAGCGCGGGGAGGCGCCGGTGGTTTTACACGCACGGATGCCACAGGAGCAGCGGGAGGCTATCGCTGCGGCTACTGTGGCGGATGGGGCGGAGTTCGCGGTTCTCTCCTCCGGGTCTACGGGCGCGCCGCGCCTGCAGTTCCGGACGTGGGAGAGCTGGGCGCGGTATTTTCCGGAGCAAAATAAGCTGTTCGGCATAGGGCCGGGTTCGCGCGTGTATTTCAACGGGAGCATGAGCTTTACGGGGAATCTGAATCTGTGCGCGGGGGCGTTGGCCGCGGGCGCTGAACTTGTAACGAGCCCGGGGCTGAGCGGGCGACGGATGCGCGAGCAGATAGATGAGACCGACGCGGACGTGGTTTACATGGTGCCATCCAAGCTGGCACTCTTGGCGCGGGCGAGCCGGGGACTGGCGCTCAACAAGCGCGTGAAGTGGATTGTTACGGGCTCGCAGATTCTGCGGCCGGAGGTGTATGACGGACTTAGGGCGGCGTTTCCGGCGGCGCTGATTGTTATGTACTACGGCGCGAGCGAGGCGGGCTACATCAGCTACATAGAGGGCGATGAGATTCGCGAGAACCCGGGCTGCCTGGGGCGCCCGTTTCCGGGCGTGGCGTTTACGACCGGTGCGGACGGGCGGATTCTTGTGACGACGGCCGGCGGCGTGCTGGGTGCCCAGATGCCGTTTGAGATGCCGGACCTCGGGCGCGTGGATGCAAAGGGGCGGCTGTGGCTTACGGGGCGCAGCGACGAGGCGGTGAACATAGGCGGCTATAAGGTGAATCTGGCGTATGTGCGGGAAGTGCTGCTTAAGCTGCCGCTTGTAACGGACGCAGCGGTTCTGTATACGGACGCGGGCCGGGCGCGGGCGAGGATAGTGGCGTTCGCGGTTTGTGAAGGCGCGCCGGGGCTTTTCGAGGATGAAATCCTTTACAAACTTGAGAAAAGACTGCTGCCTGTCGAGGTTCCCCGACGGATTATTCTGCTTCCGCGCATTCCGCTCAACGAGGGGGGCAAGCCGGACAGGGCGGCTCTGGAGGACCTGCTGCTGAGCGCAGGCCCGCAAAAATAGGGAGAGAGCAGACATCGCTGCCTGCCCTCGTGGGAGATGGAAAACGTTATAGTGAAGGTGCTCCATTTCGTTTTCCCTTTTACCTGTAGCCTTCCATTGATGCCTGTCTGGTGCCTACCTGCTGCCTGCTTACGTAGCCTTCCCGATGTCAGCCTCAATGGAGCGCCTCACTGTTATGTATATACCCTGCAGGCGCGGATCTAAACACAAACATTAAAAAAAATGCAGAAAAAATTAGAGTTTGCCAAAGAGCACCCTCCAAAGGCTTAAGAATGTACACTTATGAACTTTTCCGGCAGAGGGTATACTTGTCTTACTCGTTGACAGCGTGAGGCAGGGCTTGTATAATTATTTGCGGTTATCGGTGATAACCAATCTTTTTTTGAAACTGCTGAAGAAGGCGGCGGACGGGATGGTCCGCACGGGAGAAAATGGAGGCACAAACAATGGTATTTGACGCAATTAAAAAGCTGATCGTGGAGTTCAATGACAGCGATCCGGACGCGATTACGCTGGAGACGACTTTTAAGGATCTGGGAATCGACTCGCTGGATACGGCGGAGCTGCTTATCAACCTCGAAGAAACCGTGGGCAAGGAGATTGAGCTGGACGAAGAAGTGACCACCGTCGGCGACCTCGTAGCCTTCGTAGAGAAAAAACTGAAGGAATAACCCATGTTGAAATCTAAACTTTGTCAACTGCTCGGGATCGAGTATCCGATTATCCAGGGCGGTATGGCGCACGTGGCGGACGGCAAGCTCGCGGCGGCGGTGTCTGCCGGCGGCGGCCTCGGCCTCATCGGTGCGGGAAACGCGCCGGGGGACTGGGTTCGCGAGCAGATACGCGTGGCGGCGTCGCTTACGGACAAACCATTTGGCGTCAATATCATGCTGCTTTCGCCTTTTGTGAAAGAGGTGGCGCAGGTTGTGGCGGAAGAGAAGGTGCGGGTGGTCACCACGGGCGCCGGGAATCCGTCGCGCTACATGGAGTCGTGGAAGGCGGCCGGGATTTTTGTGATTCCGGTGGTGCCGTCTGTGTCCATGACCAAGCTCGTCGTGCGGGCGGGCGCGGACGCTGTAATCGCGGAAGGCGGCGAGAGCGGCGGGCACGTGGGTGAGTTAACGACCATGGTGCTGGTGCCGCAGGTGTGCGACGTGGCCGGCGTACCGGTGATAGCGGCCGGCGGGATAGCGGACGGGCGCGGGCTCGCGGCGGCGTTCATGCTGGGCGCGTGCGCGGCGCAGATCGGAACGCGGTTCCTCTCGGCGTACGAGTGCGGCATACACCCTTTATATAAGGAAAAGATTCTGGCGGCTACGGACATAGCCACCATAACCACAGGCAAGCGGCTCGGGCATCCGGTGCGGAGTCTCAAGTCGCCGTTTTCGCGCGCGTTTTACAAGGCGGAGTACAGCGATATGTCCGACGAGGATCTGGAGGCCATGGGCGTGGGCGCGCTCGCGCTGGCGGTTCGCGAGGGCGACTGGCAGCGTGGCAGCTTCCTGGCCGGGCAGTCCGCCGGGATGGTCAAGAAGGAGCAGCCTGCCGCGGAGATTATCCGCGAAATCTGCGAAGAGGCGGAGCCGCTGCTGAAAGGAGCGGGCGCATGGGTAGAGTAGCTTTCTTGTTTCCCGGGCAGGGTGCGCAGTTTTCCGGTATGGGCAAGAGCCTGTACGAGGGCAGCGCGGCGGCACGGGAAGTCTTCGATTTATACGAGCAGATTCGGCCGGGCCTGAAGGAGCTTTGCTTTTCCGGCAGCGCCGAGGAGCTGGCGCAGACGGTCAACACGCAGCCGGCGCTGTTCGCCTGCGAGATGGCGGCGGCTAAGGCGGCGGAAGAGGCCGGGCTTACATGCGAGGCGGCGGCAGGCTTTTCGCTCGGCGAGGTTACAGCCTATACTTTTGCCGGCGGGGTGAGCCTGGAAGAGGGCTTTCAGCTGGTAATCAAGCGCGCGGAGCTCATGCATGCGGATGCGCAGAAGGCAGCGAGCGGCATGGCGGCGGTGCTTAAGCTCAGTGCGGAGCAGGTGGAAAACGTCTGCGCGGGGTTCTCGCACGCGTACCCGGTCAACTACAACGCGCCCGGGCAGGTTTCCGTGGCGGTGGCCGCGGACGAGATGGACGCGTTTAAGGCGGCCGTGAAGGACGCGGGCGGCAAGGCGCTTCCGCTCAAGGTGAGCGGTGGGTTCCATTCGCCGTTTATGGCTCAGGCCGCGGAGAAGTTCGCGGATGTGTTGTCAAGTTTTCCGCTTGACAGTCCTAAGATACCGCTTTATTCGAACTACACGGCGGGGCCGTATGATATGGGCGCGCCGGATACGGCGGACGCGGGCGCGAGCAGTGCGCTTACGCTGCTTTCGCGGCAGATCAGCGCGCCGGTGCGCTGGGAGGCGCTCGTGCGGAATATGGCGGCAGCAGGCGTGGACACGTTTGTGGAGGTGGGGCCGGGGACGGTGCTCACGGGGCTGGTTAAGAAGATTCTGCCGGATGCGGTTACGGTTAATGTGGCCGAATTTAGTGACGTGGAAGGACGGAGAGGATGACTTTGGCTGGGAAGGTGGCTGTGGTTACCGGCGGGTCGCGTGGGATAGGCGCGGCGGTTTGCCGGAAGTTGGCGGAGCAGGGCGCCGGAGTGGCGCTCGTGTATGCGAGCAATGACGCGGCGGCGGAGGCGGCTCGTGCAGACTGCGAGGCGTCAGGCGTAAAGGCGCTCGCTTATCGCTGCGATGTGGCGGACTTCGAGGCGAGCGCGGCCACTGTTAAGCAGATACTCGCGGACTTTTCGACCGTGGATATCTTGGTGAATAACGCGGGCATAACGAAAGACGGGCTTGTCATGCGTATGAAGGAAGCGGAGTGGGACAGCGTGCTCGCCGTAAACCTGAAAGGCACATTCAACATGATCCGGCATCTGAGCCCGGTGTTTGTCAAGGCACGCGGCGGAAGCATTGTCAACATTTCGTCCATATCCGGGCTTGCGGGAAACGCGGGGCAGGCCAACTACAGCGCTTCGAAGGCGGGCGTGATAGGGCTCACGAAGGCGGTGGCGCGGGAGCTGGCGGCGCGCGGAGTAAGGTGCAATGCGGTGGCGCCGGGGTTCATAGAGACGGACATGACGGCGGGGCTGGACGCGGCGAGCTTCTCGCAGGGCGTACCGCTCGGACGGTTGGGCAGCGCGGCGGACGTGGCGGAAGCGGTGGCGTTTCTGGCAGGGCCGGCGGCGGCGTATATTACGGGCGAGGTGATTCGAGTCGACGGAGGACTCGCGATATAGTAGGTCTTTGCGGGCCTTGGATTGCCGGAACGAGTCCGGCAATGACGAAAGCGCCGCTTCAGGGTGCGACTTGGCTATCTAATATAGATACATGGTGTAGAAAGGAAGGGAAGGAACTTGGACAGGAAAGTTGTGGTTACGGGGCTGGGGGCGGTTACGCCTATCGGCAATGACATTCCGGCGTTTCGCGAGAACCTGTTTGCGGGGCGGCACGGGATTGCGGGGATAACGCGGTTCGATACCACGGAATACAAGACGAAGTACGCGGCTGAGGTGAAGGATTTCGACCCGAAGCTTTACATGGAGCACAGTGACACGCGGCGCACGGATCTGTTCGCGCAGTTCGCGCTGGGCGCAGCGGTGCAGGCCATGGAGGACAGCGGGATTCACGGGACGGTGGCGCCCGAGCGGTTTTCGGTGGTGCTGGGCACGGGGATAGGCGGCATTATCACGCTGTCCGAGGAGATAGGCAAGCTCCGCGAGAAGGGGCCGCGGCGCGTTTCGCCCTACCTGATCCCCATGATGATTTCCAACATGGCGGCGGGCAATATAGCCATTCGCTACGACCTGCGGGGAAGCGCCATAGCGCCGGTTACGGCGTGCGCCTCGGGCACGAACGCCATAGGCGAGGCGGCGCGCATGATCCGGCACGGATACACGGACGCGGCGCTGGCCGGCGGCTGTGAGGCCTCCATAGCGGAGGTGGGCGTGGCCGGGTTTATCAACATGCAGGCGCTTTCCACGGCGGAGGACCCGGACGCGGCTTCCTTGCCGTTCGACAGCCGGCGCGCGGGATTCGTGATAGGCGAGGGCGCGGGCGTTCTGATTCTGGAAGAGAAGGAGCACGCGCTGGCGCGCGGGGCGAAGATTTACGGCGAGGTGGCGGGCTACGGCTCCACCTGCGACGCGTACCATATCACGGCGCCGCATCCTGAAGGCGTGGGCGCGGTGAGCGCCATGCGGCTTGCGCTTGCGGACGCGGGCTTTACGCCGGACGAGAAGCTGTACATAAACGCACACGGCACGGGCACGCCGCTTAACGACGCCATGGAGACGGCGGCCATCAAGGAAGTGCTGGGTGCGGAGAAGGCGGCGGCTACGCCCATCTCCTCCACGAAGTCCATGACGGGGCACATGCTGGGCGCAGCGGGCGCGGTGGAAGCCATAGCGTGCCTGCTGGCATTCGCGGAAGGAAAGCTTCCCCCCACGGTGGGACTGACCAGCCCGGACCCGGCGCTGGATTTGGATTACGTTCCCATAGTCTCACGCGAAGCGGACATTGACGTCGCGCTGTCCAACTCGCTGGGGTTCGGCGGCCACAACGCGTGCGTGGTGCTGCGGCGCGTGTAGCGAGGCAGGGGATATGAACAAGGAAGAGCTGAAAAAGATTTTGCCGCATCGGGAGCCCATGCTCCTGCCGGACGAGGTTCGGCTCGAGGACGGCGTGGCCGTGGGCCAGGTGCTTATTCGCGGAGACGAGTGGTTTTTGCAGGGGCATTTTCCGGGCGAGCCGCTGGTGCCGGGGGTCATCCAATGTGAGATTCTGGCGCAGACGTCCTGCGTACTGTTTGCGGAAGGCGAGGCGGCGGGCAAAATCAGCGTGCTGTCCGGCCTGGACAAGGTGCGGTTCAAGCGGCCGGTTCGGCCGGGGGACCTCTTCCGGACGCGGGTATGGATTGTGAAGCAGAAGCATCCGTTCTACTGGCTCGCGGGCGAGGCGCACGTGGACGGGGAACTGGCCGTGAAGGCGGAGTTTTCCGTGGCGGTGCGCGGGTAACGGTTCTGGATTGCCGGGACAAGCCCGGCAATGACGGGTCGGCTGCGGCCCGGGAATGGCGGGGATGGAGAAATAGATGGCTTTTGTGGCGAAGAACAAACCGAATGATGTGCCGCGGCAGGTGAAGAAGCCGGCGGCGGCTACCGAGACGGAGCGGGTGTGCCCGCGGTGCAAGTCCAAGCTCGACGTGGGCAAGCTGTGGGAGAACCGCAACGTGTGCTCGTGCGGGTATCACTTCAAACTCAAGGCGCGCGACCGGGTGGCGCTCACGGTGGACGTGGACAGTTTCGAGCCGCTGTGGGAGGACATAACCTCGGTGGACGTGCTGGAGTTTCCGGGATACGAGAACAAGCTGGAGCTTTCGCGGTATGTGGCCGGGGAAGCGGACGCGGTGGTGTGCGGGCGCGCCAAGATAAGCGGGCGGCCGTGCATCCTGTTTGCCATGGACCCGTTTTTTATGATGGGCAGCATGGGCGCGGCGGTGGGCGAGAAGATCACGCGGGCGTTTGAGCTGGCTACGGAAGAGGGCCTGCCGGTGGTGGGGTTCACGGTGTCAGGCGGCGCGCGCATGCAGGAAGGGCTCATCTCGCTCATGCAGATGGCCAAGACGTCGGCGGCGGTGCAGCGGCACTCGGCCGCGGGGCTGCTGTACCTGACGGTGCTTACGAACCCTACGACGGGCGGCGTGACGGCGAGCTTTGCCATGCTGGGTGACGTGATTTTCGCGGAGCCGGGCGCTACGGTGGGATTCGCGGGCGCGCGGGTCATAGAGCAGACGGTGGGTAAGAAGCTGCCGCAGGGGTTTCAGACGGCGGAGTTTCTGCTGGCGCACGGATTCGCGGATGCCATAGTGCCGCGCGACGAGCAGCGCTGGGCTATAGGGAATATGTTGAAACTACATGCGGTAAGCGCATAGGTGATGGTTTCCGGATTGCCGGAACAAGTCCGGCAATGACGGGCGACTTGGCGCAGGGTGATGTATATATGGGAGAAGGAATAGATGGCTAAGGCTAAGAATAAGAGTACGCCGGCTTATGATCGGGTGCGTGCGGCGCGGGGCGGGAAGCGTCCTACGGGCCTGGATTACGTGAAGGGCGTGTTCAGCGACTTTTTCGAGCTGCATGGCGACCGCGCGTTTTCGGACGACGCGGCGGTGGCAGGCGGGATCGCCTGGCTTTACGATAAACCTGTTACTGTGATAGCGCTCGAGAAGGGACATTCGACCAAGGAGCGGAGCAAGAGAAACTTCGGCTCTCCGCATCCGGAGGGTTACCGCAAGGCGCTACGCCTCATGAAGCAGGCGGAAAAGTTTCACCGGCCGGTGGTGTGCTTCGTGGATACAGCCGGCGCTTACCCCGGCGTGGGTGCAGAGGAGCGCGGGCAGGGCGCAGCCATTGCCGAGAACCTGCTGGCCTTGTCTGGGCTGCGGACGCCTGTGCTGTCCATCTTCATAGGCGAAGGAGGCAGCGGCGGGGCGCTGGCGCTGTCCGTGGCGGATGAGGTGTGGATGCTGGAGAACGCGGTGTACTCGGTCATCTCGCCGGAGGGCTGCGCGAGCATCCTTTGGAAGGACGCGAGCAAGGCGCCGGAGGCCGCGGCGTTCCTCAGACTGCAGGCGCAGGACGCGCTCGAGATGGGCGTGTGCGACCGGATTCTGCCGGAGAAGGGGCTGGGGAGCCGCGCGTTTTATCGCGACCTGTCCCGGCTGATTTACGACAAGCTCACGGAGCTTTCCGCGCTGGACGCGGAGGCACTTGTCGGTGCGCGGTATGCGCGCTTTCGCCAGTTTGGTACCGGCGCATGAAGCTCTACCAGAAATACTGCAAGGAAACAGTAGATGCCGCGGGGAGGCTCACGGCTTTTGAACTCGTATACCCGCCGGACTTTAACTTTGGCTACGATGTGGTGGACGCCATAGCGGCGGCGCGCCCGGACAAGGTGGCGCTGGTCTGGTGCGACACGAGCGGCGCGGAGAAGGTGCTCACGTTCGGCGAGGTCAAGGACCTTTCCGACCGTGCGGCGCAGGTGTTTCTCAGTAACGGCATCTCCAAGGGCGACATGGTCATGGTCATGCTCAAGCGGCGCTGGGAGTACTGGGTCACGGCGGTGGCGCTGGCCAAGATCGGGGCGGTGCTCGCGCCGGTCACCCACAAGCTGACCGAGGAAGACATAGCCTACCGGCTTAGCACGGCCCACATGAAGGCGGTGCTCTCGGTAGAGACGGACGATGCGCCGGCGCGGGTGGCGGCGGGCATAGCGCTCTCCGGCGAGACGGGCTGCAAGCTGTTTACGCTGGACACCGAGCGGCAAGCGGAAAAACCTGCGGACGCGGTGAACTTTACCAAGGAACTCGCTGCTGCGGCGCCCATTACCGCGCGGCATAAGACGGCGGCGGAAGAGCCCATGCTGGCCTACTTTACGAGCGGCACCACGGGGCATCCGAAGGGCGTGCTGCATAATCACATCTATCCGCTGGCGCACATCCCCACGGCGGCCTACTGGCAGCGCGTGCGCGAGGACGGCCTGCACTTCACGGTGGCAGAGACCGGCTGGGCCAAGTCCTCCTGGGGGAAAATCTACGGGCAGTGGCTTGCCGGCAGCGCGGTCATGGTCTACGACTTCGACAATTTTGACCCGCGGGGTCTGATGCATGTGATAAACCGATACGGCGTGACCACGTTCTGCGCGCCGCCCACCATCTACCGCTACATGGTTAAGACGGGCGTTTCCGCCATGCCGAGCCTGGAGCACGCGACCACCGCCGGTGAGGCGCTCAACCCGGAGGTTTCCGACCGCTTCCGCGAGGCCACGGGACTGGCCATTCACGAGGGCTACGGCCAGACGGAGAGCGTGGCGATACTTGCTAACTTCCGCGGACAGGCCGTCAAGCCGGGCTCTATGGGCTTGCCAAATCCTGTTTATCAGGTGTCAATACAAAAACTTGACGGCGCGCCGGCGCCTGTGGGCGAGCCGGGCGAAATCGTCATTCATCCCAAGGCGGACGGCGGCAGTCCGGACGGGCTTTTCTACGATTACTTCGGGGACCACGCGCTTTACGAGGCCGTTTGGGAAGGCGGCGTGTACCACACGGGCGACGTAGCTTACGCGGACGAGGACGGATACTTCTGGTTCCAGGGGCGTGCGGACGACATAATCAAGACGGGCGGCTACCGCGTAGGACCGTTTGAGATAGAGAACGTCCTCATGGAGCACCCGGCGGTCATGGAGTGCTCGGTGGTGGGCGTTCCGGACAAGCTGCGCGGCCAGGCCATTAAAGCCGTAGTGGCGCTCGCGCCGGGCACCGAGCCCACGCCCGCGCTGGCCAAGGAAATAAAGGACTTCACCAACAAGCGCGTAGCGGACTACAAGTGGATCCGCCAGCTCGAATTCGTAGAAGAAATGCCCAAAACCGTAAGCGGGAAAATAAAAAAGAAAGACCAGCGCTAAGCCACCGGGAAGACCGTCTTTATCTGCTTATCGACAGGCGGGCGCGAAATGCACCCACCTGTTTATGGTATAATCCCTCTTGTAATAACGGAGGGTACTTATGGGAAAAATCATTGTTACCAAGACGTCGATTGAAGGCGTGCTGATTGTGGAGCCTACGGTGTTCGGCGACGGTCGCGGCTGGTTCTACGAGGCGTATTCCAAGCGGGACTACGCGGCGGCCGGCATAGACTATGACTTCGTGCAGGATAACCGCTCCTTCTCGACTGTCAAGGGGACGCTCAGGGGGATTCACTTCCAGAACGGCTCCGCGGCGCAGGCCAAGCTCGTCTGGTGCAGCCAGGGCGAGGTGCTGGATGTGGCGGTGGACCTTCGCAAGGGCAGCCCCACCTATCTGAAATGGGAGGCGGTTAAGCTTACCGAGGAGAACAAGAAGCAGTTTATGATTCCGCGCGGGTTCGGCCACGCGTTCCTCACGCTCACAGACAACGTGGAGTTCTGCTACAAGGCGGACAATTTCTATAACTACGAGGCGGACCGGAGCATCCGCTATAACGACCCGGACATAGCGGTGGACTGGGGCACGGACCAGCTTATCTTATCGGAGAAAGACCTGGGCGCCCCGCTTCTGCGGGACAGCGACTGCTCGTTCATCTATGGCGCTTAAGCAAGGGGATCTCAAGAAGGACTACGTGTTCAACACGCTGGGCGTGAGCATAAACGCCTTTCTTTCCCTGTTTCTTTTGATTGTGGTGGCGCGGGTAAACGGCATAACCGATACCGGCGTCTTTTCCTTCTGCTACGCGTACGCGACCGTCTTCTTTACCATAGGCTACTACGGCGGGCGCATCTACCAGGTTTCCGACACGGGCGGCCAGAACACGAACGCGGCCTACCTGCTGCAGAAGTTCATCACCTGCACCATCATGCTGGCCCTCGCAGGCGGTTTCGTGCTGATAAACGGCTACGACGCGGGCAAGGCGGCGGTCCTGCTGGTGCTCGTGCTCTTCAAGTACTGCGAGGCGGTAAGCGACGTGCTTTACGGTGCCATGCAGCGCAGCGGCAAGCTGTATCTGTCGGGCATCTCGCTGACAATGAAAGGCCTGCTGGCCATAATCGTGTTCCTGGCCATAGACGTCCGGACCGGCGATATGGTCAAGGCTTCCCTCGGCATATTTGCGGTCAACCTGCTTGTTATGGCGTGTTACGACCTGCCGAACTTCAAGCGGTACCGCGAGAAGCAGGCACCCAAACCGCTGCGGGAGGAACTGGCGAACGCTTGGGGGCTCATGGGTAAGACGGTCTATGTCTTCCTGCTTTCGTTCTTCGGGCAGATGCTCGTAAACATCCCGCGCTATGTGGTGGACATCTACCACGAGGAAATGCAGGGATACTTCGGAATCGTGATTATGCCTGCTTCGGCGGTGGCGCTCTTCGGAATCTTCGTCCTGCAACCGCAGGTCGTGCCGCTCACGCAGAGGCTCGAGCGCGGCGACAAGGAAGGCTTCCGTCGGGATGTGCGCCGGCTGGTGGGCATTTCGGTTATCTTCGGGCTGGTGGCCACAGCGGCGGCCTACGCGCTGGGAGCGCCGGTGCTCACGCTCATCTACGACGTGGACATGTCAAGCTATCGGCTTGACATAGCCATAATCGTTCTGGGCGGCACGGTAAACGTGGTCGTCATGCTGCTGTCCAACGTCCTGGTAATCATGCGAAAGTTCGCGGTGCAAATGTTCCTGTTCGGCGGCGCCCTCGCGCTAAACGCGGTTCTGTGCTACGCGCTGGTAATCCCCTACGTAGTCCTGGGCGGCGCCCTCGTCTACCTGATAGTTAACGTCCTGCAAGGCGCAGGCTACCTCTTCGCCTACCGGTCGATAAGCAGATAAAGTAAAAAACCCGGCGGGCTTTTGCCGCCGGGTTGCTTGCTTACGTTATCGCGCAGCTTACGCCACAGCCGGGAGGGGGTCTATCTCTAAGCCTCCGAGGGGATTCACACTGCTTATGGTGAACGTGGTGCTTCCTATGAACTTGTTTACGCCGTTTACGTAGGCGTAGACGTGCACGTTGTAGGCGCCGGTGGTTTTATGAACGCCACCTATGTTCGCCGTAGCGTAGTAGTATTCACCCACCTTGATGCCCGTGTACCAGACGAGGTCGTCCTGGCCGCCCACCGTGCTCCACACCGCGAAGCGCACGTTTGAGATGCTGCCGAGCAGAGACGAGGAGCCGAGCCCCACCTGCACCGTCTTTTCGTTCAGCGCCTTGTTTGCGAAGATAAGCGGCGCGGCGGGCCGCGTCATGGTAAAGGTGCCCGTCTTCACGCAGGAGGACGCGCCCTTGTTGTCTATTACGTAAACGTGCGCGTTCATCTGCGTCGTGGCAAACTTATGCAGGCCCGGCTGCACATAGGCCGCGTAGCCCGTGCCTTCCTTGACCGCTGTGTACCAGTAAATGTCGTCCTGGCCGCCCGCCGTGCTCCACGCCGCGAAGCGCACCTCGCCCACGCCGGAGGGCACGCTTATGCCGTCCAGATAAAGCCGCGTGCGGCCGTCCGCCGTGACGCTGCTCATAATGGTTCCCGTGCTGGTAGAGCCGGCCACCGTAAAGCTCGCGGAACCCAGATACGTGCTCCTGCCGTCTATGACCCCGTATACGTGCACATAGTAGAGGCCTGCCGTCTTGTGCCGCAGAATGCTCGCCGTGGCTGTCCATGCCGCGCCGCTCCTGCCCGCCGGATACCAGACGAGGTCGTCCTGACCGCCCGCCGCGCTCCAGACCGCGAACTGCAGAGACGTGACGTTTTGCGCCAGCTTCTCCGCGCGCAGAGCGAAGTACCGCTGGTCGGCCGCTGTGGCCGTGGCGGAGAACGCCGCCGTAAGCGGCGTGACCACCTTGGTGGCCGCGCCGGAATAGTTATTCAGCCCGTTCGCGGAAGAGATGTACAGGTGCAGGTAATAGAGCCCGCCGTCGTTCTTATGCGCCGCGGGGGAGAAGCGCACCGTGTAGGCCGCGCCGTCCTGCGCCGCTGTGTACCAGATCAGGTCGTCCTGGCCCTTGTTGTTGCTCCAGATGGCCACCTGCACCTTGGACAGGCCGGAAGCCGCGCTCACGCCCGTAACCGTGGCCGTGTAAAGGCCGTCCGTGTCCGGTCCGCTCACGGAGAGCGACCCGGTGTTCGCGCTCACCGTAAAGTTGCTCGCGCCCACGAACACGCTGCGTCCGCCTATGGTCGCGTAGGCGTGCACATAGTACAGGCCCGGGCTCCGGTGACGGGAGATAGCCGCCGAAGCGCTCCAGGTCATGCCCGATTTAACCGCCGGGTACCAGATGAGGTCGTTCTGCCCGCCATCGGCGCTCCAGACCGCGAAGGAGAGGGCCGTGGCATTTCCCTTGGACTCCACGTATTTGGCCGTGAGGGTAGCCGCCGTCTGATCTGCCGTAAGCAACGACGAAACCTGCGCGCTGAACCCTGCCAGCGGCGGGGTGCCTTCCGAGGAGACCAGCAGGCTTCTGCCACCCACGAAGTTCGTAATCCCGTTACCGGCCGTCACATACGCGTGCAGCGTAAAGGTGCCAGTGTGGTCCTTGTGCAGCGACGGGTGCACGTAGACCGCCCACTGGCCGCCTTCGTTTACCGCCGTGTACCAGAACAGGTCGCTCTGGTTCGCGTCCCGCCACGCCGCCACCTTGACGGAAGCCAGGCCGCTGGGCGCCGTAACGCCGGCCACCACCACGCGGTAGGAGCCGTCCGCGCCACGCGCCGCCGCCGTAAGACCGGTAGCGCTCGCGCCCTGCACGTTGACCGTCTTCGAGCCGATAAAGACCGAGGTGCCGTTCGCCCGCGTGGCGTAGGCATGGATATAGTAGAGGCCCGCCGTCTTGTGCGTGGCAATGCTTGCGGAAGCGGTCCAATAGTCGCCGTTCTTCGTGCCGCTGTACCAGACGAGGTCGTCCTGGCCGCCCGTCTCGCTCCACACAGCGAAGCGCACCGCCGTGGCGCCGCTCACCGTGCGGCCCACATTGGCCGCCGTCATGGAAAGCGTCCGCTCGTTCGCGGAAAGCTGCCCCAGAATCTCCGTCTTGGGCTGGTCCGCCGCGTTTATCTGCCAACTATGCGAGAGCACGTAGTTTTCCACGCCGCCGCCCGCCGTTATGTATACATGAGAAATGTAGGCGCCGGTCGCGTACTTATGCGAGCCGGGCTGCAGGGTGGCCTCCCACGTCTCGCCCGTGCCGTCCGCACCCGTGCGCACCGCCTCGTACCAGAGGATGTCGTCCTGCCCGCCGGCCACCGTCCAGGTGGGAATCCGCACGCGGCTCACGCCCGAGGGCGCACTGACCCCCGTGAGGGTCATCTTGTAAGTCCCGTCCGCCTGCCGGCTTACGGACAGACCGGTAGCGCTGGCGGCGTCTCGCGTGAATGTGAAGCCGCGCACGAACTGGCTCACGCCGTCCACCGTCAGGTATGCGTGCGCGTAGTAAAGTCCGGAATCCTTATGCCCCGCCAGGTCCGCATTCACTATCAGCTGATTCCCCACGGCCTGCGCCGAGTACCACTTCAGGTCGTCCTGTCCGCCCGTATCGCTCCACACCGCCACCTGCAGGGTAGCGCCGGAAGGATAGCCCGCCGTCTCCACCGTAAACGTGGCGTAGCGCTGGTCCGCGGAAAGGTCCATGGCCGAGGTGGTTATGGTCCCCTTGTAGGCCGCCGTCTTTATGGTGCCTATGTCGTAGTTCCCGTCCGCGTTCGTCACTATGGTGCGGATATAATACGAGCCCGTGTCCCCGAGGTGGTTCACCACGTCTATGTCCTTATAGAACGTGTCGCCGGAAAGCTGCGCCGTATACGTAATCGCGTCGTCCTTCCCGTCCTTCTCCGACCAGATCTCGAACTGCACGCCCGACATCTGATAAGCCGCCTTCCCCGGAAGCTGCACCCGGAACGTGCCCGTAAACGCGTTGTGGTTTATGGTCTGGACTGCGGAAGCCGGCGGGGTGGGGATATTCATGTGGACAATGAAATAGGCCGCGGCGTTGCTGTTAAGCAGTCCTACCGACGGCATGACGTGTGCGGCGTCCGTGTAGAACGGGTCGCGCAAGAGGGCGGTTCCGCCCACCACGTCGTACCAGAGGTCGAAGTGCTGCACGTCCGTCCAGTACCCCGGCCCGAGGTGGCAAATAACCCAGTCGCCCGCCTGCACGGCAGCCAGCGCTCTGGCGTCGTTCTTGCCTATGTATTCTACGTTTATGCCGTACAGCCTTCCGAAATCTATGAAGAACGAATACTGCGTACACGGATAGGCATCCATCATGTAGCCGTTATTCCGCGACCAGTTGCAGGCCACGAGCGGCGTAACGCTGGGATCCCGCAGCGAGGCGACTACCATGGCCATGGTGGAAGGCCCGCAGCCTGTCCCGTAAATGGTATTGGAGTTCGTGTAGGGCACGCTGCCCCAGCGCGGGTCGGTCTGCATCCACTGCACCGGCACCTGATTCAGCGGGCTTATGGAAAACGGCGTGATGCCCGTCTCCGGAAGTGTTTCCGTAATGGCGCTGTCCGTAACGGCTGTGTCCGCCTCTGTTTCCGCGGCCGCCGCGCCCTCGTCCGCATACGCGAAAGCGCCCGGCGCAGCCATGGCTACAGCCAGAAAAACAGCAAGCAAAGTGATAAACGGTTTGTTAAGCCTCTTTTCCCGGTAAAACATAAATGTCCCCTCCATGCGCGCGGAACTAAGAAACCGACACGCACTTGCATTATAACACTAACTGGTTGTTCAGGAAAAGCAAGAATGCGCCCTTCATAAGCCCTGCATAGCCTATAAAAAACGCCTCGCCCCCCGCCGGCGCCTCGCGCGCCAACGGGCCCATTCTATCATGAAAACCTTAGACAATCAATGAAAAGATTTGAAGGACCGTAACGCACTGCAAGAGATAGGCAAACACGAGCAAGTGCTTGTCCGTTATCCATTTCCGGCTGAGTTTCTTGTAGCTGAAAAGGCTTATCGCAAGCAGCGGCAGGACGGGAAGGAAGTACCTGCCCTGAATCCCCTGTATGTAGGCAGCGCCTACCGGTGTCCACGTGATATAGAAGATAAAGAGCGTAAGGACGTACACCCCCACGATTATGAGCACAAACAGCGTTCGCTTTGAGCCGCCAATGGCTGGGGCTTCAATCCTTCTGACCGCGCCCACCGCTGCAGTCAGGCAGTACAGGTTGATGAGTGTGTAGCCTATGCCTATGGTGAGCGGGCCGAGTGCGCCACCAATCATTGTCAAGTAGTAGAACTCATAAATCTCCCCTGGCACCGCTATCAGATACCTGAAGAACTCCAACGGCGCAGCGAAAAAGTCGCTTACAGTTATCAGGTCCGCGTCCGTTCGTTCTGCAACGGGCGCGTTGCCGCTCCGCGTGATGGGCGCTATGTTGATATAAGCCACGAAGGCGACTACGGCCAGGATGAGCACTGAGATAGAGACATAGTATATGGCGCGCTGTTTCCCGTCGATAAAGACCCGCGCGGGCAGGAAAAGCGTGAGGATAAGAAACGGCACGTAGACCGCCTTTATCGGGATAAAGAAAACGAGCAGGAAGAACAGCAGGGCAAGCTCCGCCAGATGCACCTGTTCCGGGCGCATGTACAGGTAGAGCCAGTAGGCCACCGCCAGAAACGCCGTCCCGATGATCACCGCGTCATACGAGTAAGACGCCGCCAGTTCCATACACATTGGGAAGAGTCCTATGACCGCGAACGTGCCCTTGCCTATGGGCGTGAGCTTTATGGCGAAACGCAGCAGCAGGGCGAAGCACAGCAGGTTCATGAATCTGCCGAGAATGTACATATATATGAAGCTGAAGTGGAAGATGCGGCCGAGGAGTATGCCCACGGTCTGCGGGAAATACCCGTTGGGCACAGAAGGCGTAATCATTTCATCTACCGTGGTATAGCTCAGCGCGTCGCCCGAAGTGAAAGGGTCCTTCAGCAGGGCAGTTAAATTCTGATAAGTGGCTTCTGTGGGATCCATCGGGAAGAGTGCGCTGGCATATGTTAAGTCTTCCACTCGCATTTGGAAGGTAAAGGGCTTCTTGCTCTCTGCGCCCAGAATGACGTCCGCGTCCGCATACGCCGCCGTAAAGTGCGCCTGCTCATCCGGGGCGGTGTTGGGCGGCAGAATAAAGATGTACAAGAATCCTATGGCAAGAGCCGTGAAGAAAAACAGGTTCTCGAGTTTTCCGCGCTCCCGGAAAGCGAAGAAGCTCACGCCCAGGCCGGTCGCCACGAGGTAGACCGCGAGCACGGTAAAAAAGCCTTTCGAAAACGCGCTCCACTCCGGGTGCATGCGTGCGTAGACTATGCAGATAACTATGGAGGCAAGTAAAACCACGCCGGACATGCCGAGGAACGCACCCCAGTTCATGCTGCGTTTTTCTTCTTCCATTCGGCGTTCGCTCCTGCCGCCCGTAAGTCTTTCCGTTTCTTGCGCCATAACGCTAATTATAATATCATAAGTCGCATGAGCCAGTCGGAGAGAAAATCGAATATGGAGCTGCTCAGGCTCATCCTCATGGTCTTTATCGTGGCGCACCACTTCATAGTGCACGGACTTAAGACCGCCGGATACTACGGCCCGGACACCACCACCATGGGCCTCACTGTGAACAGTTTCGTGATTGTGGGCGTAAACGGATTTGTGCTCATATCCGGGTATTTCGGCATACGCGCCCGTTGGGAGAGCTTCCTGCGCCTCTACCTCATGCTGGTCTTCTACGCGCTGGTCTTTTTCTTCTGCATCTGGGCATACACGGGCGAGGTGTCCCCGGTGCACTTCCTTACGCGCTTTCTGCCATTTTCCCACGAAGAGGGCTACTGGTTCATAGGCGCGTACTTCCTGCTGTTCCTGCTCTCGCCGCTCCTCGAACTGTCAATAAAATACCTTGACAGGCGCCGCTTCCTCATGGTGCTGGGCGTCCTCGGCTTTATAGAATTCTACTTAGGCTTCTTCTGGCCGTCCTCGGTGGTGAATCGCGGCTACAGCCTGTACAGCTTTATCTTCCTGTACTATCTGGGAAGGTATCTGTGCCAATATCAGCCGCCGGATGTACGTAAGCGCCGCTACCTCTATCTTTTCGGGTACGTAGCTTTTTCCGCCGCCACGGCGGGTGCGGCGCTGCTGTTTAACGCCGTGAAGCTCGAATATACCATTACATACGCGTTCGCCTATTCCTCCCCGCTCGTGGTGGGAGCGTCCGTCTGCCTGCTGCTGTTCTTCCGCTCACTCAGCATACAGAGCAAGCCCATAAACTGGCTCGCCGCGTCCGTGCTGAGCGCCTACCTTGTGCAAGAGCAGGTCTTCTTCCGGAATTACATCTACGGGTGGATTTACGAGATGCGTGAGTACTACCACGACGGGCTTAAGGACATGCTTTTCGTGGGCGCGCGCGTGGGGCTTCTGAGCGTCATGTTTGTCATCACCTGTATCTGGCTTGATAAGGCGCGCGAGTATCTCATGCGGCCGCTTATGAAACTCCTGCTGCGCATAGACGTGGACGGCATGATTCGCCGCGCGGCCACGCGGCTTTCCGGAGCGGAGAACCATGACTGAGATCTCGCTTATCATCCCTGTATATAACGGCGAGGCATACCTTAAGCGGTGTCTGAACAGCATACTGGCGCAGACGGCTGACCTGTGCATGCTGCAAGTGATAGCCATAAACGATGGCTCCACAGACGGCTCGCTGGCCATCCTCCGTGAATACGCAGCGGCGTACCCCACGCTGTTTTTCGTCTATGACCAGCCGAATCAGGGCATAGCCCGCACGCGGAACCGGGGGCTCAGCCTTGCAGAGGGCCGGTACATCCTGTTCATGGACTGCGACGACTTTCTGGATGCCGACTACATCCAGACGTACTACGCGGCCATAGAGCAAGGCGGGTTAGACATGGTGCTGGGCGGCTACAGACGCCCGGACGCCGCCGGGAAGATTGTCAAGCAGGTTCGCTTTGCAGACAGTTTCACCGCGCGGTATCTGCTCATGGCACCGTGGGCGCGCATCCTGCGTAAAGAGATAATAGACCGGACAGGCGCCTCCTTCTTTGATAATGCGGTGGGAGAGGATACGGCGTTTATCTTTACGCTCCTGCAAGGCACGGCGCAAATAAGCGTCATAGACTATGCAGGGTACAACTGGTTCCTGAACGAAGAAAGCGTGTCGAACGCTGCGCAAAGGCAGCTTACCCCGGAAATGGTGCAGGCGGTCCTCCGCCTGTTTGAACGGCTGGCGGACCTGGACGTGCTGGCGGAGGATATTTCCGCAGAGCAGCGTACGTATAACCAGTGGTTTGCTGTGCGAACCGTGGTTTTCTATCTCCTCTGGGGCGGCAGGCAGTCTACCCGTCAGGCGTTTCAGGCGGCGGCGTTGGAACTGCTCGGCGCCGTGGCGCTGCGCTACCCGGCATACCGGGAAAACCCCCTGCTACACAAGTGCCCGGAAGGGGAGAGCAAATCCAATCATTTTACCGTAAAAACATTATTGTTTCTCTACCGGCACAACCTCCTCGGTTTCTTCAGCCGATTCTATTGCAAGGGAAAGTAAGATATAATACTGCTATGGAAGAAAACACACAGCGGCACACCTTTGCGGTGTGCGCGTATAAGGACAGCGAGTACATAGAGGAGCTTTTAGACAGCCTCGCGGCGCAGACCGAAAGGTCAGAGGTCTACATAGCCACCTCCACGCCCACAGAGCGAATTCAGCGGATAGCGGCGGCGCGAAGTCTTCCGCTACACGTGAATGCGGTTTCCGCGGGCATAGCCTCCGACTGGAACTACGCGCTCTCGCTGGCGGATACGGAATATGTAACGCTGGCGCATCAGGATGACGTGTATACGAAGAACTTTACCAAGGAAACGCTGGCCGCGCTTGACCGCACAGCGAACCCCATCCTGGCCTGCACGGACTACTATGAGATTCGCGCAGGCGAGAAGGTAAGCACGAACCGGAACCTGGAGATCAAGCGGAAAATGCTGCGGCAGCTCGCGCGTTTCCCGTCCGCCCGCCTTGTGCGGCGGAGAATCCTCTCCGTGGGATGCGCCATAAGCTGCCCCACGGTGACGCTACGAAGGAAGCGCTTCCCGGACTTCCGGTTTAATACGGATTTTACGAACAGCATGGACTGGGAGGCATGGCTTAGGTTGGCGCGGGAGAAGGGTACCTTCGTCTACGTGCCCAAGCTGCTTATGGGGCACCGGATACACGAGGACTCGGAAACCACCCGCACCATATCGGCGGGCATCCGCGCCCGCGAGGACCTGCGCATTCTGGAGTCCTGCTGGCCGGGGCCGGTGGCGCGGCGCATAGCCCGGGCATATGCCAAGGCGGAAGACAGCAACATTGTCGAGGAAGAGAGCAAGAAATGAGCAAGGTAGCCGTACTCATACCCTGTTATAACGAGGCACAGACCATAGGAAAGGTGGTCACGGATTACCGCGCGGCCCTGCCGGATGCCACGGTCTACGTGTACGACAACAACTCCACAGACGGGAGCGACGCGCTCGCGCGGGAGGCCGGCGCGGTGGTGGGCTACGAGCGCCTGCAGGGCAAGGGGAACGTGGTGCGCACCATGTTCCGGGAAATAGACGCGGATGTGTATGTGCTCACGGACGCGGACGATGCCTTCCCGGCGGACATAGCCCCGCCGCTCATAGAGCAGGTGGCGCGCGGCGAGTTTGACATGATTATAGGCGACCGGCTTTCCGGGAACTACTCGGAAGAAAACAAGCGGGCGTTTCACAGTTTCGGAAACCGGCTCGTGCGGGGCCTCGTGAACCTGTTTTTCAAGGGAGATGTAAAGGACATTCTATCCGGCTTCCGGGTGGTGAGCAGGCCTTTCGTCAAGACGTTTCCGGTCATGAGCCCGGGGTTTGAGCTGGAGACGGAAATGACCATCCACGCCTTAGATAACCGCTTCAAGATTCGCTCTGTCCCCGTAAACTTCACGGAGAGGCCGGCCGGAAACGACTCCAAGCTGAACACCTACCGGGACGGCGGGAAGGTACTCATGAAGATTTTCAACATGTTCAAGGACTATAAGCCCATGGCGTTTTTCGGCATCCTGTCGCTCGTTTTTCTGGCGGCAAGTCTGGTGTTCCTCATTCCGGAATTCATCTACTTCGTGCAGGAGCTCGTGGCGCGCAGCGTGCCCAAGCTCGTGCTGGCTGTGTTCCTGCTGCTGGCGGCGTTCCAGTCGTTCATTTGCGGACTTTTCTTAGAGGCGGGGGTCAAGCAGGCGCGGGCCAGCACGCAGGTGCAGATTAACCTGCTCCTCGAAATCGCGCGGCGGGCGCCGCAATGACAAAAGAGCGGCCACGTGGTAGAATAATGGTCGCGTTAAACGCAGGAAGAGGTAACTTTTGAGTTTATTCATAGAAAATATAAAAGACCATTTTACTTGGAGACACCAGATTTTCAAGCTGGCGAAATCCGATATCATAAGAAACTACACGGGCTCCGCGCTGGGGTGGGCTTGGGCGCTCGTAAAGCCTACGGTCATCATCCTGGTCTTCTGGTTCGTGTTCACCGTGGGCCTGCGCGCCGGCGACGTGGCGGAGAACGTGCCGTTTATCATCTGGTTCGTGCCCGGCATCGTGCCGTGGTTCTATATGGAAGAGATGATTACGGACGGTTCCTCGGTTTTCCTCCGTTATAGCTACCTGATAACCAAGATGAAGTTCCCGGTGCCCACCATTCCTACGTTTGTAGCGGTGGCCAAGCTGGTCGTGCACCTGTTCCTGCTGGTTATCACCACGGTCATCTTCGTAATTACGGGCTGGTATCCGGACATCTACTACCTGCAGATTCCGCTTTACATGGCGCTCATGATCATCTTCTTTACCAACTGGGCGCTGTTTTCCGCCACGCTCTCCACGCTCTCGCGTGACTGGATGAACTTAGTCATGGCGGTCACCACGGCGGTGTTCTGGATGAGCGGCATAATCTTTGACATAAACACCATAGGCAATAATACCGTTCGCCACATCCTTATGGCGAACCCCATCAATTTTATCGCGGAAGGCTATCGCGACTCGTTCGTCTACAAGCGGTGGTTCTGGGAAAAGCCGACCCAGTGTCTGGTCTTTCTCGGGGCGCTGCTCATCATGACGCTTGTCGCAAACGCCACATATAAGAAACTGTATAAGGATATACCGGATGTACTCTAACGATACTGTTATAAAATTTAATGACGTCACAAAGATCTACAAGCTTTACGCCAGCGAGAAGAAGCGCTTTCTGGGCGTGTTTAACAAGCACGTGCCCTACATAGAAAAGCGGGCGGTAAACGGCATGAACTTCTCGGTGGCGCGCGGCGAGTCCGTGGCGCTCATAGGCAGAAACGGCGCCGGGAAATCCACCATCCTGAAAATGATTACCGGCGTGGCGTATCCCACCACGGGCACCATAGACGTAAAGGGCCGCGTGAGCGCGCTACTGGAAATCACCGCCGGGTTTGACGACGAGATGAAGGGGCGCGAGAACATTTACCTCCGCGGGCAGCTCATGGGGCTGAGGGACGAGGAGATAGCCAAGCTCGAGCCGGCCATCGTGGAGTTTGCGGAACTGGGCGACTACATAGACCAGCCGGTGCGCACGTATTCCAGCGGCATGCTCTCCAAACTGGGCTTCGCCATAAACGTGTGCATAGAGCCGGAAATCTTCATCGTGGACGAGGCGCTTTCCGTGGGAGACGCGGTCTTCAAGGAGAAGTGCCTGAACAAGGTAAACGAAATCATATCGAAGGACAGCGTAACGTTGCTCTTCGTTACGCATTCCATAGATATGGCTAAGGAATTCTGCAAGAGAGGCATAGTCGTGCGCGAGGGGCAGATTATGTTCGACGGCCCCATAGACGATGCCGCAGAATACTACAAACTAAATATGGGAAACTGAATAAGAGGGAGAAGGGAGGAGGCATCATGCAAATTCTCATAACCGGAAGCTACGGGCAGCTCGGAACCGCGCTGCAGGATATTATAGAAAAAGGGGAAAGCGAGATCGGGCCGCTGCCCGAGAGCTATAAATACGCGAACGTAACCGCCGTGGACTACGACGAGCTGGACATAACCGACACGGTGTTCACGGAGTGCTTCGTTACGGACGCATTCGCTTCCTTAGATTACACATCGGAAGGCTACAAGGGGCTCATAATCAATTGCGCCGCCATGACCAACGTGGACGCCTGCGAGACGGACTACGAGACCGCCATGAAGGTAAACGCCATAGGCGCGCGGAACCTCGCGGCGGCCGCCGCCGCGGAGGGCGTAAAGTACGTCCACGTCTCCACGGACTACGTGTTCGCCGGAGACGCCAGCAAGCCCTACTGCGAGTGGGACACCCCGAACCCGGCCACGGTCTACGGCAAGTCCAAGCTCCTCTCCGAGCGTTACGTGCGCGAGACCTGTCCGGAGTCGTTCGTGGTCCGCACCTCGTGGCTCTACAGCTACGTGGGGAATAACTTCGTAAAGACCATGGTGAATCTGGCCAGGGAAAAGGACAGCATAAAGGTGGTAGACGACCAGGTGGGAAACCCCACGCACGCCTACGACCTGGCGCACCACATCCTCAAGCTGGCCGACACGGACGAGTACGGCATATACCACTGCACAGGCGAGGGCATTTGCAGCTGGTACGAATTCGCCAAGGAAATCATTCGCCTGTCCGGGGAGACCTGCGAGGTAATCCCCTGCACCACGGAGGAGTTTCCGCGCCCCGCCCCGCGACCGGCGTACTCCGCCATGGAAAACCTCATGCTTAAGTGCACCGTAGGAAACGAGATGCGCCCCTGGCAGGACGCGCTCGCAAGCTATTTTAAGAACAGTAAGGAGTAAGAACGTGAAAGGAATCGTGCTGGCAGGCGGAAAAGGCACCCGCCTGTATCCCATGACCATGGCAGTGAGCAAGCAGCTTCTGCCGGTCTTTGACAAGCCGCTCATCTACTACCCCGTCTCCGTGCTCATGCTCGCGGGCATCCGGGAGATTCTCATAATCTCCACGCCCGAGGACATAGAAAACTACGAGAAGCTCCTCGGCAGCGGGGAGAACTTCGGGGTGCAGTTTACATACAAGATTCAGGAGCAGCCCCGCGGCCTCGCGGACGCCTTTATCCTCGGCGAGGAATTTATAGGCACAGACCGCGTCTGCCTCG
Source organism: Eubacteriales Family XIII. Incertae Sedis bacterium (assembly GCA_031272485.1). Classification (GTDB taxonomy): domain Bacteria; phylum Bacillota; class Clostridia; order Peptostreptococcales; family Anaerovoracaceae; genus JAISTV01. The sequence continues at coordinate 54,257 of JAISTV010000023.1, forward strand.
TACTGGGGGACAATGTCTTCTACGGGCAGTCGCTCTCGTCGGTCCTGGAGCGTGCCGTCGCGCGGGAGCAGGGCGCTACCGTGTTCGGCTACCCCGTTAAGGACGCGCGCGAGTTCGGCGTGGTGGAGTTTGACGAGCAGAACAACGTCATCTCCATAGAGGAAAAGCCCGCCAAGCCCAAGAGCAAGTATGCCGTTCCCGGCCTGTACTTTTACGACAACGACGTGGTGGACATAGCCAAGAACGTTCAGCCCTCCGCGCGCGGCGAGATAGAGATAACCAGCGTAAACAACGAGTACCTGGCGCAGGGCCGCCTCAAGGTCGAGCTTCTCGGCCGCGGCATGGCCTGGCTGGACACCGGCAGCCCCGTGGGCCTGCTCAAGGCCGCGGAGTTCGTGGAGGCTGTCCAGTCCCGTCAGGGCTTCTACATAGCCTGCCTCGAGGAAATCGCCTGGCGGAAAAAGTTCATTGACGACGCCCAGCTTCAGGCAGTGGGCGAGGCGCTGTCCATGACGGATTACGGAAAGTACCTGCTGTCACTTCTGGAGGATTAACATGAAGATACTCGTTACCGGAGCCGCCGGGTTTATAGGCGCCAATTTTGTATATTACGAGCTTGCCCGCTCCACCGACCAGATAGTCGGGCTGGACGCGCTCACCTACGCCGGGAACCTCGAGACGCTCACAGAGGCGCTTAAGGATCCCCGGTTTTCGTTCGTCAAGGCGGACATAACGGACCGCGCAGCCATAGACGAACTCTTCGCCAAGGAGAAGTTTGACGTGGTGGTAAACTTCGCGGCGGAGTCCCACGTGGACCGCTCCATAGAAAACCCGGAAGTCTTCCTCATGACCAATATCATAGGAACCCAGGTCCTCATGGACGCGGCCAAGAAATACGAGGTAGGGCGCTTCCACCAGGTCTCCACGGACGAGGTGTACGGAGACCTGCCCTTAGACCGCCCGGATCTTCTGTTTACGGAGGAGACGCCCATCCACACATCCAGTCCCTATTCCTCATCTAAAGCGGGCGCAGATCTGCTCGTAGGGGCTTACACGCGTACCTACGGATTTCCGGCGACCATCTCTCGTTGCTCGAACAACTACGGACCTTACCAGTTCCCGGAGAAGCTCATACCCCTCATGATAGCCAACTGCCTCGCGGACAAGCCGCTCCCGGTTTACGGCGAGGGGCTCAACGTGCGGGACTGGCTCTATGTGGAAGACCACTGCAAGGCCATAGACCTGATTATAAGGAACGGTAAGGTGGGCGAGGTCTACAACATAGGCGGCCACAACGAAATGGCCAACATAGACATAGTCAAGCTCATCCTGAAGACGCTCGATAAACCCGAGAGCCTCATCACCTACGTTACCGACAGAAAGGGCCATGACCTCCGCTACGCCATAGACCCCACCAAGATAGGAAACGAGCTCGGCTGGGCCCCGGAAACCATGTTCGCCCAGGGCATAAAACTCACCATAGACTGGTACTTGGAAAACCGCGACTGGTGGGGCCGCATAGTCTCCGGAGAATACACCAAGTACTACGAAAAAATGTACGCAAACCGCTGAAGCGCATAGCGACCCAAACGAACGTCATTGCCGGACTTGTTCCGGCAATCCAGCTTCCGCGTCCTTCAAAACTGCGAAAACGTGATATTCTGCGCTCTATATAAGTTAATAAACGTGATAAATAACCGTTTTCTTAACTCGAAAAACGTGATATTTTCGACGAAATTCATTGAAATTTCAACAAAACATCATTACGCAATGACGGCCCCAAGAAAAGCCCGCGGTTCTGTTTTGCATTTTTTTCAGCGATTTTCGGTTCTGTTTTGCATTTTTTTTGGCG
>JAISTV010000031.1 GCA_031272485.1 Eubacteriales Family XIII. Incertae Sedis bacterium
GCTTGCGCGGGCGGGGCTTAAGCCTATCGTTTTGGAGCGGGGGTATCCGGTGGAGGAGCGGGCTAAGGCGGTGGCGGCTTTCTGGCGCGGCGGCGAGCTGGATGAGGACAACAATGTGCTGTTCGGGGAAGGCGGAGCCGGGACGTTTTCTGACGGGAAGCTTACCAGCGGCATTCATGACCCGCGCAAGGCTTATGTGCTGGACGCGTTCGCGGACGCGGGCGGGGGCGAGGAGATTCGGTATCTCGCCAGCCCGCATTTGGGGACGGACGTGCTCAGGACGGTGGTGCGGAATATTCGCAAGGAGATTATCCGGCTTGGCGGCGTGATACTGTTTACGAGTAAGTTTGTGGGCTTCGAGGTGGACGGCGCGGGGCGGCTGTCGCGGGTGCTGTATAAGTATGCGGGGAAAAAGAAGGTTGCAGGTTGCGACTGGATTGCCGGAACAAGTCCGGCAATGACGGGTGCGGCGAGTCCGGATGCCGGGTGCGGGGTACAGGGTGTTTTTGCGCGGCATTTGGTTTTGGCTACCGGGCATAGCGCGCGGGATACGCTTGCTGTGCTGCGGGAGGCAGGCCTTAGTATGGCGCGCAAGCCGTTTTCTATGGGGGTGCGCATAGAGCACCGCCAGCAGATGATTGACGAGAGCCAGTACGGCAGGGATTTTGAAAAAACATATGGCATGCGCATGCGGGAGGCGGGGCTTGGCGCGGCTTCGTACAAGCTGTCAACCAAAACGCTTGACAGCCGCGGGGTCTACACGTTCTGCATGTGCCCGGGCGGCACGGTGATTACGGCGGCATCTGAGAAGGGCGGGCTGTTTACGAACGGCATGAGCAGCCGGGCGCGGGACGGCAGCTATGCAAACAGCGCGGTGCTGGTGGACGTGCGGCCGGAGGACCTGCCTGGTGAGGATCTGTTCGCGGGCATTGCCCTGCAGAGGGAGATGGAGCAGAAGGCCTTTAAGCTGGCGCACGAACGCTACGAGGCGCTCACGAGTACGGTGGGGCAGTTCGGAAATGCAGAGGATAGGCTGGCGCAGTGTCTGCCCGGGTTCGTGGTGGACGGCATTCTCTACGCGCTGCCGGTGTTCGGGCGGAAGATTCCGGGGTTTGACGATCCGGACGTGAAGCTGTACGGGCCGGAAACGCGGAGTAGCTGCCCGGTGCGCGTGCTGCGGGATGAGACATTGCAGGCGAATGTAAAGGGGGTCTTTCCCTGCGGGGAGGGCGCCGGGTACGCCGGCGGGATTATGAGCGCCGCGGTAGACGGGCTTAAGGCTGCGGAGAGGATTGTTGAGGAATGTAAGTCCGTCAGGTAGGACTGGACCCGCGGAACGAGTCCGGCAATGACGGGTACGGCGAGTCCGGCAATGACGGGTACAGCGAGTCCGGCAATGACGTCTAAAGATACGGGATGGCTTCTGCGCCTTCCGGGAGGATTAGCAGGAACGGGTCCTTGAAACGGGAGAGGGTTTCTTCCAGCGTTTGCTGCAGGGCGGCTTCGTGGCTGTGGCCCAGGCCGGCCTGTGCCATTTGCGCGGCGGTCAGCCCGTCGCTGATATACGTGATTCGGTTTCGGCGGGCTATCCGCCCGTTGCCCACGCCCACAGCCATGGCGAGCATGTCCTCGCCCCTTTCTCCGGCTGCCACGCGTGCCGCAAGCGCCTCCGGCCCGTCCTCCATGGATATGTACCGCAGCACGTCCGGGTGCGGCCCGACGCCTTCCTCGCAGGCGGCCAGAACCAGAATCTCGCCGCCCGGCTTTATTACCTTGGCGGGGGCGTAGATGGCCTTGCCGCATTGCCAGAAGTCCAGGTAGATGGGGTGGGCGGCGGTAAGCACCACGTCCGGCGCCTCCGGAAGCGGTATCCCGCACAGTTCCTGCGCGTAGCCTACCACCCGGCGCTGCGCCGCGATATAGTCGCCCGCCGCCGCGCGGTAGAGCCGCTGCCCCTCGTCCAGCGCCACGTTGACAATGAAATGCAGGCCGATGTTTTTCGTCCACGCCTCCACCGCCAGCCGGGTAGGCGCCTCGACCATGCCCAGCAGAATCTCCTCCGTGAGCCCCTGAATAATGTGAAACTCCGAGACGATGTCCGCCGCCGTAATCCCCGGATACAGAATCTTGGCGCCGCCGGAAAATCCCATGCACCCGTGCGGCATGACCGTGCCCAGTCCGATTCGCACGTCCGCCTCCATGGCGGGCTTAAACACGCGGATGGGCGTGCCGAGCTCGCTCAGACCCACCTCGGTAAGCTGCGCGGGGTCCGCAAACTCGCTGTTCATCACGCGGTAGTTTTCGTAAATCTCCGCGCCCACCTTCTCCCGCATCTCCGCTTCCGTCATGTAGCGATGGCTGCCGAGCGCCATGACAATCAGGATGTCCTCGTGCCGCACGCCGGCGCCTTCGATCCGCGGCAGCAGCTCGCGCAGAATCAGATTCACGGGCGTAAAGCGCGTGTTGTCGTCGGAGATTATGCAGACCTTCTGTCCGGGGCGCACCAGCTCTTCTATCCGTGGGCTGCCCACCGGCGCGTCCAGCGCCGCCCGTATTTCCGCCGACGCGTCCACTGGCACCGGCACCTTGTTCATGGGTGCATATAAAAACCGCACCCCGTCCGGAACGGTAACCGTATGCGAGCGCGCGCCACACTGCAAAGAAAACGTGCGCGCCGCCTCGCCGCCGCCCGTCACGCGCCCTTCCTTTCGATGAGGCTCGTGCCCGTCATCTCCTTAGGCTGCGGCAGTTCCATCATTTCAAGCAAGGTGGGGGCAATGTCGGACAGCACGCCGCCCTCTTTGAGCAAGAGAGCCGAATCGCCGGGCCGGATGAGGATGAGGGGTACCGGATTAAGCGAATGCGCGGTAATGGGCTCGCCTTTCGGCGTGAGCATGGTGTCGGAGTTTCCGTGGTCTGCCGTAATGAGCAGCTGACCGCCCTGCGCCTGCACCGCCCCGGCAATGCGTCCCACGCACTCGTCCACCGTTTCCACCGCCTTAATCGCCGCATCGAACACGCCGGTGTGTCCCACCATGTCCATGTTCGCGAAGTTCAGAATAATCACGTCGTACTTTCCGGATTCTATCTGCGCCACCACAGCGTCCGTCACGAGATAGGCGCTCATCTCCGGCTTAAGGTCGTAGGTGGCCACCTTGGGGGACGGGATGAGTATCCGATCCTCGTCCGGACCTGGCACCTCCACGCCGCCGTTGAAGAAGAAGGTCACGTGGGGATACTTCTCCGTCTCCGCAATCCTCAGCTGCTTAAGCCCCAGGGAAGACAGGTACTCGCCGAGCGTATTGGGAATCACCTCCGGCGGGAAAGCCACCTGCACGCCGGGCATGGTCGCGTCGTACTCCGTAAGCGTTACGAACGAGATGTCAAGCAATTTTACTTGACGCGTAAACCCGTCGAAATCCGGGTCTGTGAACGCCCGGGTGAGCTCCCGGGCCCGGTCCGGCCGGAAGTTAAAGAACACCACGCTGTCCCCGTCCGCCACGGTCACGGGCGTCTCTCCGGCCGCCGCGACATTCGTGGGACTGACGAACTCGTCGTTTTCGCCGCGGTCGTACGCGGCCTTAATTGCCGCCTGCGAGCTATCCGCCTTGAGACCCGTACCGGCCGTCAGGGCGTCGTAGGCCTTCTGTACGCGCTCCCAGCGTTTATCTCTGTCCATGGCGTAGTAACGCCCGCTCACGCTCACCACGCGTCCCGTGTCGAGCTGCGCAAGCATGTTCTCAAGCTGCTCCATGTAGCCGGCCGCGCTCCGCGGCGGGGTGTCGCGCCCGTCTAAGAACGCGTGGATGTATACGCGCGAAAGTCCCTTGCGTCCGGCCATTTCCACGAGCGCGCGCAAATGCGTGTCGACCGCGTGCACGCCGCCGGGCCCTATGAGCCCCATAAGGTGCAGGCTGCGGCCGTCCGTAGCCGCGCGATCCATGCACGCCGAGAGCACCGCGTTACTGAAAAAAGCGCCGCTATCTATGGCCTTGCTGATAATCGTAAGATCCTGCTCGACTATGCGGCCGGCGCCGATATTCAGATGGCCTACTTCGCTATTGCCCATCTGGCCTTCCGGCAGGCCAACGGACGGCCCGCTTGCGCCCAGCGTGGTAAAGGGATGCGCCGCCATAAGCGCGTCCAGATTCGGTGTGCGCGCCGCGCGGATGGCGTTCCCGTAAGTTTCCGTCGTGTATCCGCAACCATCCATGATTATGAGCATGGTGGGGCGGTAAGGCAGTTGTATATTCATGTGTCCCTCCGTTTCTACCATTATACCATTACATGATATAATGAATGCGTATGTAAAGGAGACTCCTATGCCACTTCAAAAAGTGCTGCTTTTCTACAACCCGCACGCGGGTCATAACGTGTTCAGCGGACAACTTGACACGGTGATTCAGGCGTTTCAGGAGAAAGACCAGATAGTCGTGTCGCTGCGGGCGGACCGGCGTGAGCTGCTCGACGAGTTTTTCGAGGGGCGCGATATGAGCGAGTACGCCAAGATTCTCGTGGCCGGCGGCGACGGGACGGTGAACACCATGGTCACGGCCATGGTCAAGTACGACCTGCATATTCCGCTCGCCATTTTTCCGGCGGGTACGGCGAACGATCTGGCGCACTACTTTGACCTGCCGTCCACCGTGGACGAAATGCTGACCATAGCTACCGGCGAGCACTATACGGAGATGGATGTGGGCATGGCGAACGACCGCTGTTTTGTGAACGTCATGGCGCTGGGGGTCATGGTGGACGTGAGCCAGAAGACCGACCCCGTGATTAAAAACACCATGGGCGTTATGGCCTACTACCTGCGCGGCGTGGCGGATATGCGCAAGCTCAAGCCCATCCCCATAACCATCACCTCGCCCGTGCGTAGCGAGGACCTTAAGATGTACGCCATGATTATTATGAACGGCAGGTCCGCAGGCGGTTTTAAGCGCGCCGCGCCGGAGGCTTCTATAAACGACGGCATGCTGGACGTGATTATCTTCCGCAAGATGCCAATAATCAATCTGGCGGGGGCGGTGTTTTCCGTTCTCTCCGGGCAGCATACCGCGAACAAGAACGTGCTCTTTTTCCGCACGCCCGAGCTCATCGTCGAGTCCCCCGAGGACCTTTCGACGGATGTGGACGGCGAGGCGGGGCCCGGGCTGCCGCTGCACCTGAGCGTGCTGCGCCGCCGCCTGAAAATCTGTACACTCAAAGACGACATGGAAGGAAACGAATGGTGAAGAAATGTTTTTAATGGTTGAAGAAATGACGCATCGCTATCGCGAGCTGATTCCGTTTTTCATAGAGCAAGGGCTCGAGTTCGCGCCCGAGGACGCGGAAGGGGACGTGCCTCCGGAAATCGTAAAATGCTGGCAGGCCGTGGACGATTATGAAAACCTGCTGGCCGGTTGCGTGCTCGCCAAACGGGAAGGCCAGTACATTTGTGACGGCATAGCCACGGCGCCCGAGGCGCGCGGTAAGGGGGTGGCGTCCATCCTGCTTGACTTTATGCTGCAGGAGATAGCGAAAGACGGCGGGAATAAGATCTATCTGGTGGCGCGCACGCCGGAGTTTTTCCTGACGAACGGCTTCGTCAAGGTGGAGCGCAGCGAGGCGCCGGAGTTTTTCGAGTGCTTTACCTGCGACCAGTATCAGACTACGTGTCAGCCGGAGGTTATGCGGTTCGATATTGACCCGAAGATATATAATGAATAGTAGGATGGGCCCGTCAGGCGGGACTGGAAGGAGCGGTGAGATGCCTAAGACTGAACTTTCGAGAGACGCGGCGTTGGCGGCGCTTGAGAAGTATAACAAGGACGAGTTTCACATTAAGCACGCGCTGGTGGTGGAGGGCGTTATGCGCTACTTCGCGAATCTGCTCGGCTACGGAGACGAGGAGGACTTCTGGGGCATAGTGGGGCTGCTGCACGACATAGACTTTGAGCAGTACCCGGAGCAGCACTGCCTCAAGGCGCCGGAGCTTCTGCGTGAAGCGGGCGCGGAGGAGGAACTCATCCACGCGGTGGTGAGCCACGGCTACGGGATTACTGTGGACGTAGAGCCTACGCACGAGATGGAGAAGGTGCTCTTCGCTACAGACGAGCTTACCGGCCTTATCGGCGCGGTGGCCATAATGCGGCCAAGCAAGAGCGTGCAAGACCTGGAGCTCAAGTCCGTAAAGAAGAAGTACAAGACGCCCAACTTCGCGGCGGGTTGCTCGCGCGACGTAATCAATCGCGGCGCGGAAATGCTCGGCTGGGAGCTGGACGATTTAATCAGCCGGACCATACTGGCCATGCGAACCTGCTGCGACTGAGGCGGGTACGGGCTGAAGCGCCCGGGACAGCGATAACGATTGCAGAGGAAAAGGAGGGCCGGAGCCCTCCTTTTACATTGGCATAAATATGTTTGCTTACGCGGCGCGGGTCTCGCCCTTCTTGAGGGGATACCACAGGCCTTCCGCCTCGCCGAACTGCTTGCCGTACCTCGCCTTGGCGTATACGCCGAAGACGACGCCGAGGGCCGTCCAGCCGCCGACCATAATCCACTCCTGCGTGACCAGGGCCGAGGGCATGCCGGGCAGGTAGAAGATGAACATGAATACGCTCATGCCTACCGCGAGTACGCCCACAAGCGTTCCGAGGGGCGCCCTGTAGGGACGCAGCATTTCTTTCTCGCGGAAGCGCAGTACCAGGAAGGAGAGCGCCACCAGCGCGTACGCGATGACTATGCCGAAGCTGCCCGCGTCCGTAATCCACACCATGGCCGGCCGTCCGAAGAACGGGGCGATGATGGCGACCACACCGATGAAGACAATGCTGGTAACCGGCGTGCGATGCTTCTTGTGCAGCTTGGCCAGGAACTTGGGAAGCATGTTGGCTTCCGCCATGGCGAATACCGCACGGCTGCCGCCTACGAAGAACGAGTTGAAGCAGGTCAGGATGCCGCAGATACCCGCGATAATCATGACGTTTGCAAAGGCGTCTATGTTGCCGAATGCCAGCTTCATGGCGTCTGCCGCTACCAGAGCGGAGCTGCCGATTGCTTCCGTATCCATCATGCGGGATACGCAGAAGATAATGGCGATATACCAGAGGGTGGCGACTATAACCGAGGCCACGAGGATCTTGCCCACCGTCTTGTACGGGAGGTTGATCTCCTCCGCCGCCTGCGGGATGACGTCAAATCCTACGAAGAGGAACGGGGTCATAATGGCCACCTTCATGATGCCGCCGCCGGCGCTGTCCGCCGCGAAGAGCGGTTCCATGTTTGCGGCGTCGCCGTTTACGACCGCTGCCGCGATAAAGCCTATGCCCACGACGAACATAATGAATACCATGATGGTGTTCAGGATGGCCGCGGGTTTAATGCCCAGATAGTTGATGATGGTTATGGCCACGCCCGAGAGGATGCCCACCGCTACCCAGGAGGCGTATACGTCGAAACCGGCTACGGTGTACATATAGCCCTTGAGGTAGGCAGGCGCCGTGTTGATAATCTCTACGCCGTTCGAATTGATAAAGGTTACCGCCTGGTCGTCCGGCACCGTGAACAGGTAACGGATAACCGTCGGGAATGCGCAGGCCTCGAAGGCAACCACGCCCACATACCCGAGAATTATAGCCCAGGTACAAACGAATGAGCTCCCCTTGCCGAGAGCGCGGAGCGAGAAGACGTGCTCACCGCCGCACAGCGGCATAGCGCTCGTCAGCTCCGAATAGGTGAGACCTACAAACAATACCATGACGCCGCCCAGAACGAAGGCCAAAATGGCGCCAAACGTTCCGCCTGTCGTAATCCAGTCCCCGACGATCATGACCCAGCTCCAGCCGATCATGGCGCCGAAGGACAGACTAAACACGTCCCTCTTGTTAAGTGTCCTCACAAACCTTTCTTCTTTAGCCATACTACACATCCTTTCTGCCTCATGATAACGAACGGATAATTCCGGCACGAAATAAAAAATATAAGCTAATTCTATGCGGGAAAAACGCGCAGTTCAAGTAATTTAGCAGAATTTTCAGAAAATTATGCTAAATTACGAATTAGGCGTTTTTCGTTTGTGCGGAAGTACAAACAGCGAGGCTTAGCAAGGCCTGCGGCTGGTCGCTATGTGTGCCGGAGCACCACGGAATCCGTCATGGAGGGCCCGGGGGGGCGCGGCGGGGGCGCGCGGCGGTGGGGTGCTATCTGTACACTTAAGAACTTTTCCGGCATAGAGGGCCGGGGGCGCGCGGCGGGGGGGGCGCGCGGCGGGGTGACGGGAATGGTCCGGGGTGGGGGTGGTTGTGGTATAATAAAGGGTAAATTTTTACGGTGCTTTGACGTGTTTTTTCGGGAGGATGGACTGCCGTGATAAACCAAAAGAGGGTGAGCTCCGGCCTGGCCGGGTTCGATACGGCCCTCGACCATATCCGATACGGCGACAACGTGGTGTTTCAGGTTTCCGATGTGCAGGAATATGCCTTTTTCGTGGAACCTTTTATTGAAAAGTCGGTACTGGAGAAGAAGAACATAGTCTTCTTCCGCTTTAATCCGAAACATGACTTCGTGGAACCCAAGGGGCGCCTGAAGATTTTCGACATAGACATTTCGCTGGGGTTCGAGACCGTGGCCATGATGGTGGCGGACACCATAGAGGAGGAGGGCACGGAGACGCACTACATCTTCGACTCCCTCACCGACCTGCAAAACGAGTGGATTGCGGACTTCATGATGGGGAACTTCTTCGTGATTACCGCGCCGCAGGTGGCCCGCACGAATTCGGTTGGCTACTATTGTTATACGCGCGACTACCACTCCTTCGAGGCGGTGGCCCGTATCCGTGAGACGGCCAGCATCCTGCTCGACATTTACAAGAAGGGCGACGAGATGTTTCTGCATCCCGTCAAGGTGCAGGAGCGGTATCTGCCCACGATATTCCTCCCCCATACGATAGACATGAACGACCGGGACTCCATAGAGCCCATCACGAACGGCATTGCCCTCGCACGGTACTTCTCCTTGGTTGCGGAAAACGGGAACGTGGACAGCACCCTGAACTTGGACAACTGGGAGCGCTACTTCTTAGCGAAGTCGGAGCACGCGGACAGCATTTCGGAGGAGGACCTCAAGGAGATGTGCCGCATGGTGTTTGGCGGCGGGGAGCACATCCAGCAGATAGCCATAAAGAACGTGAAAATAGCGGACTTGCTCGCCATCAAGGCGCGCATGATCGGCGTAGGCTCCATAGGCGGCAAGGCGACGGGCATGATTCTCTCGCGCATGATCGTGGAACGGCAGCTTCCCGAGGTCGCCAAGATTCTCGAGCCGCACGACTCGTACTACATCTGCTCGAACCTGTTCTACACCTTCCTTATTAAGAACAACTGCTGGGGGCTCAAGATCAAGCAGCGCAAAAAACGCGGCTACTTCCCCGTGGCGGAAATCCTGAAGGAGAAGATTCTCGAGGGGCGGTTCTCGGAGAACATCCGCGAGCAGTTCCGGCGTATGCTGGAATACTTCGGACAGAGCCCCATAATCGTGCGCAGCTCCTCGCTTCTGGAGGACGGTTTTGGAAACGCCTTCGCGGGCAAGTACGAGTCTGTTTTCTGCGTCAATAAGGGCACGCTGGAGGAGAGGCTCGAAGCCTTTGAGGACGCCGTGCGGACGGTGTATGCTTCGACCATGGACGACTCCGTTCTGGAGTACAGGTTGCAGCGCGGGCTGTCGGGCAAGGACGAGCAGATGGCGCTTCTTGTGCAGCGCGTCACGGGCTCGCTCTTCCGCGACTTCTACATGCCCACGGCGGCGGGCGTGGCCTTCTCGTATAACTCCTACCGGTGGAATCCCAAGCTGGACCCCACGGCCGGCATGATCCGGATTGTCATGGGGCTGGGGACCCGCGCGGTGGACCGCACGAGCGGCGACTACCCGCGCATAGCCTCGCTGGACGACACGTCTATGCGCGCCATGCAGAGCAAGTACGTGTCGGACTTCTCGCAGCACAAGGTGGACATACTGGACCTCACGGTCAACGCGCTGGTTACGGTCTCGCTCGAGGACATAGTGGGCAAGATGAAACCGTGGTTCCGGGGCGTTATGGTCGAGCGCGACATAGCCCGCGAGACGGAACTTAAGCGCTACGGTCTCGACAAGCAGATTTGCTACACGACCTGCGAGAACCTGCTCCGCGACGAGCGGTTTGTAGGCGCCATGCGCAGCATACTGGCCACGGTGCAGGAAGAATACAAGTATCCGGTGGACATGGAGTTTGCCTTGAACATTTCGCAGGACGGCAGCTTAGTCATAAACCTGCTGCAGTGCCGGCCCCTGCAGGTGGGCGGTAGCGGGATTCGCGTGCGCATGCCCGAAGAGGTCGATCAGGACAAGACGTACTTCCACCTGACCGGCGGCACCATGGGCGGCGCCTACTACGAAGATATAGACGTGGTCATTGCCATAGACCCGAAAATGTACTACGAGTATCCGTACAACCAGAAACCCGCCATAGCCCGCGTGGTCGGGCAGATCAACCAGCTGTACCGCGATTCGGGCAAGGTAATCATGCTGCTCGTGCCCGGGCGCATAGGCACCACCTCGCCGGAGCTGGGCGTGCCCGTGCGGTTTGCGGAAATCAGCAACATGAGCATAGCCTGCGAGGTGAGCTACGAGGGGGCGGGGTATCTGCCGGAGCTCTCGTTCGGCAGCCACTTCTTCCAGGACCTCGTGGAGGCGGACATTTTCTACGCGGCGATTTTCGAGAACAAGGAGACCACGCGGTTTTACGCGCCCAAGTTCTTCGCGGACGAGCAGAATATCCTGCGCGAGCTGATTCCGGATATTCCGGAGCAGGATGCGTATGACATCGTGCGCGTATATAATATGGAGGGAAAAGGATTGAGGATTGTGTCGGACATCCAGACGGGGGAGACGCTGTGCGGTTACTTCGACGGCGTAAAGGATCAGGATGCTCCACAGGCGAAGGAGGCCTAAATGAGGATTATTTTAGACGGGATGGGCGGAGACAATGCGCCGGATGAAATCGTAAAAGGCGCAGCGGACGTTTCTCTTCTGATCGAGCATGAGATATGCATCGTGGGAGACGAGCCCCGCATCCGAAAGATCCTGTCAAACGAAAAACATGACAGCGACAAACTTACGGTGCGGCACGCATCCGAGGTGATTACGGGCGAGGACTCGCCGGTCAAGTCCATCCGCAAGAAGAAGGACTCGTCCTTAGTGCGCGGCATGGAGATGGTGCGCGACGGGGAGGGCGACCTGTTCATTTCCGCGGGAAACAGCGGCGCGCTTATGAGCGGCGGGATTTTTATCCTGGGACGCATAGAGGGCATAGACCGCCCCGCCATAGGCAGCACGTATCCCATTCTCTCGAAGAACACGGCGTCGCTGCTCATAGACGCGGGCGCGAACGCGGAGTGCAAGCCGCAGGCGCTGGTGCAGTTCGCCATCATGGGTAGCATCTACGCGAAGGAAGTGCTGAAGATAGACAGCCCGCGCGTGGGTCTGGTGAACATGGGCACGGAGCCCGGCAAGGGCTCGGTCATGCTCAAGGAGACGTACGAACTGCTTACGGAGACAGCCCCGCAGGCCGGTCTGCACTTTGTGGGCAATATAGAGGCACGCGACATCCCCATTGGCATCTCGGACGTGATCGTCTGTGACGGGCTGGTGGGCAACGTGGTGCTCAAGATGACGGAGGGCATGGCGCTGTCCATCTCCCATCTGATCAGGCAGAAGTTCACGGAGGGCCTCGTGGCGAAGGCGGGCGCGGCGCTCCTGTATAATAAGCTCGGTGAGCTGAAAAAGGCTTTCGACTATACGGAATACGGTGGTGCGCCGATTCTCGGCGTGAAGGGCGCGGTCGTGAAGATGCACGGATCCGCCGACGCAAAGGCTGTGCGTAACAGCATTGCGCGGGCGGTGCCGTTCATGGAAAACCGGGTCGTAGAAAACATCACGAATTCCATTTGTAAGTTACAGGCGGAATCAAGTGAAGGGACTCATGGGTGATCTGAAGGAATTACAGAAAAGCATCGGCTATCGTTTCAAGGACTCGTCATATCTCAAGAATGCGCTTATGCATTCCTCATATGTAAACGAACAGGGGCTCGACAGGACCATGTCGAACCAGCGCCTGGAGTTTTTGGGTGACGCGGTTCTGGAGCTGTGTATGGGCAGCCTGCTGTACGACATGCTCCCGCAGGCGGACGAGGGGGAACTCTCGCATCTGCGGGCCAAGCTCGTGTGTACGGCGGGGCTGGCGCGCGTGGCGCGCAGCATAGGGCTGTCGCAGTATCTGGTGCTGGGAAAGGGAGCGGAGAAGAGCCGCGAGTGGGATAACCCCTCCGTGCTCGAGGATGCGCTCGAGGCGCTCATAGGCGCCGTATTTTTGGACGGTGGATGGAAGAAGGCGTACGCGCTCGTAAGCCGGTTGTTCCGCGTGTCGGTCATGAACGCCATAGAGGGCGACAGCGCGGCGTACGACCGCTGGGACCGCAAGACGGCGCTGCAGATTGAGCTGCAGAAGAAGGGCAGCGTGAGCATTCGCTACAAGCTGGTGCGCGAGGAAGGTCCGCCGCACGAGAAGATATTCTACGTTGACGTATTTTTGGGAGAGAAGAGGCTCGGTTCCGGCCGCGGCTATTCCAAGAAGGAAGCCGAACAGGACGCTGCCGGAGAGGCGCTGGAGAAAATGCATGTATCTTAAACGTATCGAAATTCAGGGGTTCAAGTCTTTTGCCGAGCCCATATCCATAGACTTCAAGGACGGCCTTACCTGCATCGTGGGCCCCAACGGGAGCGGCAAGAGCAATATAAGCGACGCCATGCGCTGGGTGCTCGGCGAGCAGAGCGCGCGCACGCTGCGCGGTACGAAGATGGAGGAGATTATCTTCGCGGGCACGGAGACCCGCCGGCCGAAAGGCATGGCCGAGGTCACGCTTATCTTTGACAATAGCACGGGCATCCTTCCTATTGACTACGCCGAGGTGGCCATCAAGCGCAGGCTTTTCCGGAGCGGAGAGAGCGAGTATTTCATAAACGGCGGCCAGTGCCGGCTGCGGGACATCCGCGAGCTGATTATGGATACGGGCATAGGCGTGGAAGGCTATTCGTTTGTGGGGCAGGGGCAGATAGACCGGATTGTGAACGCCAAGCCGGAGGAGCTGCGCGAGATTTTCGAAGAGGCGGCCGGGGTTATCAAGTACAAGAACCGCAAGGCGGAGGCGCAGCGCCGGCTCGATTCCGCGCAGGGAAACCTGGACCGGATGAACGACATAATCCTGGACATTGAGTCACGCATAGACGGGCTGGCCGAGGAGAGCGCCAAGGCCAAGGAGCACGCGGAGCTTTCCGCGCGGCACCGGGAGCTGGATATAAATATTACGCTCAAGAACATAGAGACGACCACGGAGAAGAACAAGACGCTCACGAAGGACGCGGAGGAGGCCGGCGCCGAGATAGCCAGGCTGCGCGCGGAGAAGGAGCGCGGGGATAATGACCTGACCGGGAAGCGGCGCGAGAGCGACGAGAAGTCCGAGCGCGTGCAAGAGCTCACGCGGCAGATAGCCGAGGCGGAGAATCGGATTCTGACGCTGGAGAGCAGCGCGGCCATCCGCGAGGAAAAGCAGCGCGGGCTTGCGCGGGACCGGGTGCGGCTCACCGAGGAAACCATATCGCTCGGTGAGAAGATTCGCGAGGAAGAGGCGCTACAGCAGGAGACCATAGCCACCGCCGCGGGGTTTGACGAGCGGCTTGCGGCGCTTGCCGCCGCGCTGGCAGGAAAGCAGGAGGCGGAGCAGGGCGTAGCGGAGAAACTTACGGAAACGGGCGAGGCGCTGAGTCAGGTGCAGGGCGAAATCTTTGAGCTCACCCGGCAGCGGAGCATGAAGGAGCAGGAGCTTTCCGGAAACCGCGACCTGATGGGGAGTTTCGATTCCACGCGCATACGTATGGAGGAGGAGCGGCGGCTGGAAGAGGCGGAGCGCTCTTCGGTCCGGCACGCCATAAACGGCGCGGTGGCCAAGCAGGAAGGTCTCAAGGCCGAGATCACCATGCTGGAGGAGAAGATCGCCGCGGCGCGGGGCGAGCGCGAGGAGACGCTTTCCCGGGTGGCGGCCACGCGGGAGCGGGCGGAAAAGACGCGCAGCCGGATTGCGGAAAAGGGCGCCAGAAAAGACGCCATAGAAGAGATGGAGTCCAACTACGAGGGCTACAGCCAGGGCATAAAGGATGTCATGAAGCAGGGCATAGCCGGGCTGGAAGGCGTGGTTGCGGAGATCATCAGCGTGCCCAAGGGGCTGGAGACGGCGGTGGAAACCGCGCTGGGCGCCACGCTGCAGAACATAGTGACCAAGGACGAGGGCAGCGCCAAGGAGGCCATAGAGTACCTTAAGAAAAACAAGGCGGGGCGCCTTACGTTCCTGCCGCTCGACCGGATCAAGACGGAGGAGCGCGGAAAGAAGGAACTGCCCGCGGACGCGAAGGGCTTCATAGGCCTGGCCAAGGAGCTTATCGGTTATGACGCGCGCTACGAGAACGTGATGGACTTCCTGCTGGGCAAGGTCATCATAGCGGAGACGCTGGACGACGCCATAGGGATTTCCATGCAGGCGCGCGGCGGCTATAAGATCGTAACGCGCGAGGGCGAGGTCATCCGGCCCTCCGGTGCGCTCACCGGCGGCGCGTTCAAGCACCGCTCGGCGAACCTGCTGGAGCGGCGCGGGGAGATAGCCACGCTCAAGGCGGAGATAGAGACGCTGGAGGAGGACGCCACCCGGTTAGACGCGGAGCTCGCGCAGCTCGTTGCGGCTGCAGAGGCGCTCACGGAAAAAGAGGAGCGGCACGAGACGGACCGGCGGGACCGCGCGGCGCAGCTGGCGGACGTGGGCGGCGAGCTCAAGTCGCTGGTGTTCCGCAGCGAGGACTTGGAGGCCAAGCTCAAGCAGAAGGAGCTGGACCTTTCGAACATCCGCACGGACAAGGAAAGCGGCGAGAAGATGAACGCGGCGCTGCGTGAGCAGATTCGCGAGATTACGGAGCAGATTACGGCGCTTGAGGCGCAGGCGGGCGAGACGGAGGCGCAGATCGCGCAGCTCCGCGAGCAGGCTGGCGCGGCGGCGGAGGAGACCACGCAGCTTCGCGTGGACCTGGCGGCGGCCGAAACGGAGAAGGCGGGTGCGGCGGAAGGCACAGCGCGCGCCCTCGCAAGACTGGGTGAGCTTAAGGCGGAGCTGGCGGATAAGGAGGCGCAGCTTGCCTCTGTACTGGCGTCTGAGGCGGCGGTTACCGACGAGGCGGCTACGGCAGAGCTATTGGCGCAGACGCAGGAAGAACGCAGCGGGCTTACCGCACAGCTCGAGACGCTTTCCGGGGCGCGCAAGGCGCTGCTTGCACAGATAGAGACGGCGGAGGCGGCTTACCGGGAGCTCACGGCGCGGCTGGAGTCCTTGGTGGATTCCAAGACGGCCATGGACGTGGAGCTCGGGCGGCAGGAGACGCGGCTGGCGAACTGGAAGGAGCGGCTCTTCGAGGAGTACGAGCTTTCCTACGTGCACGCGCTGGAGTTCCGGAAAGAGGACTTCGTGATGAGTGCGGCGGTGCGCGAGAGCCGGGAGATTAAGAGCCGGCTGCTCGAGATTGGCGAGGTGAATCCGGGGTCCATCAAGGAATACGACGAGGTGAGCGAGCGGTACGAGTTTCTGCGCGAGCAGCGGGAGGATATTCTCTCGAGCCTGGCGGACTATCAGAAGATAGTCGAGGATATGGATAAAATCAGCCGGGCCCGTTTCCGCGAGACGTTCGACGGCGTCGTGGAGAATTTCAGCGGCGTGTTTCAGAAGCTCTTCGGCGGCGGCAAGGGCAGCATAAGTCTGGAGGAGGACAAGGATCCGCTGGAGAGCGGGATTCTCATCAAGGTGCAGCCCCCGGGCAAGACGAGCCTCATGAGCATGCACCTTTACAGCGGCGGCGAGCGGACCATGATAGGCATAGCGCTCATGTTCTCCATCCTGGAGATTAAGCCGGCGCCGTTCTGTATATTAGACGAGGTGGACGCGGCGCTGGACGAGACGAACATCCAGCGGTTTGCGGAGTATCTGAAGAATTTTGTGGACGTGCAGTTTGCGCTCGTCACGCACCAGCGGTCGACCATGGAGTATGCGAATACGCTCTTCGGGGTGACCATGCAGGAGAAGGGCGTTACGAGCATTCTCTCGCTGCTGCTGGGCGAGGCGGAGACGGAGGCGTTCGCCAAGACGCTGGACGGGAAAAATTAATGGAGTTCGGGACAAAAAAAGGATTTTTCGGGCGGCTGCAGGAGCGCATCACGGATGCCATACTGCTCCGGCCGCAGGTGGATGAGTCCACGCTGGAGGAGCTCGAGGAGATACTCATCACCTCGGACATAGGCATGGACACGTCTTTGCATATCGTAGAGAAGCTGCGGGAGGCGGTGCGCACGGAGCGCATTAAGGACCCCGGGGCGGTACAGACGCGCATTCAGGAGATTGTGAAGGAGCTGGTGGATAAGGGTGACCGTAACAAGATGTCGGTTGACTATCCCTTGGTCGTGCTCATGATTGGCGTGAACGGCGGCGGGAAGACCACGAGCATCGCCAAGATGGCGGCGCTGTATAAAAATGAAGGAAAGTCGGTGCTGTTGGCGGCGGCGGATACGTTCCGCGCGGCGGCGGCGGACCAGCTCGCCATCTGGGCCGGGCGCGTGGGGGTGGACATAATCAAACACGGCGAGGGGGCGGACCCTTCGGCGGTCATCTACGACTCGCTGCAGGCGGCCAAGGCGCGGGGCACGGATGTGCTTATCTGCGACACGGCGGGGCGGCTGCAGAACAAGAAGAACCTCATGAACGAGCTGGAGAAGATGAACAAGGTCATAGACCGCGAGTTTCCCGAGGCGGCGCGCGAGACGCTGCTGGTGCTGGACGCCACGACCGGGAAGAACGCGGTGAGCCAGGCGCAGGAGTTCGGCGCGGTGGCGGATATTACGGGGATTGTCCTGACCAAGATGGACGGGACGGCCAAGGGCGGCATAGCCATAACCATAAGCGACGAGTTCGACCTGCCCATCAAGTTTCTGGGCGTGGGCGAGCGGATTCGCGACCTTACGGTTTTCGACCCGTCGGCGTTCGCGGCGAGCATTTTCGAACGGGAGGACGCAGAGGAAGACGCAGGCGGGGATGCGCCGGAAAGCCTTGCCCGGCAAGGCGAAGAGCCTGCTGAGGACGGTTACGGGCCGGACGCGGACGGGGTTTACCCGGATGGTGCTCAGATATGAGCCTGCCTGTCGTAGCGGTGGTCGGGCGTCCGAACGTGGGCAAGTCCACCTTCTTTAACAAACTCATCGGGCAGCGGCTCTCCATTGTGGAGGACACGCCGGGCGTGACGCGCGACCGCATTTACGCGGAGGCGGAGTGGTCCGGACGGGAGTTTGCGCTCATAGACACGGGCGGCATAGACCCGAACACCAAGGACGTAATCCTTTCGCAGATGCGCGAGCAGGCCGAGCTGGCCATGGAGATGGCGGACGTAATCGTCTTTCTCTTAGACGGCAAGGAGGGCATAACCACGGCGGATGAGGAAGTGGCGGACATGCTGCGCCGCACGGGCAAGCCGGTGGTGGTCATAGTAAACAAGGTGGACTCGGGCAAGCCGGACGAGAATTTCTACGATTTCTATACGCTGGGGCTCGGCGAGCCTTTGCCCGTCAGCGCGGCGAACATGACGGGCCTCGGGGACGCGCTCGACGAAATTGCCTCCCACTTCCCGTCAAGGGAAGAGCTTGACAGGGACGAGGAGCGCATAAAGATAGCGGTCATAGGCAAGCCTAACACGGGCAAGTCCTCGCTGGTGAACGCGCTCGTCGGGGAAAACCGCGTAATCGTCTCGGAGATTGCGGGGACCACGCGCGACTCCATAGACACGCCGTTTACCTGGGAGGGCGAGCAGTACACGCTCATAGACACGGCGGGCATCCGCCGGCAGAGCCGCATCTCGAACGACATAGAGCGTTACAGCGTGGTGCGCGCGGTGGCGGCCATAGAGCGCAGCGACGTTTGCCTGCTCATGATAGACGCCGCGGAGGGCCTCACCGAGCAGGACAAGAAGATAGCCGGCATAGCCCACGAGGCGGGCAAGGGCGTGGTGCTCGTGATAAACAAGTGGGACCTGATTGAAAAAGAGACGAACACCATGAACGAGTACCGCAAGAAGCTGCGGGCCCAGCTGCCGTTTCTCTCCTACGCGCCGGACATTTTCATTTCGGTTCTGGAGAACCAGCGCGTGAAGAAGGTGCTTGAGATGGCGGCCGCCGTCTCGGAGAACCGCTCGCAGCGCGTGCCCACGGGCCAGCTGAACTCGCTCGTGCAGGATGCCATGCTCATGCATGCGCCGCCCTCGGATAAGGGCAAGCGCCTGAAGATTTACTACGTGACGCAGGTGGGCATCCGGCCGCCGCTGTTTTCGTTTCAGATTAACAGCCGGCAGCTCATGCATTTTTCCTACGCGCGGTACCTGGAGAATAAGATACGGGAGAGCTATGGGTTTGAGGGCACGAGCATCAAGTTCGTGTTCCGCGAGAAGGGAGACAAGGAGGCATGAACGGGTTTCTTTTGCCGCTCGTAATTGTTCCGCCGGACGGCTGGCCGTGGCTATGGTCGTATTTCAAGTTTGAATGGGAAAACGGCTCCTACACTTACCTGTCCTATCTGGTGGTGCTCATAGTCTTCGGGTATTTTCTCGGGAATGTGAACCCGGCCATAATCATAGGGCGCCTCAAGGGCGTGGATATCCGCAAGCAGGGCAGTGGCAATGCGGGCACCACGAACGCGCTCCGGACGCTGGGCAAAGGCGTGGGTGCCGTCGTGTTTCTGGTGGACGTGCTCAAGGGTTTTGTGCCGGTCTTCGTGATTAAGATGTTCGCGGATAGCTGGCAGTACAGCTTTGCGCCGAACCAGGAGGCGCTGCTCTGCGGGCTGTTTATAATCCTCGGGCATATGTGGCCCATGTTGTTCCGCTTCAAAGGCGGCAAAGGCGTGGCTACCACCTTCGGGGTGCTGCTGGCGGTCGCGCCGGTAGTGGCGCTTATCTTAATCGGTGTGGTGCTGCTCACGGTGGCGGTCTTCCGCATGGTCTCGCTGGGTGTTATGATAGCGGCAGCGGTGGCGGTGCCGCTCTCGTGCTTCATGGATTTGAATCCGTACCCGATGGGGATCAGCGAGCTGATTCTGCCGTGGTGGATTCTGGTGGTTGCGATGCTGATCTTAATCAAGCACCGCGGAAATTTTGAGCGGATCGTGAGCGGGACGGAGTCTAAGTTAAAGCTTGGAAAGAAAGAAACTGCTGGAGGAATATAAAATGAACATTGGACTTATCGGCGCGGGGAGCTGGGGTACGGCTCTGGCGAATCTGCTGGCGGGGAACGGACACTCGGTGCGCATCTGGGATCTTAACGCGGAACTTTTGAGCGAGCTTGACGCCGACCGGGAAAACAAAAGATACCTGCCCGGCGTCAAGCTGGAAGACGCGATAGACGTGGTGGGACAATCCGCGGAGGCCTTGGCCGGAGCGGATATTGCCCTGTTTGCCGTCCCGGCGCAGCATTTCCGCTCGGCGCTCGTAGGGGCCCGGGAAGCCATACCGGCGGGCGCGCTGCTGGTGAACGTGGCCAAGGGAATCGAGCAGGGGACGCTCATGACCATCTCGCGGATAGCGGACGAGGTGGCGCCGGATGTGCCTTACGCGGTCATCTCGGGGCCGTCGCACGCGGAGGAAGTGGGGCGGAAGATGCCCACGACGGTGGCGGTGGCCTCGCGTTACTTAGACAAGGCGGAGCTGGTGCAGGACGTGTTCATGAACGAGTACTTCCGGGTGTATACGAACAGCGACGTGATAGGGCTGGAGCTGGGCGGGAGCCTGAAGAACATCATCGCGCTGGGCGCGGGGATTACGGACGGCATGGGCTACGGCGACAACACCAAGGCGGCGCTCATGACGCGCGGGATTGCGGAGATGACCAGGCTGGGCGTGAAGATGGGCGCGTGGGCCGAGACGTTTTCGGGGCTGTCGGGCATAGGCGACCTGATCGTCACGTGCACGAGTATGCACAGCCGGAACCGGCGCTGCGGGATTATGATAGGCGAGGGCGTGCCGCCGCAGGAAGCGAGCGAGCGCGTGGGCATGGTCGTGGAGGGCATGTTTACGGCGGTGGCGGCGTACGACCTTTCAAAGAAGCTGGGCGTGGAGATGCCTATAACCGAGAGCATTTACCGCGTGGTGCAGGGCGAGGTGGAGCCGCGGGCGGCGCTCACGCAGCTCATGCAGCGCGAGAAGAAGCACGAGCGGGAACCGGTCAGATGAATAAGAAGGAAGTGGAGAGGCTGCTGAAGCTCAATCACGAGCAGAGCATAAGGAGCGCGGCGGAGAAGCTGTCCAAGGTGCTGCGGCCCACGCCGCTTGTGGCGAGCGACTTTTACAGCGCGGAGTACGGGGCTGCGGTTTACATTAAGCCGGAGCACCTGCAGACCACGGGGTCGTTTAAGATTCGCGGGGCGTACAACAAGATTGCGAACTTGGACAAGGCGCAGGCGAAGAAGGGGGTCATAGCATCCTCCGCCGGGAACCACGCGCAGGGCGTGGCGTACTCGGCACAGCTTAGGGGCATCCGGTCGACCATAGTCATGCCGCAGACCACGCCGCTCATCAAGGTGGACGCCACCAAGGCGTTCGGGGCGCAGGTCATTCTGCACGGCGACGTGTACGACGAGAGTTTTGCCAAGGCCATAGAGCTCACGGAGGAGTACGGGTACGTGTTCGTGCACCCGTTCGACGACTACGACGTGATATGCGGACAGGGGACGGTGGGTCTCGAGATTCTCGAGGAGCTGCCGGACGCGGACGAGATTCTGGTGCCGGTGGGCGGCGGCGGGCTGCTCGCGGGCATAGCGCTCATAGCCAAGGCGGTGAACCCGCGCGTGAAGATTATCGGCGTGGAACCCAAGGGGGCCATGTCCATGCGCGCGGCCTTGAAGGAAGGCGCGGTCACGAGCCTGTCTACGGTTAAGACGAACGCGGAGGGCGTAGCGGTGCGGCGCGTGGGGGACCTTACCTTTGCCATAGCGCAGGATTATGTGGACGACATGGTCTCGGTGTCGGAGAAGGACATTATGGAGAACGTGCTGCTCACCATGGAGAAGCATAAGTTCGTGGCGGAGACCGCGGGGGTGGTGCCGCTGGCGGCGCTGCGGAAGCGGGCGCGGACGGGGCGGAAGATCGTCTGCGTCATGAGCGGCGGGAACATAGACACGGTCACCATAAGCTCCATCATCAACGAGGGTATGATAAGCCGCGGGCGGATTATGTGCTTCTCGGTGGAACTGCCGGACCGCCCGGGTCAGCTCGTCAAGGTGGCCACGCTGCTCGCGGAGAACAACGCGAACGTTATAGAACTGGAGCACAACCAGTTCAAGGCGCTCGACCGCTACTCGAACAAAGTGGTGCTGGAGGTCACGGTAGAAACCAACGGCAAGGACCACATAGAGCAGATCTTAGACGCGCTCACCGACGCGGACTTTTCTATTCAGCGGATTTATTGAGGGGCGGCGCGCGCTACGCTTTGCGGGCTGCGGACGCGTCGCTTCAGTCCTTGGCGCTGTGGCGCTGGAGGGAGATGAATATGCCCGCGGCGCAGATTATCGAGAAGATTATGAAGGCGAAGCGCATGGCACCTACGAGGTCTATGGCGGGCGCTTCCTCGAAGGTCTGACTTCCGAGGCGCATCTGGGTGACGGCCGTTATGATGGCCATGCTTCCCACCTGGCCTATGGTGCGCATGGTGGAGATGAGCGAGGAGGCCACGGAGTAGTCCTGCGGTTTGACGTTGGACATTATGGCGTTCGTGTTGGGCGATGCGAAGAAGCCGAACCCTATGCCCACGAGCACGAGGTTCAGGATTATGTGCCCCAGGGACGCCTCCACCCCCACGAATATATAGGAGAAGAGAGACACGGTGCAGAACGCCATGCCTATGCTGGCAAGGCGGTAGGGCGAATGCCGGTCGGAGAGGCGGCCCGCGAAGAGCGAGACCACCGCCATCATGGCCGGCTGGCAAATCATAATCAGGCCGGACTGCTGGGGATCGTGTCCCTGCACCACCTGCAGGAAGATGGAGACCAAGTAGCCGGTCGCATACGTGGCGCCGTAGTTGAGCAGGGCAGCCAGGTTGGAGAGCAGGAAGTTGGGGTTGTTCTTAAACAGCCGCACCTCGAGCGCGGGCATTTCCGTCCGCAGTTCGTGGCGGAGGAAGACGAAAAACAGCGCCAGCCCGGCGACAAGGATGGCGGTGCCGAGCCAGCCGTCGGACACGGTCGTCAGACCGTACATTATCCCAAATACAGAAAACGAATAGAGGAGCATGCCGGGGGCGTCGTAGGATTTGGCGCCGGTCTTTTTCTGCTCCCGGGGCAGGCGGAGGAGGGCTATGAAGAAGGCGAGCAGGCCGGCCACGAGGTTTACGGCGAACACGGAGCGCCAGCCGAAGTTGTGCGTGAGCAGGCCGCCGGCGACAGGCCCCATGGACAGGCCCACGTAGGTGGATGCCACGGAGTAGCCCAGGACCTTGCCGCGCATCTGCGGCGGGTAGGCGTTCACGAGAATGGCTATGTTGGTGGCAAAGATCATGGCGCCGCCTATGCCCTGCAGGATGCGGAGCACGAGGACCACCCAGAAGTTCCAGGCGAAGAATGTGGCGCCGCTGGTCAGGGCGAAAATGAGGATGCCCATAAGGTACACGGGGCGCCTGCCGCCCACGTCGGATATGCGGCCGAAGGGCACGGCAAGCGTGGCGGAGCAAAGGATGTAGGCGGTCACAATCCAGCCGAGCAGCGAGGCGCTCGTGGGGAATTCGCGCGAGATTTCCGGGATGGCGAGGTTCAGCGCGCTGCCGGAAAACGACGTGAGAAACGACGTGGCGAGCACGGTTATAAGCACCGCTGTGCGTTTCTGGTTTTCGGGTCCCTTGGGTGATACGCTGTCCATAACGGTTTCTATTATACACCCGCGCATGATATAATAGGCGGGTAAGTTTCAGAATGAACTTGGATAGGGATGAGGCAGCATTTATGAAGCGCTTTCTTACGATCCTCGCGGTCGTTTGTGTGCTTATGGGAGTCGGTGCGCAGAGCGCGTATTCCGCCGAAGAATTTGATACGAGCGCCTATGGGGATGTAGGGATTTATGCCGTGGACCTGACCACCGGCACTGTTTTGATTGACCACAACGCGGACGTGAGTTACGAGCCGCTGTCGCTGACCAAGGTGTTGAGCGCCATGGTTCTCCTCGATTATATGGGGCCGGCGGAGGAGGTCACCGTGGGCTACGACATGCTGTACCTGGTCGAGGCGGACGCGTCTCTGGCGTATCTGGTCGGCGGGGAGACCCTCACCGTGGAGCAGCTCCTGTACGGCATGCTTCTTCCCAGCGGCAATGATGCGGCGCGCGCGGGCGCTGTGGCGGCAGGCAGGCGGATGGCCGGGACGGAGGATCTGGCTGCGTACGGCGCCATGCTTGTCTTCGTGGATGCCATGAACGCGAAGGCTGCGGAGATAGGTATGAGCCGCTCACACTTTACGAACCCGGACGGCTACCCGGAGTACGACATGTATACCACCGCCAAGGACATGACGCTCATGAGCCTGTACGCCACGGAGAACTATCCGCTCATAGCCCAGATTGCGGGCACGAGTGTTTATACGGCGGAGACGGATGAGTATAGCCACCTTTGGATTAACACGAATAAGGCCTTGCTGCAGTACGCGGAGGATACGCCGGAAGGTGTGGCCGCGAATGCAGAGGGGTATTACGACGCGCGGATTCGCGGGATTAAGACCGGCAGCGGCAACTGGGTGAACAACTTCACCTTCCGCGGGCAGGCGGGCGGTTTCGAGATGGTGGGCACGGTGCTGGGCGTTTCGGACGGCGCCGCTGAGGAGACCTTCCACGTGTCAAGGAAAATACTTGACTGGTATGAGGCGGGCATGGTGCCGGAGCTGGAGGCGGCGCGGCTGGCTAAGGAAGAAGAGGCGCGGCGCAAGGCGGAAGAAGAAGCGGCGGCCGCGGCTGCGGCCGAGCAGGCGGCTGCGGAGGCGGCTGCGGAGGAGGAGGGCGGCTGGTTCGACCTGGAGGTGGGCATGTACTTCGTGCTGCTGGGCATCTGCGCGCTTGTGCTGCTCCGGATTATTCTGATACGCAAGGGGATAGCCCAGTAGGGCGTGTGCTATACTGGTTTCTATGAAGAAGAAGTACCACATTATAACGCTGGGCTGCCAGATGAACGAGCGCGACTCGGAGACGCTGGCAGGGTTTCTGGAGGAGCGCGGCTACGAGAAGGCCGCCCCGGCTTCCTCGCCCGGCGGGGTTTTTGACGGCGCGGACAGTGCCGATATCCTGATACTGAATACCTGTAGCGTGCGGGAGAATGCGGACAACCGCTTCTTCGGGCTGCTTGGGCGCGCCAAGCACATCAAGGAGCGCCGGCCTGAAACCATAGTGGCGGTATGCGGCTGCATGATGCAGCAACAGCACATTGTCGACCAGATACGGGGCAGCTACGGTTGGGTGGACATGGTGTTCGGCACGCACAACATACACGAGTTCCCGCGGCTGCTTGAGAACGTGGCGTCGGAGAGCGAGAAGGCGTACCGGGTGCTGGGGGCGCGCGAGGAGATCGTGGAGGATTTGCCGGCCAAGCGGGCTTACGGATACAAGGCTTTCGTGAACATCATGTTCGGGTGCAACAATTTCTGCACGTACTGCATAGTGCCGTACACGCGCGGGCGCGAGCAGAGCCGGCGGCCGGAGGACATCCTGCGCGAGGTGGAGGGGCTTGCGGCGGCGGGCACGAAGGAGGTCATGCTGCTCGGGCAGAATGTGAACTCGTACCGTGGCGCGGGGGCGGACGGGACGGCGGTGGACTTTCCGGCGCTCATCCGGATGCTGGACGGCGTGGACGGGCTGGCGCGGCTGCGGTTTATGACCTCGCATCCCAAGGATCTTTCGGACGGGCTCGTGGAGGCATTCGCCCGGTGCCGGACGCTGTGCCCGTCCATACACCTGCCGGTGCAGGCGGGGAGCAACGCGGTGCTGGCGCGCATGAACCGGCGCTACACGCGCGAGGCGTACATGGCGCTCGTGGAGAAGCTGCGCGCGGCGCGGCCGGGGATTGCGGTGACCACGGATTTAATTGTGGGCTTCCCGGGCGAGACGGACGCGGACTTTGCGGACACCATGGATCTCATAGAGCGCGTGCGGTTCGACGCGGCTTTCACGTTTCTATACTCGCCGCGGCAGGGGACGCCGGCGGCCACCTACGAGGACCAGGTGCCCGAGGAGGTTAAGCACGCGCGCTTTAACCGCATGGTGGAGCGGCTGAACGAGATTACTCTGGAGATAAACCGGGGCTACGTGGGACGCACGCTTCCGGTGCTCATAGAAGGCCCCGACAAAGCCCGCCGCACCGGCCTGACCGGCCGCACGGAAACGAACAAGCTGGTGAACATCCTGGCGGGGGACGGGGACGCGGGGTGTGCGAGCGGAGCGGGCAGCGCAGGCAGCGTGCAGCCCGGCGACATCCGCGATGTGCGGATTACAGACGTAAACACCTTCAGCTTCACCGGGGAGCTGGCGTAAGGACAGCGAGTTTTTCGTACAGGGCTTTTCCGTGTGCGGCTACCAGTACGTCGTCTGTTTCGGAGAAGCCTGAGAAGGCGAATAGCGCCTTGTGATCCTCGCTGAAGAGGGCGCCTTGCCAATAGCTTTCCGCGCCCCGCACGTCGCGCACATCCGCGCCGCTGTTATTGCCGGTTCTGCGGCAGTATGCTATCTTTCCGTGGGCAAGCCCGTCGTTGCTCACGCCCAGATCTATGTCGCGGCCGTTTTGTGATTTCGGCTGCCCCCAGCACAGGCCGCCGAAGCGGGACTCTAAGGAGAGCCACACGTCCGGGTCTGTGTCGTCCTGCACCGTGACCACTGCCAGCCCGCGGCGCGGTCCGCGCGTTACCGCGTAGTTCTCTGCGGAGGTCTCGTACACCTCCCAGGCCTTCTCAATCATAGCGGCCAATACCTGCCGCAGCACATCCAGTTCCACCATAGCGCCACCTCCGTGAATTGTAAGGCGGGGGCTTAAGTTCGCGCCCGCCGAATCTATTATACAACGGCGCGGGGGTGGGGTGGGGGGCGCGTCATTGGCGGAAAAGTTCTTAAGTGTACACATTCGGAGGTTGAATCTTGTACACTTAAGAACTTTTCCGGCATCAGGGGGCTTCACCCTTTTGGGTGAGGAGTGTGCGGGAAAAATCGTGGAACGGGGTGTGGTGCGTTTCTGAGCGCGTGTTTAGTATGGATTACACGGATACAATTTTTTGTTTGCCGGCTTTTCGCGCCGGCTTGTAAGAATGCGGGGGACGATGTTATGAGCGAACGGTTCAGGGGACACGAAGTTCAATTATTAAAGAAGGCCTGGATGCGGCGGGTTGCTGCTTTTGCCTTGACGGCTTTGATGGTCTTTACGCTCGGGGTGCCGAATGCGGCTTCCTGGGCTGTGGAGGAGACGACGGGGGGCGCGGTTGGCGAGAATGATGTTACGGTTAATGCGTCGGGGGACGGCGCTGTTGAGGGTGACGGTTCCTGGATTGCCGGAACAAGTCCGGCAATGACGTCCGGTGCTGTTGAGGGTGCGGATGATGCGGACGGCGCTGACGAGGGTGACGGTTCCTGGATTGCCGGAACGAGTCCGGCAATGACGTTGGATACTGGCGAAAGTGACACAGACGGCCTTGCGGACACTTCGGACGGCGACGCGACTACTTCCGACTCCGGCGTTTCTGCTTTGGCGGTTACGCCTCTTTCTCCCGGGTGGAACGGTTCTTATGTGGCGCCGGGGTCCGGCGTTGTGGCTACCATCGTGGTCGCGGGCGACGCCACTGCCATGTCCCATACCATGATCAAGGACAGCCAGTGGTCCACAAACGGCACCAACTGGTCCACCGACCCCTTGAACCTGGTGCCCGGCGGGACCTACTTTATCTACACGCCGCTGAATGCTTTCAAGGATTATGAAGACGATCCCAACTGGACCAAGCCCGTTCTGCCGAACATCAAGGCTGCCGTCACGGTGGATATGGATCCCGCCGTCGAGACCGTGGGCGACTACTTCATGTTCTACTACGCCATCAACTGTAACCTGCTCACCTCACTGGGCGTGCCCGACACTTCCAACCTCACACAGGTAGGAGAAATGTTCATGGCCGATTATGCCTCGGGCTGCAGCGGCCTTACACAGCTGGGGGTTCCCGACACCTCCCATATCACCACCATCGGCGGTCACTTCCTGATGCTGTACGCCGTAGACTGCAGTTCTCTGACGTCTTTGAGTATTCCGGACACCAGCCAGATTACCAGCCCGCAGAACGGCTTTCTCTATGGGTTTGCAAAAAACTGCAGCTCTTTGACTACGCTGGGCATGCCGGTCACGTCCCAGTTCACTTCTGCAGGCGAAAGCTTCATGGTCGCTTATGCAGAAGGTTGCACGGGCCTTACCTCCCTGAGCGTTCCGGACACCTCCCACATGCTCACAGTGGGCCAGGACTTTATGACCGCGTACGCGAAGGACTGTACCTCGCTTACTACCTTGGCCGTGCCGGATACCAGCGCCCTTACCACGGCCGGTGAGGACTTCCTGTATTACTATGCGCAGAACTGCACATCCCTGACGCGTCTGGACGCGCCGAACCTCTCCAACCTCACCAGCGCCGGCAAAACTTTTATGAGTGGTTATGCCTACGGCTGCACCGCGCTGAAGACGCTGGGCATTCCCGACACGACTAAGCTGACATCGTTTAGTATTGGTGGCACGCACGATTACTTCATGTCTGACTACGCGTACAACTGCACCGCGCTGGACTACTTTGTTATGAATTCCGCTCCCGGCGTCCTGGCTACCTACGACGTGTCCTGGCAAACGCCGGGAGGGGCGGCAACTGACAGCAAAGGCCTGAAGGCCATAGTCCCGGCAGCCTCCCTCGCCGCCTGGCAGGCGCTTACGGCAAGCGGCAAGACTCTGGCCCTGAACCAGATTACCGCTTCCGCCAATGTCATTACCATGCAGGCTGTGGACGGGCAGTTCTCCTCGACCGTCACCGACCCTGTGTGGGGCGAAGCCTACATCTACGGCACGGTGGTGACCACCTGGACCAACACCGGCGGCAACAACGGCCTGCTCCAGGCGCTGAACAAGGTGGGCGCCTATAACTCCGATATGCCCTACATAATCCTGATTAAAGGCGACATAAACATGGGCGCCGTCTATGAGTTGTCCAATAAGAATGTTGTGCTTCGCAAAACGACGGCCACCACCGTGGACCCGGTAAACCATACCGGCGAGAAATGGTGGAACTATAACAACGCATGGAAAACCACCAGCGGCGGCAACCCAGAACTCTATGACGGGGAAGCAGATGGCATATTATTATCAGCAACCAACGCCAGGCACTTTCTGGTGACTGGCACCACAAGCAAGTTGACGTTGGAGAACATTACGCTTGACGGCGGCATCGAACCAGAGACGACAGGACTGCTCAACGACGGCGACCAGAACCTCGGATTTTACGGCGGTATCACGCAGACTGGTACGAACTTCACCTTTGCTGGCAATATCCGACGTTGCCGTAGTGGCCATCATGGCGGCGCTGTCATGGTTGGTACGGCGAGCGGGACTTCCCTCGTCTTTACCATGAATGGCGGTGTGCTGTATAAGAACTCAGCCGGCGCCAAGGGCGGCGCTTCAACCGGTTATGCCGGTGGCGCTGTGGCAGGCTCCTGGAAAACGGACAACAACACGTTCAACTTCAACGGCTATTCCATTCTCGAAGAAAACGCTTCGGGCGGTTACGGCGGTGCCTTTGCCACCTATAACAAAACCCTGAATATCAAGGACAATGTAATCATTCGAAACAACGAAGCCCGCATCGGCGGTGCAATTGCAACAGCCGGAACCACCATTACGCTGCGCGGCAATGTTCAAATCACCGGCAACCATTCAGAAGGCGTGCCTAAATCGGGCAGCAAAGTCTATCCGGGCAGCGGCGGCGGCATTTCCATGAACTGCTATAACGGTAGTGATATCTTGAATATTTACGACAACGTGCTCATTTCCGGTAACAGCGCTGACCGCGGTGGCGGAGGCATCTGGGCAGGGTTTACCTATAAATACACTGGTCATACGGCAACGATTAACCTGTACGGAGGCACCATCTCAAATAATAGTGCGCTGGGTGCAGCGCGAGAACTGCCCGGTACACCTGACGCTGGCGACCTGTACTCCATCGGCGGCGGCGGCGGCATATTCTCGCTTGATCCCAAGCTAATCAATATCCCTAATTACAGCACAGTCACCTTCTCAGGCAACACCGGTGCATTCTCCGCGTTCATTGACAATACTATGTTGCAGACGCTTACGAATGACCTGCATGCTGCCGGGGGGTTTTACGAGGGCGACAACTACATCTCGCACATCCAAAAAGCCGACGTGCATACCAGCCTGGTAAATGTCGCGGGGCCCACCGGTTACGACTACTACAACCTTTACAACAACTACGACATAGGCACGCCCAACAACCTCTCGCTGGGCCTGTTCACCCCCGTAAACGTCTCAACCCTTCCGGCGGACGGCTCGGGCGGTCAGGTCACGGAGGATTCCGGGAACGTCTACATAGACCCGCTGCAGACCGGTGTCAAGCAGGCGGCGCTTAACTCCCAGCTCAAGTTCACGCCGGTGGCGGCGGACGGTTGGCGCCTCTACAGCTTCGCGGCGCAGACGGACCCCGCGCTCACCGAGGACGAGCTTACGGCGGCCTGGACGCACTCGGGCAACCTGTACACGCTCACCGTGCCCGGCTCGGACACGAAACTCGTGGCGACCTTCCACCGCAACGCGGTGCTTTCGGCGCAGCCCGTGGTCTTTGCGCGGAACTTTGCGGGCGACCTTTACAATCAGCCGGCGCTTACCAGCATCATGATTACCAACACCGCGCCCGCCGACGGCTACTCGGATGAAGCGAATAGCATCACGGCGGTGCTTATAGGGGAGAATGCAAGCGCCTTCACGCTCACGTCCGGCGACACCATGGTGCAGCCTGGAACTACCACCACCTCGTGGAAGATTCAGCCTAGGGGCAGCAGCTACTTCCAAACGGCCAAGACCTATACGGCCACTGTGCGCATAACCTATAACGACGGGGAGACGGCCGGCCAGGTGCTGGATATTCCGGTCTCCATAGAGATAACCAATGCCGGCGACCTGTACCTGCCGGGCGCTGAGGATGGCAGCTACGACTTTGGCACCACGCTGCTTGACGCGGGAAGCTACGAGCAGGCGCCAGCGGCCAAGAGCATTACCATACAGAGCGTGGGCGGCGCAGACGCGCCGAACGCCACGAACGTGAGCGTGAGCGTGACGAACCAGAAGAAGGACGGCTCCACCGAGGGGACGTACTTTACCCTGAGCGGCTCTCCTGTGTCCACCATAACCGGAAGCCCGGCGGGCAGCGACACGAACTATCAGGTGGTGCCGGCGGACGGTCTGGCGCCGGGCGACTACACGGCGGACCTCTTGCTTACCTACACCCTGAACAGCAAGGACGTGAGCAAGACCATTGCGGGCGCGGTGCACTTCAAGGTGCAGAATCCGGCGAGCCTCACGGTTAAGGATCTGGCGTCAGGCAATGACAATGCCGAGATAGACTTCGGGACGCTGAACCTGGGCTATGCCGCCGACGCCTTGTCTTTCAAGAACGTGGTGCTGGATAACAGCGGAGATATCGTGGCGGCCGTAACGAACGTCACGTTTTCGGCCGGCAGCGCGGGCAGCTTCGTTCTGAACGGGCCTGCGTACAGCGACGGCGCCGCCATAGGAACCGTACCGGCGGCCACGGACGGCACGGCGGGTAGCAACGCAAACACGTGGAGCATTATCCCCAAGCAGGGGCTGGCGGCGGGCACGTATAACGTGACGGTGACCGTGACCTACAAGACCGGCCTTACGAGCGGCGAGAATCAGACTGCCACGGCCACAGCCAGGGCTACTTTTGAAGTGGACGGGCCGCCGGCCATGCGGTGGTATATGCTCAAGGACGGCGGGTTCAACTGGGCCAGCGGCGGTGTGGATTCCAGCCACGTGACGGACATCCCGCTATCGGGCACCATTTACATAGGCGTGGATGAACCCATAGACACTACCAAGACCTTCTCCATGCGGCTGATACCGGCGGACGGTTCGGACCCGGTGGTTCTGAATACTGCTACGTTCACCTGGAACGCGGCCGGGCAGAACGCCTGGGGGAATGGACCCTATGATCTGCTGGGCGGCACCGAGGGACACATAGCCTACGAGGGGCTGAAGCCGGACACGCAGTACACGCTGGAGATAAACGGGCTTATTGACGCGCCGGTGGAAGCCACCGCGGATTCCGCCGCGCATGGCGGCAACCAGATGACGCAGGCGTGGAGCGCGACTTTCACTACGCAGCATGCGCCTATCGCGGGCAGCGTGAGCATAACCGGGCAGCCGTATTACGGCAACACCCTGACGGCGGATACCAGCCTGGTTACTTCCAGTTCGGGCGGCAGCCTGGGCGCTTTCCAATACGCATGGATGCGCAACGGCGAAGATATCCCGGGTGCTACCGCCGCCACCTACACCCTGACGGAGCGGGACATAGGCCGCGACATAGGGCTGGTGGTGTCTACCGAGAACACGGACGGCGTGCTGGATGTTCGTGGCGCAAAGATAGGCGCCAGGCGTCCCGTAAGCATAACCGCTACCACGGCGGACAAGCATTACGACGGCACGAACGTGGCCACGGTAGCTTCCATTACCCTGCAGCAGATGACGGACGACGCGGGCGTGCTTCCGGCGGACGCGGCGGATGTGCAGGTAGTGGCCGGCACGGCGGCGTTTTCTTCCATTGGCTCCGCGGACGCGGACACGAACGGGCTTACCGTTTCGTTTACGGGGTTCAGCATTACGGGCGGAAAGGCGAACTGCTACGAGCTTTCCGGGCAGCCGGCGGGCAAGACAGCCTCTATCCTCATGGGGTTTGAGGCGGTAGCCGGCGTGCACTACCAGGTGCCCAACATGAATGCGGACGGCTGGGCGCACGACTACTTGCAGGTGATTCCCTTCTTCTCAAACTATGCCGACCAGATCTCCGACTACCGGGTATCGACGGACTCTGCGGCGGACAGTGGCTGGGGGCTGGAAGTCTTTTTCGGCAGTGGCGAAATGCCCATGGGTTCCACGGGGACTTTCCACGTGAAAAACGTGACTACCGGCGAGATTTCCCGTGCGGTGACGCTGACCTACGGCGTGGATAATTCCAAGCCGCGGGGCGCCATTACCATGCGGGACAACAGCTTTACGACCTTCTTGAACACCATTACGTTCGGGCTGTTTTTCAAGAACACGGTGGACGTGACCATTACGGCGGCGGATGACCAGTCGGCGCTGGGCGCGGGGGCGAATGCCAACTCCGGCGTGCGCAAGATTGAGTACATAGCCTACGAGGGAGAAATCCCTACCATACGGTGGGAGTCCATACATAATGCGCTGTACATCAACGATCAATTTACAAGCAACTGGACGCAGGGCAGCTCGTTTACGCTTTCACCCGGCTGGCATGGCGTGGTGATTGCGCGGCTGACCGATAACGTGGGCAACGAGCAGATTATCACTTCCAAAGGGCTGGTCGTCTACGAGGACAGCGACTATAACGGCAGCGGCCTTACTTACACCAAGACTTCGCTGGCGGATAAGAGCGCGGCTATTTCCTTGAACGGCAATACAGTGGAAGTTGTTTCCGTAGGGCCTACGGCGCTTACGCCGGGCACGGATTACGTGCTGGGTGACGGGACGATTACGCTTAAGGGCAGCTATCTGGATACGCTGGCCGCGGGGAACTATACCGTGAGCATAGTGGTGAATCCGCTGGGCAAGCAATTCGTGGCGGAGAACGATGCGGACGGAGATTCCACAGGGGAGGACGAAAACGATGCGCCGGCGGAGATAAGCATTCCGTTGGTCGTGAGCAAGGCGGTGCCTACCCTGACCTGGCCTACGGTGGGGCAGATTACTTACGGCACGCTGCTTTCGGATGTGACGCTTTCGGGCGGCAGCGGTTCGGGCGGCGGGCAGTTCAGCTGGCAGGCGGACGCGAACGCGGTTTATCCGGCGGTGAGCAACACGGGCTATGTGCTCACGTTTACGCCGGCGGATACGGATTCCTACGACTACACGCAGGTGCCGGGTTACAGCGCGGGCACGGTGAAGAAGACGGTGGCGCTTACTGTCAAGCCGCGGAGGTTGACAGGCGCTACGGATACCGGCTCTACGCCGAACACGGTGAACGGCTTTACGGCGGCGGATAAGAGCTACGACGGTTCGGACGCGGCGCCCGTTACCTTTACGCCAGATAACTTAGTACCCGTCGATACAGCGGGCACGGTGGTCGGCGCGGTCACGGCGCATTTTGATAGCGGTGCGGGTTACGGTGCCGACAAGGATGTTGTTATCGATTCCGTGCAGATTCTCAGCGCCAACTATACAGCGCCGGAACTGCCTACGTCGCTTACCGCAAGCATAAACAAGGCGGCGGCCGTGGTCGGACTCCCGCAGACCTTGAGCGCCAAGGAGAACGTGGCGTCCAGTCTGACGCTGGATTTGTCCGCGCTGCTTCCGGGGCTCGGCGCCGGCAAGTCGCTGGGTACAGTGAGCTACTCTATCGGGACGCCTACGGACGCGAGCAGCGTCCTTGGTGGCGCGCCCACGAAGGACAGCGCGGGTGTGCTGCACGTGAGCGTGAAGGCCAGCGCGCAGAAGGGCAGCACGGCGGTCATACCGGTCACGGTTACGAGCGAGAACTATGAGTCGTTCACGGTGAATGTGACGGTGGAGATAATCGGCAATGTGCCGCTGATTACGGCGCAGCCGGTGGGGACCAGCCCCAACGTATACATAGGCGATTCGTTTACGCTTTCCGTGACGGCGCAGAGCTCGGAGACCATGGAGGTGCGGTGGTACGTGCACGGCAATCCGGCGTCGGCCAAGTCGGCGGTAACCGACTGGATAGCGATAGGCTCTGGCACGCAGACGGCTACGTACGAGGTGAGCACCTCGGGGTGGACGGCCACGGAGTATTCCGTCGATGTGCGCAACGCGGAAGGGACGAGCACGTCACAGGAGGTTCATGTGGCGGTTTACGACCGCGTCTATGAGGCGAGCGTTACGCCGCAGAGCAAGGACTTTGGGACCGCGGTGTACGGGTACGCTTCTGCCGGGACGCAGGTGTTTACGCTTAAGAATACGGGCAACCAGAAGCTGACGGGTGTTACGGTAGGACTGGGGGACGACGCTGATTTTGAGATTACGAATGACGTCGAATCAAGCGACCTTGCGGTGGGGGCGAGCCTTACCGTTACGGTACGGCCTAAGGCCGGGCTGGGCGGCGGCTCTCATGCGGGGACGCTCACGTTCTCGTATACGAATGGCGGCACGGACGGCAAGACGCCTGTGACCGACACGGTTACGGCGGCGCTTGCCTTTACGGTGCAGCCGGCGGCGGGCGAGCTGGTCATTTCCGACCCGGATGCCTCGCAGGATGTGATTTACGCCGGCAAGGAGATTAAGCCGGGCGTGGCGCAAAACGACTCCGGCGGCGCGCTTACCTGGTATACGCGCAGCGCGGGAACCTCCGACGCGGGGGATACTAACCCGGCGGACGGCATAGACGATAGCTATACCGCGGGCCTTCCTATAAATGCGGGCAGCTACGAGGTGTTCGCTGTGGCGGCGGCTTCGGATAATTATCTCGCGGAGACGTCCAACCACGTGACGTTTACTGTCAAGCCAAAAGCCTTGACAGTAACGGTCACCGTGCCGGATAAGGACTACGACGGGACGAACTACGCGGCGGTGACTGCGGCGGTTCTTACGGGCCTTGCGGACGGAGACGTGCAGGGCACGGACGTGCTGCTGGGTCTTGGAGCGCTTACGTTTGACGCAAACGGCGATGCGGATACTCCTAATAACACGGCGGGGCGGTTCGCTTCGGTAGGCGATCCGGCTTCTGACAGCAAGCTCGCGGTGAGTTTCCCGGGCGGCTTTTCGATAACGGGCGGCAAGGCGGGGAACTACACGCTGGCGCAGCCTTCCGTGCAGGCGACCATCCGCGCGGGCTTCGCGGCGGCAGCGGGTACGCACTATGAGCTGCCCACACCGAACAGCGCGGGCTGGGTTACGAGCGCCTTTACCGTGACGGCTAAGAGCGGCTATCAGGTGGGGCTTACGGCGCAGGCGCCGGCGCCGGACGGCGCGGGCACCTGGACGGACGCGGGCACGGCGCTTACGCTGTCCGGTGCGGACACAGATGCGGGAAGCGGTTCCTTCTATATAAGAGAGGTGGCTACCGGGAAGATTTCCAAGGTGACGCTGGTTACCTGGAAGCTCGATACGGCGGCGCCTACCGGGAGCATAACGCTTCGCGGGAACAGCTTTACGACCTTCCTGAATAATATCTCCTTCGGGCTGTTCTTTAAGAACACGGTGGATGTGACCATCTCCGCTTCGGACGTTACGGCGGGCGTGGACTCTGCCAAGACCGAGTACTACCTGTCAAGCTCTCCGCTTGACAGAGACAGCACGAACTGGAATACGATAGACTGGACTGCCGGAAACAAGGTGAGCATCCAGCCGAATTTCAAGGGCGTGGTTTACGCGCGGATATACGATTACGCGGGGAACAGCACGCTGCTGAGCTCCGGCGGACTGGTGGTGTACACGGATTCTTCGAGCGCGCAGACGCAGCTTAGTTACACGCGCACCACGAAAGCGGCGCAGTCCTTTGACGTGACGCTCAGCGGCAATACCATAGATGAGATTTACCTCTTCAGGGCGGGCAGCGTGCCAGTGTGGGCAGCGGATATGACCGCGGCGTCCGGCTACCTGGCTACGCTTACGAAGGACGCGGACTATACGGTTACGGTGAATGAAGGCGTGGCCACCATAGAGCTTAAGGGCGCGTGGCTGGATTCGCTCTCCGCGGGCGATTCGGCTGCGGCTGCAAGCAAGAGCTATGTGCTGGCGGTTACCCTAAATCCGCAGGGCGAATCCTTTACGGCAGAAAACGGCGGCGACGTGAACAGCTCTGGCCCCGACGAGAACGATGTACCAGCCGTGATAGCCGTGGGGCTTACTTCCCAGAAGCAGACGCCTGCGGTTACCAATGTGGTAGCGGGGGGCGTGATATACGGCGAGAGACTGGCTGCCTCGGCGGTTACGGCGGACGCTACGGCGCCGAGGGATGTTGTGCCGGCTACGGGCACGGTGACCTGGAGCGACGCGACGATTATTCCGGGTTACGACTCGGTGGATGTGACCGGGGCTAAGGTCAGCGGCGGCGACAGCGTGAGCGCGAGCACCGGGCTCAATGCGGGCGGCTATCTGTTTAAGGCGGTGTGGACGCCGTCGGATGCGGATGGCAGTTACGACGCGGGCAAGGCGAGCGATTACTTTACGGCGGTGAGCATAGACGCTACGGTGCAGGTGACGCAGGCTACGCCGCGCATGAAGGAGAGCGAGACGCCTGCGGGCACGCCCATCCTCCAGCTCCCGTATGACACGCTGGCGGACAGCGTGATTTCGGGGCATGTGGTTTACGACTTCGCGGGGAACACGGGCGAGACGGCGGCCAGCGGCACGTGGTACTGGGACGAGGACGAGGACGGCGAGGTGTATGGACGGGACAGCGAAGAGTCTCAGAATCCGTCGGAGAGCACGATTAACGTGACTGCCGGCAACTATCAGGTGGGCGCTGTGTTTGTGCCGGCCGACCCGAGAATCGCGCGGCTTGCGTCCGTTGCGTACCTTACGGTCTTCAGTCCCACGACGCAGATTGTGGCGCCGGAGGGATACACCATAGAGGGCGTGTACGGGATGACGCTCGGGGATATAGCCACGGGCGGCAAGTCGATTGATACGATTCTGCGGACCAAGGGATTTACGGCGGTGGCGTACGGGCCGGACTCGGATCCCGAGCCCATAGCGGGCACGTTCACGTGGAAGGAGCCTGCTACGCTTCTGTCTGCCGCGGGCACCACGCAGGCGGCGGTGCTGGTCTTTACGCCGGAGAAGGTGCTCGATCCGGAGCACGATGTGTTTGACCCGGTCGACCCGGCTTATGTGGCGGCGCAGACGAGCGTGGTGGTCACGCTTACGCAGGCGCAGCTCACCGGTTCGGTTTCGCTTTCCGGGCAGACGACGTACGGGCAGACGCTCACGGTGAATACGGGCGGCCTTTCTACGACGCCGGACATAACCGACAGCGTGGGGCTGGGCGACCTGACCTACGTGTGGAAGCGGCACTCTGGCGCGGGCGACGCGGAGGGTGCGGTGATAGGCGGCGTGAACGGGCCAAGCTATACGCTCACGCAGGCGGACATAGGCAAAAAGATTTCCGTGACGGTTTCCGCGGCGAACGCAAGCGGGAGCCGGGCTACGGGGATGAGCGATACGGTGGCCAAGATAGCGCAGAGCGCGCCGGCGCAGCCCGTGGTCGATGGCAAGACATCTACGAGTATAACGGTGAAGGCCGTGGCGGGCGCGGAGTATTCCATTAACTACGACGCCTCGAACGGGTCCGGGGACTGGTATACTGCGCCGGTCTTTGCGGGCCTTACGCCGGATACCGCCTACGTGATTCACGCGCGGCTAAAGGAGACCGAGACGCTGGCGGCGAGCTATGTGAGCACGGGGCTTTCGGTTCGGACGAACCAGGCGGTGAGCTACAGCGCGGCGCAGTACGGCGGCGCTTCGGACGGGTCTGCGACCACGACGGAAATACGCGTGACGTTTAGCGAGGGCGTGAGCGGGCTTGCGGCTGCGAACTTCAGCCTGGCCGGCGACGGCGTGAGCATAGTGAGCGGGTCGGTGGCGGCTGTGCCGGGAACGGATAATCAGACGTGGAAGCTTGGCGTGAGCGGAAACTTCACGCATGGCGCTGTGGCGGATGTGAGCGTTTCCGGGGTTACGGACGTAGACCTGCTGAACGGTGCGGTGGCGGTTACGCTTTACCGCGACATAACGGGGCCGGTGCTTTCGGACGCCTCGGCTGCGCGTACGGGTGTGAGCACGGCTACGGTGGACTTTACGGCCGGCGAGGGCGGCAGTGCGTACGCGCTGGTGGTAGCCGCGGGGGCGGATGCGCCTTCTGCGGTTAACGTGGCCGGCAGCGGGCAGGCGCTCGGCGCGGTTGCGAGTGGCGCGAGCAGCGGGCTGGCTGTTACGGTCGGCGCCACGGCACAGGATATCTACGTGGTCGTGAAGGACGCGGCGGGGAACCTGTCGGCGCCGGTTAAGGCTACGCTCGATGAATACGACGGGACAGCGCCGGTGCTGTCCGCGGGGACTTCCCGCCGGGCGAGCGAGACGGCCGGCAGCATAGGCTTTGTTACCGACGAAGGCGGCACGGCCTACTACGTGCAGCTTGCGGCTGCCGAGGCGGTGCCGGATAAGGCGGCTGTAGCGGCGGGTGCCTCGCTCGGGCAGGTAAGCGCGGGCGCGGCGACAGACCTTGCGGTTACGCTTACGGACGGACTGCGGTATGTGTACGTGGTGGTCCGGGACAAGGCGGGCAACGTGAGCGCGCCGCTGCTGATTCCCGTAGCGGACTTTGACAACGTGGGGCCGGTGGTGCTGGACGCAGCGGTGAACCGGACCGGCGAGGTTACCGGTACGCTCTCCTTTACCCTGACCGAAGACGGCGAGGCGTGGTACCTTACGGGCACCGGCTCCTCCTCACGCACGGCGGATCAGGTATTTACGCAGGGCCGGAAGCTCGGGAACCTGTACGCGGGGGACGAGACGGGTCTGCCGGTGGTGTTTGACGCCGCCGATACGAATGTGTTTATCGCGGTGCGCGATGCCGCGGGGAACTACTCGAACGTGCAGGCGGTGCCCATCCCGGCGCTGTCCGCGAGCGGAGAGGACGACACCGCGCCGGTAATTAAGGGCGCGGCTGTGAATCGTTTCTCGGATACTTCCGGCAGTCTCAGCTTTAAGACAAACGAAGCGGGCAGCGTGCACGTGCTGGTGCAGGCGGACGGTATGACGGCGCCCAGCGCGGTGGCTGTGTCGCTTAAGACCTCTATCGGCAATGTCGCCTCCGGCGACGTGGTCGGGCTGGGAATCTCCCTCGCGGCCGGTGACGTGGATGTCTACGTGGTCGTGAAGGATGCCGCGGGCAACGTGAGCAATCTGCTTCAGGTGGACGTGCCGGCGTATGGCGGGACGGATACGGTGGCGCCCACGGTGAAGGACGGCGCCGCGAACCGGACGAGCGATGTGGCGGGCACGGTGAGCTTTTCTGCCGATGAAGGCGGCATGGCGTATGTCGTGGTGCTTCCCTACGGTGCGGCTGCGCCGGATGCGGCAGACGTGGTGAGCGGCGGCATGGCGCTCGGCACGGTGAACGCGGGGCTTACGGTCGGAAAGGGCGTTACGCTCACGGCAGGCGAGAAGGACGTGTTCGTGGTGGTCAAGGATGCGGCGGGGAATCTCTCCGCGCCGCTGCGGATTCACATGCCGGCGGCGGGCGCGGGCGGCGCGGACGTGACCGCTCCGTGGCTCAGCGGCGGGCAGATTAACCGCACGAGCGACACGGCGGGCAGCGTGAGATTTAATACGGATGAAGGCGGCGAGGGCTTCGTGCTCGTGCAGAGTGCGGGCGGCGCGGCGCCGGACGAAGCGGCGGTGCTGGCCGGCACGTCCATTGGCACCGTAGGTGCGGGCTTAGTGAACGGCGCGGCGGTGGCGCTAAGCGCGGGCGCGCAGGACATCTACGTGGTCGTGAAAGATGCGGCGGGGAACGTGAGCAACGTGCTTGCGATCAGCGCGCCGGCCTACACGGGTACGGACATCCAGGCGCCTTCCTTAAGCGGCGGCATGGTGAACAGAACGAGCGATACGGCGGCCACCATTTCGGTGGACATAGACGAGAGCGCGCAGCTTTACGCGCTGGTTGTTCCGGCCGGCAATTCGGCGCCTTCCGCGGTTGACGAACTGAATTCCGCCGGCGTGCAGGCGCTCGGTCATGTGGCGTCCGGCACCGCGGGCAGTCTGCCGGTCGTGCTTACGGCGGGCGATGTGGACGTGTACGTGGTAGCCGTGGATGCGGCGGGGAATATCTCCGCGGTGCTGCGGATTGCGGTGGAAGCGTATGACAACACCGCGCCGGTGCTCAGCACGGGCAGCAGCAGCCGCACGAGCGATACGGCGGGCACGGTAAGCTTTACCGCGGGCGAGGGCGGCGAGGCCTTCTATGTGGTGAGCAGTGACTCGACTTACAGCCCCACGCCGGCCGAGGTGGCCGCGGGCATTTCGCTCGGCCAGGTTACGGCAGGCGTGGAAGTTACAAAAGACATATCCCTCTCAGCAGGCATACAGTATGTATTCGTGGTAGTGAAGGACGCGGCGGGGAATATTTCCGACTGGATCTGCTTCCCGCTCGCAGCCTTCACCGACCCCAGCGACCCGGGCGGCGGAACCTCCGGCGGTTCGGGGAGCGGTAGCGGCTCGGGTTCGGGCAGCGGCAGCGGCAGCGGTAGTGCGGGCAGCACGGGCAGCGGTAGCGCGACCGGTAGCGGAGTGACGACACCGGTTGTGACCGGCGCCACCACCAGCGGCAGCGCTGTGGGGGACGGCCTCATTGCCCCGCATGACACGGATACGGATAAGGATTCGGACGCGGATGACGCGAATGTGGATAAGAACGATGTGAGCAAGGGCTTCTTCCGGTACGCCCCGGCCATAGGCATCGGAGCGGCAGCGCTAATCGCGGCGGGGCTGCTGTGGTGGATACTCTGGCGGCGGCGAAAGGAGGAGGAGCCGGCGAAGTAGCGGACTCGCCCCCGCGCTGAGGCCCCGAAATGGCTGAAAATCGCTTAAGTGGGTGTCTGGCATGCAGCCAGACACCCACTTTCCACATTTGGGCTGGGTGGTCCATGTCGCAAAATTTCAGAATTTCGTGTATCAAAAATGGGAGGGGCTGGAGAATCCACACGAAATACTGAAATTTTGCGTGGAGGGAAGGGGTTTGCGGGTGTGGCGACACACGAAATACTGAAATTTTGCGCAGTGGTTGGTGGCCGGGCATCCCGCTTGGGGGGCTCGCCTTCGCGCCCTCTGGCGCGAATTCTCGCTGGGGGGGCTTCACCCTTTTGGGTGGTGGGTGTGCGGGAAAAATCGCGGAACGGGGTGTGGTGCGTGTCTAAGCGCGCGTTTAGTATTGATTACACGGATACTTGTTTTTGTTTGCCGGCATTTCGCGCCGGCTTGTAAGAGTGCGGGGGACGATGTTATGCGCGGACAGTTCAGGGGACACGACGAGAAGAACGCGGATTACGACGGGATTCGCAATGCACGAAGTGACGTTGCGCGAGGTGCGCTGCTGGATTGCCGGCATGGGGCCGGTGATGACGGGTTGTTGATGTACGGGGGTGCAGTATGAAGAGCGGACAGTTCAGGGGACACGGAGTTCAGTTATTATCGATGGCTTGGGTGCGGAAGGGTACTGCCTTTTTGCTTGCGTTTTTGATGGTGTTTTCGTTCGGGATGCCGTTCGGGGCTTCGTGGGCGGAGGAGACGGACGGGGACGGCGTTGGCGATAGTGACGGCTGGATTGCCGGAACGAGTCCGGCAATGACGGGCGATCTTTCCGGGGCTGCTTTGACGCTCGGCCTTACCTTGGGGGCGATTGCTTCGGGTGATGCGCTGGACGGGGACGGCGTT
Source organism: Eubacteriales Family XIII. Incertae Sedis bacterium (assembly GCA_031272485.1). Taxonomy (GTDB): domain Bacteria; phylum Bacillota; class Clostridia; order Peptostreptococcales; family Anaerovoracaceae; genus JAISTV01. Next base: position 41,903 of record JAISTV010000031.1, read on the forward strand.
GTTTCGGGTGACGGGACTGGCGACAGTGCCGACTGGATTGCCGGGACAAGCCCGGCAATGACGTTTGGTCTTACCTTGGGGGCGATTGCTTCGGGTGGTGCGCTGGACGAAGGTACTTCCGAGGGGGCGCTGAGCGCGTCTGATGCGGATGTTACGGATGCGGGAATTTCTGCGCTTGGGATTGAGCCGATGGCGGTTACTTGGGTGGACGTTACGGACGATCCTGTTTGGGGCAATGCCAAGGTGTATCCCTACGTGGTAAACTCCTGGCCTACCGCTACCACCGGTCTGAAGGCGGCGCTGGGCGAGGTCGGTGCCTACAACGCGAACCTGCCCTATATCATCCTCATCGGCTCGGATATCCAGATGACCGAGACTTACGAGCTTGCAGGCAAGAATGTGGTGCTCCGCAAGACGACGGCAACGGGTGGCAGTGCGGTGAACAAGGACAACTACCTGACCGGCGCGGCGCCGTGGAACTACAACAACCCATATGACAATACTACGGCTGCCAGCCCCGCTCTTTACGACGGCGTTTCAGACTGGAATATTACGAGCGCATCCGATGCGCGGCACTTCCTCATCTCCGGTAGCGGCACTGCTTCGCTTACCACCGAGAATATCACGCTGAACGGCGGCATAGCCTTTGACGATTTAAGCTCGAACGGCGGCGGCATAAAAATCACCGCCACCGGCACAGTGGACCTGCGCGCTAATGTTATAAACTCTCACTGGACCAGTCAGGTAGGCGGCGGCGGCGTATCCATAGAAGCTGCCAGTACCGTGAACGTGAAGGGTGGCGTAATCGCCAAGAACCGGCAGACAGCGGGCGGCGCATCCAACGGCTCAGGCGGCATAGGCATAAAGTTCAATATCACTGCCAAGTCCCTGAATCTAACCGGCTACACCATAATCGAAGACAATCAGGCTTCCGGTTACGGTGGCGGCGTCTACATCTATTCCGCCGGCACCTGTGTGTTTGACGGCAATGTTCTTATTCGCCGAAACGAAGGCTGCAACGGCGGCGGCATATTCCTACGTAATAATATCACCCTGACTATCAAGGGGAACGTCACCATATCCCAGAACCGCGCAGCGGGTGAAACGGCGGGCTCGGCCGCCATGTACGCCGGCACCGGCGGTGGCGCGCTTTTCAGCGGAATTGGGACCGCAACTATCACCATTGCAGAGAACGCTACGTTTGATGGCAATACGGCTACCCGCGGCGGCGGCGGCATCTACTTTAATTCCATTGATAAGCCGCTCGACTCGTCAAAACAAGGCGTGACGCTGAACTTGACCGGCGGTCGGTTCATCAACAATCAAGCCTTAGGTACAGCTCGCGACCTGGCAGAAGGGGCGCAGGCAGAAGTTGCCTATGCCATTGGAGGCGGCGGTGCCATTTTCACCTACTATCCGAAGACCATCAAGATTCCGGCCTACAGCACGACCTACTTCAACGGAAACCTTGGCACCTTCTCGGCATTCATAGACAATACCGAGCTGCAGACGCTGGACAACACTCTGCATCAGCAGAGCTTCTTCTCCGGGGACAACTACATCTCCCACATTGAGAATGCGGCCATCCACACCAGCCTGGTGAACGTATCGGGCCCCTTGAATTACGACTACTATAACCTCTACAACAACTACGACATAGGCATGCCCAACAATCTCACGCTGGGCCTCTTCACCCCGGTGAACGTCTCTGTCCTGCCGGCGGACGGCTCGGGCGGGCAGGTTACGGAGGATTCCGGCAACGTCTATATAGACCCGCTGCAGACGGGCGTCAAGCAGGCGGCGCTTAACTCCACGCTCAAGTTCACGCCGGTGGAGGCGGACGGCTGGCGGCTTGCGAGCTTTGTGGCGCAGACGGACCCTGCGCTTACCGAGGACGAGCTTACGGCGGCGTGGACGCACTCGAGCAACCTGTACACGCTTACCGTTCCCGGATCAGACACGACCCTCGTGGCGACCTTCCACCGCAACGCGGTGCTCACGGCACCGGAGATCGTCTTTGAACCGAACTTTACGAGCACGGCCTATCAGCGGCCGAACGCCATAGACGTAACGCTTACCAACACCTCGCCGGATGACGGCTACTCGGACAGTGCCTCGAGCATTACTGTCTCGCTTTCCGGCGGTGACTCGTCTGCCTTTACCCTTATCGCGGGCTCGGGCAGCGTGGCGCCGGGCGCTACCAACACCTCGTGGAAGGTTCAGCCGAATGCCGCGGGTTCCTTTACCGAGGCCAAGACCTATAAGACCACCGTGCACGTCGTGTATAACAACGGGGAGGACGGCGGCCACACGCTGGATATACCCGTGTCCATAGACATAAACAACGCGGGCGACCTGTACCTGCCGGGCGCTTCGGCCGGCGGGGCTTTTGACTGGGGCACCTACGTGCTGAACGGCGAGGACCTGGCACCGGAGATAACGGCGAAGGCCATAACCATTCAGAGCGTGGGCGGCGACGGCGGGCTCACCGCGTATGACGCCACGGTCACTTTGGTCAACGAGCGCCTGAACGGCAATCCGGCAGCGGGCGCGTTCGAGCTCACGGGCGACCCGGTGGCTTCCATAGAAAACGGCGGCAAGGCCGACACGCCTTACTGGATCGTCAAGGCGCGGCCGTTCATGGCGGGAGACTACAAGGCGGACCTGCAGCTCACCTATACGCTTAACGGCGTGGAGCAGACGAAGACAATGGCTAACGCGGTGCATATTAAAATCGTGGCGCCTGCTTCTGTCGCCGTGAAGGATACTACGAGCATATTAGACGCGGAAATAGACTTTGGCATACTGAACATAGGCTACGCGAGCAACGCGCTTTCCTTTAAGAATATCGTGCTGGAGAACAGCGGCGATCTGGCGGCGGGCATAGTGAGCGTGGAGCTTTCGGGCAGCGCCATAGACGAGTTTCGCATAAGCGGGCCGGTGTACGTGGACGATGAGACCGTAATAGGCACGGTGCCGGCGGGCGGTTCGAACGCGAACACCTGGAGCATAATCCCCAAGCAGGGGCTGGCTAAGGGCGTTCATGTCGCCGCCTTTATAGTGACCTATAAGACCGGCAATCCGGCGAGCGGACAGGAGACGGCCACCGCCATAGGGCGTGCGCGCTTTACGGTGGACGGGCCGCCGGATGTGCGGTGGTATACCATCCCGCCGCCCGATAAATCACTTTACTGGTACCCGGGCTATGACTTCCCCCCGACCACTACGCCGCACCTGCAGAATATCCCGGCCACCAACGGCAGAGTGTATCTGGGGTTCGACGAGGCGATAGACCCTGCGGCGGGCGGCACGGTGACGCTCATCCCGGAAGACGGCTCCGCGGCTGTGGTGCTGAATATTTCGGACGGCGTCTGGAATGCGCAATATCATAATGCCTGGGGTGAAGGCGGCATCTATAATATGCAGGGTAACGAGGAAGGCTACATAGAATACGCCGCGCTGAAGGCCGACACGGCTTACACAGTGGAGATAACGGGGCTGGTGGATCCCATCGTGGAGGCCACCGACACGCAGGTGCAGCACGGCGGGAATACCATGACAGCGGTCAAGACGTTTTCTCCCAAGTCGGGACACGCGGCGCTCGCGGGCATAGTAACCGTGACGGGTGACGCGTACTACGGCGGCACGCTTACGGCGAACACGGGCCTGCTCGTGACGAATCCGGTAGGCGCCGCGTTCGGCGACTTTTCCTACCAGTGGAAGCGGAACGGCAACAACATAGGCGGCGCCACGCATGCCACCTATACGCTCACGGCGGCCGACGTGGGTTGCCAGATAACCGTGACGATTTCAAGCAGCAACACGACCGGCTCCGTGGATTACGCGGGCATATTGGCCACGAAGCGGCCCGTGACCATCTCGGCGGCGGTGGCGGACAAGGCCTACGACGGCACGGACGCGGCGAAGATAGCAAGCACGGAGCTCATAGGCGTGCTTCCCGCGGACGCAAGCGCCGTGCAGGTGGTGACCGGCACGGGCGTCTACAGCGATATAGGGTCTCCGGAGACGGACACGACGGGGCTTGACGTAACGTTTACAGGCTTCGATATAACCGGAAACAAAGCGATTAACTATGCGCTTACGGGGCAGCCGGCAAGCCAGACGGCCGCCATCCTTAAGGGCTTTGAGGCGGTGCGCGGTACGCAGTACGAGTTCGTGCTGGGTAGCTACGTGACGCCCACGGACTATACCGGCGTATGGTCAAACGCGGCCAACAGTCTCCAGGCGAAAGAGGGCTACCTGCTCTCCTCCGCTTCCGCTGCAGAGGGCAGCTGGAGCAGCTCGCTCAGTCTGGGCGGCGATTATCCGCAAGAGGTGGCGCCCACTGCGACTACCTTCTATGTGAAGAACACCGCCACGGGCGAGATTTCCCGCGCGCATCAGGAGACCGCCGGCACGGACCGCACGCTGCCCACGGGCTCTATAACTGTCAAGTCCAACGGCTTTACAACCTTCCTGAACAACATCACCTTCGGGCTGTTCTTCAAGAACACGCTTGAGGTGACCATTACGGGCGCCGACACGGGCTCGGAGACAGCCAATTCCGAGTACAATGCGTCCGCGACCAAGTACATTGTCTACGAGGGCGACGTAAGCACGGCCTCGTGCGCCGGACCGGACTTTAATCTGGAGGTGAACGGCAGCCCCGCACCGGCGGACTGGACCCGTGGCGAGACGCTTACGCTGCCCGGCAGCTTCAAGGGCGCGGTGTTTGCCGTGGTCTACGACTACGCCGGCAACGGCCTGGCGCTGAGCACGAACGGAATAGTCATCTACACGGACAGCACGTACGACGGCAGCACGCTTTCCTACACGAAGACCTCGCTGGCGGATAAGAGCGCGGCGCTTGTCTTAAACGGCAACACGGTGAAGAGCGTGTCCGTGGGGGCGAATGTGCTTACGCCGGATGCGGATTACGTGCTGGGAGACGGGACCATAACGCTCAAGGCCAGCTACCTCGAGACGCTGGCGGCGGGGGGTTACACGGTGAACATAGTGGTGAACCCCAAGGGCGAGGAATACGCGGACGCAGCGGGCAATGATACGCCGGAGGACGTAAGCATTCCGCTCACCGTGAGCAAGGCGGTGGGCAGCGTGACCTGGCCTACGGCTACGCCCATAACCTACGGCGTGAAGCTCTCGGAGGTTACGCTTTCGGGCGGCGCCGGGTCGGGCGGCGGACAGTTCAGCTGGCAGGCGGACGCGGACAGCGTCTATCCGGGCGTGACGAATACGGGCTACGTGCTTACGTTTACGCCGGCGGATCCGGATAGCTATGACTTTACGCAGCTTTCCGGTTACGACGGCGGCTCGGGCACGGTGAAGAAGACCATTTCCCTTACGGTCTCCCCGCGCAAGCTCACGGGCGTCACGGACGATACCTACACGAACGGCTTCCTGGCCATAGGCAGGTCCTACGACGGCTCGGACTCGGCCACGGTGAACTTTACGGCGAACAACCTCGCGGGTGGCGACACGGCGGGCAGCGTTTACCGACCGGTTGTGCGCGCGCACTTTGCGGACGGCGCCGGTGTGGGCCAGAGCAAGCTCATAATCATTGAAGAGGTGGAGGTCCTCAGCGAAAACTACACGGCGCCCACCTACCCGTCTTCCCTGCGGGGCAGCATAGAGAAGGCGCCGGCAATTTCGGGGCTGCCGCAGACGCTTAGCGCCAAGGAGAACGTGGCATCCAGTCTGACGCTGGACCTGACTGCGCTGCTCCCCTCGCCGGGCGACGGCAAGTCGCTGGGCACGGTGAGCTACAGCATAGGCACGCCCACGGACGCGAGCGGCTTTTTAGACGGCGCGCCTTCCAAGGACAGTTCGAATGTGTTGCACGTGAACGTGAAGGCCTCCGCGCAGGAGGGCAACACGGCGGTGATTCCGGTCACGATTACGAGCAGTAACTATAATGATATTATGGTAAATGTTGCGGTGGAAATCGTGGGCAACGTCCCGCTTATCACCGTGCAGCCGGTGGGGACCAATCCCCACGTATACATAGGCGATCCGTTTACGCTTTCCGTGACGGCGCAGAGCTCGGAGCCCATGGAGGTGCGGTGGTACATACACGGCAATCCGGAAACGGCTAAGGTACCGGTAACCGACTGGATAGCGATAGGCTCGGGCACGCAGACGGCCACGTACGAGGTGAACACCGCCGTGGGGACGGCTACGGATTATTCCGTCGATGTGCGCAACACGGAGGGGACAAGCACGTCTCAGGAGGTTCCTGTGGCGGTTTTCGAGCGCGTCTATGAGGCGCTGCTTGCGCCGGCGGCCAAAGATTTCGGGGAGGGCGTATACGGGTACGCTTCCGCCGGGACGCAGGTGTTTACGATTACGAACTCCGGGAACCAGGCGCTGACGGGGGCCGGCGTAAGCCTCGGTGCGGATTCCGCGTTTGAGATTACGCAGGTAAACGGCGTGGCCGCGAGCAGCGGGACGGCGGTTTCCCTGCCGGATCTGCCGGCTAAGGGGACGGTCACCGTGACAGTGCGGCCCAAGGCCGGGCTAGCTGCCGCGGACTATAGCGGTACGCTTACGCTTACTTATACGGACCGCGGCGCGGACGGCAAGACGCCCGTGGCTGCTACGAAGACGGCGGCGCTCTCCTGGAAGGTGGACGCGGCGCCCGGCGAGCTGGTTATCTCCGACCCGGACGCGCAGCAGACGCTCTCGTACACGAATAAGCCGGTTAAGCCGGGCGTGGAGAAGAACGAATCGGGCGGCGCTCTCACGTGGTGGCATAAGAAGAACGGCGAGGACAGCTTCAGCGAGGGGCTCCCCGTGAACGTGGGCTCGTACGAAGTGTATGCGGTCAGCGCGGCGACACAGAACTATACGCAGGCAGAGTCCAACCACGTAGCATTTGACATCCAACAAAAGAAAGTGACGGTCACGATAACGGTGGCGGACAAGGACTACGACGGCACGGACGGCGCGACCATATCCCGGGCGGTGATTAACGGGCTGGCGGACGGCGATGTGCTGGGGACGGACGTGACGCTTGTGATGAGCAACCTCACGTTTGACGCGGACGGCACGCCGGATAACGTGAACAATCTGGGCGCGCGGTTTGCGGGCGTGGGCGACCCGGACGCGGACCGGCTGCTGGAGACGAGCCTTCCGACGGGCCTCACGGGCGGCGGGCCGAAGATGAGCAACTACCAGATTACGGGCGTGACGGTAGGGAGCGCTACCATACGCGCGGGCTTTACGGCGCTGGCGGGCACGCACTACGAGGTGCCCACGCCGAACGACGCGGGCTGGGTGAAGGCGGACTATACGGTGACGGCCGAAGATGGCTATCAGGTGGGGCTTACGGCGCTTGCCCAGGGCGCGTGGACGAACGCGGGCACGGCGCTTACGCTCTCCACGGACGAGACGGCGAACGGCACGGCTGTGTTCTACATTCGCGAGATAAGCACGGGGCGGATTTCGCGGTCCACCGCCGTGGGCTGGAAGATGGACAAGACGGCGCCGGGCGCGAGCATAGATGTGCGCGGCAACAAGTTTACGGAGTTTTTGAACGGGATAACCTTCGGGTTCTTCTTTAAGAACACGGTGGACGTGACCATATCGGGCACGGACGAGATGTCCGGGATTGACACGAGCCGGACGCAGTACTACAAGGACGATGTGCCGCTCGTGGCAGAAACGGATTGGGATTCGATCAGCTGGACGGACGGCAGCGCGTTTTCCATAGAGGGTCCGGAGGCCGTGCTGATTTACGCGCGCGTCTACGACTACGCGGGCAACTACACCGTGGTGAATACGTCGGGGCTGGTGGTTTATGAGGACAGCTCGACGAACGCGGCGCCGCTTGCCTACACGCGCACGACCAAGGAGAACCAGTCGTTTACGTTTGAGACGAACGGCAATAGCGTGGGCGATGTGTATGTGATTGAGAAGAGCGTGGTGGACGAGCTGGGGATAAGCGCGGCGGTGGCGGCAGCAGGTCCGCTGCACAACCTGAATAACGATGTGACCGACGGCTCTGACTACGAGGAGAAGCCCATGGACACCATTACGCTGAGCGGCGCGTATCTGGACAAGCTGCCGGCGGGCGAATACGTGGTGGCGCTTACCATTAAGCCGTTTACGTATCAATACGTAGCGGAGAACGGCGGCGACGTGAACAGCGTGGGCGCGGATGAAAACGACGCGCCGGGCATTCTGCAGGTGAAGCTCACGGTGAATAAGAAGACGCCGGTCATCTCGGACATCCTGGCGGGGTCCGTGGTTTACGGCGCGCGCCTGTCGGATTCGGCGGTGAGCGCGGTGGCCAAGGACGGTGAAGGCAATGTGGCGGCGGGCACGGTGGCGTGGAACGACGGGACCCTCATACCCGGCTATGATTCGGTGGGCGGACTGGAGCCGGGCGGCTATACGTTTAAGGCTACGTGGACACCGTCGGACGCGGCGGGGAGCTTCGGCACCGACAAGGCAAGCGACTACTTTACTTCCATAGAGATAGATGCTGTCGTTATGGTCACGCAGGCTGTGCCGCGGATGAAGGAGAGCGAGACGCCTGCGGGCAGTTCGATTCTGCTTGACGATTACAACACGCTGGCGGACTCGGTGATTTCCGGTAATGTGGTGTACGACTTCGCGGGGAACGCGGTGGCGGGGACGAACCCGACGGGCGAGACAGCGGCGAGCGGCACATGGTACTGGGACGAGAACGGCGACGGACTGGCGTATGGCGTGGACGATGCGGAGACGCAGAATCCGGCGGACAGCAGTGTGAATCATACGGCGGGCGTGAAGCACGTGAGCGCGGTGTTTGTGCCCTCTGACCCC
>JAISTV010000019.1 GCA_031272485.1 Eubacteriales Family XIII. Incertae Sedis bacterium
ATCTATCTTTATAAACTTATAGTAATATTTATTCGATTTTCCGTAATCAGGTAGATCATCAACCGGAACGTTAATGGCACGTGCCATTTCCTCTACTTTTCGTTGTATCTCGCTTAATACCATTCCTAGGTACCTCCCAAGCTATATTCCAAAGAAAACAATTCTTTTAAGTATTCATTCTTTACCCAATATTGAATATCACGACCAAACAGATACTGAATCCCCATCCCAGGCTGGCCGAAGGCGGGCGCAGTCGTGCCGGCTAATACAGGTATTGGTTTATCAACCCGATAAAGATATTCCTTTACAGTTCCCGATCTTGGCGGCAGAGAACGCTCAGCAAGAGGCGTCTCGTACGTAGAAGCGTATTGACCTCCATCCGGCTTGCCAACTCTACTTATTATCTGGCCTGGCTTAAGCTCTGTTAGAAGCAGAAGTCAGAAGGCTTTATTATGTAGAGGAGTCCTTTGCTCGTTTTACTCTCCTGTTTATTGTACGCGGTTTATTTGCACACAATAAAATACCATGGTTCGCTTGCCATACGAGGCTCCAAGTCACCTGATTGTTTATTCTATGCGCTATACGTGTTGCAATTTTTATTACCAACCACAAGTCGTTTTTGTCTTTCGTGAACAGGTAGTTACCAAACATGTAGTCTTGAATTGCGAAAAAAGCATGGCCATCATGACGTAATTCAACTCTACGGTCAGAAATATAATTCTCATCATGGAGAACTTGAATCCCTTCATCCCGAAGCTTGTCAATGATTATCTGGAAATACTCTCGCCGCAATAAGTTTTCGAAGTACACTTCTGCAGTACCATCCGGGTTTATAAAACTTTCCGGTATCACCTTCAGGAACCGGTTACCGTTCTTTCCGGTAGGAGTTCTAAACACTTCCTCAATCCCATAGTTAAATGTGATAGCTTCCGCAATTATTCTCCGAAAAATGTCATCTCCCAAGTACCCTCTTGCCGTATACTTCGCCAAGACTTCTTCCCAAGTATAATTCGGACCAAGAGAAGCTGCCCCATCAGCCTCCCTTATCGTCGTTCTTAACAGGTCTCTATTTTGAAAGTGCTGCATGGCACGAACCCTTAGCACAGCAGCCTCATCCACCCTCTGATTGTCATTGTATGGAGATCTGCTAAGTGTTTCTTGCTGTTCGCAATAGCACTTATATGCATAGTCTTTGTTTACCTGAGCCAACAGCTTAATTTGTTTATCAAAAATAATTCTCCTTGGGTCTTTGTCTGGAATCCGATTATGTAACTCATATTCACCCGCCATTTCAAAAGTGATTGGCTTAAACACCTCATACAACAACTCGTCAATATCTTTTGTCGCCAAGTGGAATGCTTCCGCGCCTCTCTCCGTAATGCAACGATAGTGGTACTCTCCTCCTTCCAGGAAAATTACCCGGGGATCCACCCTGTCCGAGTGTTCAAATTCCGGTAACAGTCGTGCAGGCGCATGAATGGTTGCAGCATGAGTTTCGATGATTCTTTTTATTTCAGCAATTGTTTTCATAATTATTCACCAATCGTTCCACTGGAAATGATTTCTTTAAGGTAGCCATTATCACGTAAATAGAAGATATCGTTTTCAAACTTGAATTGGGTTCCATACCCCACTTGCCCAAACCATGGAGCAGTTATACCTTTCTTGGCCGGAATTGGCTTAACAACTTCATATATATGCACAGTTCCGTATCTTTTATACTCTGGCAAAGATCTCGCCTCAAAAGGCGTGCCCTCAGGAGCCGCAAAAAAACCGCCCTTTGCTTCACCTATTCTGCTGATTGTTGTTCCTTCCTCTATTAATACATCAGTTGGCCTAATATAAAATCCATCATAAGGAGGATACACTATCCTGGGTACGGTAGTGAACTCTAAGAACCCGCCCGTAATCAGCTGCGCTGTAGCGTAATCGGTTCCTGTATTAAGCGCCGAAGCTATTATATCAGAGCCGCTTCCCCCTTCAGCATAAGCAGTTGCCCCACCAATAAGCATTCCTCCGCCACCTACAATAACTGTTCCTGTCGCTAATACTGGATAGACGGGAGCCACCTAACGGCGGCACAGGCAAGCCCGGCTGGTGACGGTGCAGCATGCGCGGACTACGTCACTGGATTGCCGGGATAAACCCGGCAATGACGGGATTCGGTACCCGCGCAAGACTATGCTGCTGAATTGGGTGTGGATTATCCACGGATGAGGAGGTAGAACGGGGTTGCGGTTTCGCCGTTTTCCCAGGTGGCTATTTCTTCGGAATCGGGTTCCTCTTCCAGTAGCAGGACGTTGTAGTCGTATAGGCGGAAGGTTTTTTCGCTTTCGAACGCCGGCTTGCCGCCGCGCACCGTGGTCATCTTTAGTGAGAAGATTTTCTGCATGTCCTCCGCCAGCGCTTCCTCGGGGTCAATGCCGGAGCGCGTGCGCTTCTCCGAAGCGTAGGCCATGGCCAGGCCGGTGCTGCCGTAACGGGAGCTGCCCAGCACATCCAGCGGCTGCTCATCGCCGGGGAGGATGTAGTACAGCCGCCCCACCGCCGCGGCCCGCTCACCGGACTCGTCCCCGATAAACAGTATGGCCGCGTCCGTGGCCACTGCCTGCACTTCCGCAAGGCTGCCGCCGTACGCCACCTGCACCTGCCGCGCGTTCAGCAGACGGTCGCGCGCGTAGTCCGCGCCGTCCTCGGCCAGGGTCTTATCCGCCGCCTCCCGCTCCGCGTTCGAAAGAAAGTTCCCGCCGGAAATTAAAAACCCCATGGCGAGGCCCACCACGATGAGCATGACCAGCATGGTCACCACAACTTCCACCAGCGTAAAGCCGCCCGCGCGATTCTTCTTCAGTTCCGTAAGCCGTCTGCGATTCATCCGTCCCCCCGCCTATTCGCGCGTCCAGTAGCGACCCGTCCCGGTCCAGTGCAGGCACGTGTTGTCCTCCGTGTCGCGCCCTTTCCCGAACTCCTTGTCGCAGAATATTCCGGACGTCTTGTCCAGATTGCCCTCGTCCACGATTTCCGTATACCCGCCGAAAGCGTGCACCTTGCCGGACGTTCCGCTGATGGTCATGTTCTTATCCGCTATGACAAGCGTCGCCGTACCGGCCACCTCGCTGTTGAAGAGAAAGACGCCGTGGTTCTCCGGATTGGACTCGTCTATCTCCGCCGTGTCCGGGTTGTCCGCAAGGTCTGCCGGCGCATTCAGCGTGAAGCTCCCCTTCAGGTTCAGCGTCCCCGCGCAGTAGATGTCGCCGTTAATGACCGCGTTCTTTTCTATGGTCAGCGTGCCGCCGTGTTGCACGTAGATGTTGCCGAAGTAGGCCGAGCCGCCCGCTATGGTGAGCGCCCCGCCGGAGCTTACTATGATGTTGCCCTGCGACTGCGAACCCACGAGCAGGTTCAGCGCGCCGCCCACGTAAATATCCGTGGTCACCGCCGGGTAGGCCGCCGCCCCCACGTAGTCGCCGTCACTGTATTTCCCGTCAAGCTCATCGCCCGTGCGCACGCGCCCGCGAATGTTCACGGTGGCGCCCGCCTCTATGGTTATGGCATCCGGGGATACCGTGAGCGTCTTCTCGTTGTTCTTGGGGTTGATCCGGCCGCCGTCTATGTTCAGCGTCTGGCCCGCGCCCACGAACATGTTCCCGCCGATTATCTTCACCGTTGGCGAGAACTGCTGGTTGTAGGGGTCATTAAAATAGTTAATCTTCTTTTCCTTGAGTTGCACGGCCGCTTCCGCGGAAATCTCACTCAGGTAACTCCGGTAAGTGCCGAAATCATACAAGCGGTTGTTCTCCGCATAAGTCCCGTCGTTGGGCAGCGTGGCATCCAGAATCCGGCTCGTGCGCGGCGTGGAAGTGCCGGACGGCGTGCGCAGGATTATGTCCGTGTTATAGAATATCTGGCTGTAGCGCGTGGTCACGGGGAAGTAGTTCGTATACGCCGGCGCGAAACCGTAGCTCATGCCGTCCACGTTGCTGTTCACGTGGCGCGTCGTCTGCCCGTTTCCGTCCGCGTAAGCGTTGGAAGACTTCTCGAGCCCGCCGCCCAGTTCCGTGCTGCGCAGCGAGTAGATGACGGAATTCTGTCCGCCGTTCTGGTCCAGCACGTTCACGCCCTGCAGGAACATGACCTTCTTCGTGCTGTTGTCCAAGAAGAAGAACCGCGCGTCGTTGCCATAGTACTCCGGGATAAAAGACATGCCCACGCGCGCCAAATCATAAGCCTCATGGTAGGCGTTGCCCGGGAAAGCCTCATTCATGTCCCCGGCGCTCTGTCCGTACCAGGGGTTGGCTATGTAGCGGCCCCAGTTCCAATAGTCGCCGTATCCTTTATAGGTTGTGTCCAGCCGGTGCACGTGCATGTACGGCCCCAGCACTATGTTCGTGTCCACGCCCGCGTCTATCACCTTCTGCCCCGTCGCCTGCGTAAACATGGTGAATGAGTTCCAGTTCTGCGGATGCCAAAGGCTCTGCGCGTTCGCGTAGCGGTTGTTGTCGTAATACTCCACGTAGCTGTTGCTCGTCGTGTTGTTCTTGTTGTCCGTAAGGTCCAGCCCGATAAGCGCGTTGTAGTAGGACTTGTCGCCGGTAGCCGGCGCGTTGCCGCTGTTACCGGCCAAGCGCAGATACAGGTCCTTGCCGGTAAAATCGCTGGCGTTGGCATTGCCTACGGACAGCATGCTAATGCGCGTATTAGACTCCGCCGTGGCGCTGTTCTGCGAGGTACTGCTCGTCCCCTGATTCGAAGCGTACTGCAGCGGATTGAGCGTCCACCGCCCGTTCGGCGGCGTAACCCAGCGGCGGATATCCGGCGAGGTGTCCGAGCCTGTGGCATCCGCGTTGGCAGGGTAAACCGCCGTGCCGGCCACCTCGTTCCAGCCGTCTATGTTAATCCACGTAAGCTCGCGGGTCCCCGTCACGGCCGAGGCCGTCTTCGTATCGTTCACGTTGTTGTTGTAATTCGTCATGGCCGCGCGGTCGCCCTGCTTTTCATTCCCCACCACTATGGGGCTCGAATCCCGCGTGTAGGAGGTAAGACTGTTCACCTCGCTCCCCCACGCCACGTCCGGGTCATACGTGCTGGCGTCAAATAACCGGCCGAATTCCTCTATCGTGTATATGGCCCCGTCGCCGAGCACCAGATTGCTGGTTATCGTGTGCGCGTCGCCCGCAAACTTCGCGGTGACCTTAATCGTTATCTTCTCGCCCGCGCTGTCCATCTTGATTTCCGCTTCGGCACTGCCCATTCCCTCGCCGAGGTCCGCCTCGGTATAGGCCTGCGTAAGCGTGCGGTCCGAATCCGCCTTAAGGCTGCGGATGAAGTCGTCCGGCGAGCCCGTCTCTATGGAAGCCGCGAACTCCGGCGTTCCCGTAAGCCAGTTCATGAGCCGCTCGTTCACCGTGCGCGCCGTGTAGTAGGCCTGCGTCTCGACCTGCGAAGTGGCCGTATTGCGGTACGAGGTCGTGACCACCGTAGCCACCACCCCCACCGTAAGCAGCAAAATGACCATGGAAACCATGGCCCAAACGAGCGCGCTCCCGCGCGTCTGCTTACATTTATATAGGATGCTCTTTATAACCCCCCGGTATTTCATTCCGTCTCGCTCCCCAGGTATGTAATGCGAATCATGCCGCCGCCGCTGTTTCCGTTTACCGTAGCGCCCGGCGCGTCCGGCTGAAACGGATCGTAGCCCGTATCCAGCGGATCCGGCGCGGCCACCCCCGCCATAATCTCCTTCGTATTTATGAAGGTATAGCCTTCGACCACAGGGAACGCAGAGCCGTATCCGGTCCCCCCGATTATCAGTCTGCCGGCCAGGGACGCGCTGTAGTCCCATTCGCCCGCTACTATCCGCACGTCACTCATGCCGTTATTATATAACACGCCGGACGTGGGGTTGTCCACCCTGCCGCCCGCGAACAGATATAGCTTGGTGCCGCGGACCAGCCGAATCTCGCCCATGGCGTACGGCCCGGTAGCCCCGTCGGAACCGGCGCCCCAGCACTCTATGCGGTACACGCCCGAAACCGGCACGCTGAACGTGCCATTGCCGCCGTAGCATTTCCCGTTCGCCTGCCGCGTGGAGTTCACGTTGGTCGTCCCGAACTTCCCCGAAAGCGCCGTATACTGGCTCGCCGTCATGTCCCCCAGCAGTACCACGAACGGGTCCTTGGCGTTTTCGCCCGTGACCACCGTGTAGGAGCGTGAGCCGTCCGTGTATGTGTCCGCGCTGCTGTCGCCAATGGCATAGCCCGCAAAGGTCAGATTAAGGTCCTGCACATCCGCCGGCAGGGCCTCGCCTTCCGCAATCTGTTTCTCCACAGCCGCCGCGTCATTCTTGCTGTCCACGGCGCGCATCTGGGTGTTCAGCGCGGTCATAAGTCCCGCAATAGCGGAAACGCTCACCACCGCCACGATGGCAAATGCCACCATGACTTCGACGAGCGTCATTCCTTTTTTGCTGCGGGCCAGTGCCCCCCGTTTTACGTAATCCATCCAGTTGTCCCAACAAACCGCGCCTGTACTTTTCATATATATACCTTGTTTTCCGCGGTTTAATCACATGGCTTCCCACCATCTCTGTGCGTTTTTTGCGTTTCGGTCCAGCCTACGATTGGGTTTTGTCATTAAAAAGCTAGTTTGGTCACGATTTTTTCGTTTCGGTCCGCAGTTTACGGGCTGAAGACGGTCGACGGGCATGAAATCCCGGACCGAAACGCAAAAATCGCACAGCGTGACGCAGATCTCATTAGAAAGCGGGTGTTTAGCGAGGCGGGAAACGGGTAGGAATGTAACGTTACATACAATAGAGAGAGGAGCGCGGGTTTGTTTGGCGCTTCGCGGGAACTTGGAGGGAAAACATGATCAGATCCTTTACGGCCTTTACTAATGAGGTGGACGACACCGAGGCCGCCGTCAGCGAAATTCAGACGCAGCTGGATGCGTTCGGTCCTCTGGGCCGGAGCACGGTGGCGCTCGTAAACGCCTATCCGGAGTTTATAGAGAGCGGCGCATATGAGGCCATAGCGCGCGCGCTGCCCTTTCCGGTAGTCGGCTGCACCACGCTGGGTGCGGTAGACCCGGCTACGGAAATTCTGGAGTGCCTGTCTTTTCACATCCTTACTTCGGATGACGTATACTTTCAGCCCGGCCTGACCGAGCCCATTCCCGGCGAGGCGGAAGCCCCCATTCTGGAGGGATACGCCCGCGCGGTTTTCGAAGCGGAAAACGCGGGGATAGCGAACGCGAACAAGCCGGCGCTCATCTTGAGCTACCTGCCGCTGCTTATGAACGCGGGCGGTGACTTCCTCGTGCAGGCCATAGACAAGGCCTCCGGCGGCGTGCTGAACTTTGGGACCACCGCGGTGGACGACACCACCGACTATCTGAACAGCCGCGTGCTTTTTAACGAAGGCATCTACGCAGACCGCTACGCTTTCGTGCTGGTCTACGGTGAGGTAAACCCGCGCTTCTACGTGGCGACCATACCGCCCGACCGCATCCTGGCGAATACCGGCGTGGTGACCGCCGTGAGCGGCAACCAGATTCAAGCCATAAACAACCGCCCCGTGAGCGAGTTCCTCATGGACCTGGGCCTTACCAAGGACGAGAACGACGTAATCGTGGGCATGAACTCCTATCCGTTTATCGTGGATCTGGGGGACGGCCGCCCGCCCGTGGTGCGTATAATCTTCGCCATCACGCCGGAGGGATACGCGGTCTGCGGCGGAGATATACCCGTGGGCGCCACCCTGTCCGTGGGCAACATAGACAAACCCTCGGTGCTGTATGCCACCGGCGAAAAGCTGGACGAGCTGCTTGCGGACGGCGCACCGGGCGCACTCATCTCCTTTTCCTGCATAGGCCGGCTGTACGCCATGGAGTTCGAGCCGCTGAAGGAGGCGCATCTGGTCCGCGATAAGTTCGCGCCGACCCGGACACCCTTTACCCTCGCCTACTCCGGCGGGGAGGTCTGCCCGCTGAAGACCGCGGGCGAGACGAACTACGCTAACCGTTTTCATAACGACACGTTTATTGCCTGCGCGATTTAGAGGAAGGCCATGAGTCCCAAAACGAACCTCATTCCCATAGATACCGAAGCGGAACTCCGCCGGTTGGAGCTGGAAAACAAGCGGCTGACCCGGGAGCTTAAGCGCGAGAAGCTGGTTGCCGAGCGCAACCGCGTGACATTCGACGCCAAGAACCGGCTGTCCGATGTAATCCGCGCGGAGAAATCCCGGATGGAGCAGTACATGCGCCTGCTCCTCGACAACAGCCTGGATTTTATTCTCCTCTTCGACAAGGAGGGCCAGCTCGCCTACTGCACCAAGTCGTATCTGGATGCGGCGGGGATAGCCGGGTTCGGAATTGTAAAGAATAAGACGTTTCGGGAGCTCACCTACGGGATTATCCATGCCACCGTGCACGACGCGATTGAGTATTATCTGTGGACGTCCAACTCGGAGGCGGCTTCGTTTGACACGGAACTGACTGTGGACTTTTCCGGCAAGGGGGACCGGCGCTACTACCACCTCATGGTGCGGCCTATGTGGGACCGCGAGGGGATTATAGAAGGCTACATGACCGTCTTTACGGATACCACGGACTATGTCCAGGCCAAGAGCGAGGCCGAGCGCGCCAACGCGGCGAAGTCAGACTTCCTCGCGGCGATATCGCATGAGATCCGGACGCCTATGAATGCCATCATTGGCATCTCGGAGATGATGAACTGCACCACGCTCACGGAAAAGCAGCGCGATTACCTGAGCAAGATACAGACCTCCTCCACGGTCATGCTCGACCTGATCAACGACATTCTGGACTTCTCCAAGATAGAGTCCGGAAAGATGGACCTCATAGAGGAGTACTTCGACTTCGGCGAGATGCTCGCCAGCCTGACCACGGTGTTTGACATGCTGCTCAACCAGAAGAACCTGGCGTTTCACCGCGATTTCGCGGAGGACCTGCCCGAGGTGCTTTTCGGCGACGCCAAGCGCATCCGGCAGATTCTCACCAACGTGCTCAACAACGCCTACAAGTATACGCCCAGCGGTTGGGTGGACTTCGAGGTGCAGCGCGGCGAGGGGCGTGAGATTCGCTTTGTGATTCGCGATACGGGCGTGGGCATCAAGGCGGAGGACCTGGAGAAGCTGTTCAGCGAGTTTGTGCAGCTCGACGTGATTAAGAACAAGAACATATCCGGTACGGGCCTCGGCCTGGCCATAACCAAGCGGCTCATAGACCTCATGAAAGGAACCGTGAGCGTTCAGAGTGAGTACGGGAAAGGCTCCACGTTTACCATTACCCTGCCGCTGCGCGCCGGCGAGGTTTCCGACCTGCCGCATACCGCGCATACCATGACCAAGTTCCGCGCGCCGGAGGCCCGCATCCTGGTGGTGGACGACATAGAGATTAATCTGGACATAGCCGGCTTTATGCTGGAGCCTTACGGCGTGCAGGTGGACACCGCCATAAACGGCGCGCAGGCCATTAAGAAGGTCTGCGAGAACCACTATGACCTCGTGCTCATGGACCACATGATGCCCGTCATGGACGGCGTGGAAGCTACGCAGAAAATCCGCGCGCTCGGCATGGATGTTTCCTCGGTGCCCATCGTGGCGCTTACCGCAAATGCGGTGCAGGGTATGGAAAACATGTTCCTCGAATCCGGGTTTGACGGGTTTATCAGCAAGCCCATAGACACCGCCGCGCTGGCCGGCGCCCTCTTAGACCACCTGCCGCGCACGCTGATTCAGCCCACACAGGTTATATAAACACACGCTTTTTAGCCGTTTCCGGCCCCTGTTTGTGCATTCGTACAAGTTTTTTTGGTGTCGTTATTCGAATTTTCAGAATATTTTTAATTTATTGACAGATTGCCACTCCGGTGTTATCCTCTTAAATGAATTTATATTTTTGTAGGGTGAATAGGAGGTAGATTTTATGGTGTATTCATCAGCAAACACTATCTGGGTGCTGCTTGGTGCTGTGCTGGTCATGTTCATGCAGCCGGGTTTCGCTATGGTGGAGGCAGGTTTCACCCGCGCGAAGAACGCCGGCAACATAGTCATGAAAAACATTATGGACTATGCATTCGGATCCATAGCCTACTGGCTTGTGGGTTTCTCGATTATGTTCGGCACTTCTGTGGCGGGCGCGGGAATCCTCGGCACACCGGACCTGGCACTTACGGGTGACACACTCGACGGCGCGGCGCCTGACGGCGTAACGCCCTGGTCGTTTTTTATCTTCCAGACGGTGTTCTGTGCCACGGCGGCCACCATCGTTTCCGGCGCCATGGCGGAGCGCACCAAGTTCTCCGCGTACTGCGTCTACTCCATCGTGATAAGCGCCCTCGTTTATCCGATCGAAGCGCACTGGGCCTGGGGCGGCGGTTGGCTGAACAACGTGGGCGCAGGCTTCCACGATTTCGCGGGCTCCACCATAGTGCACATGACGGGCGGCGTTGCGGCTCTCGTGGGCGCGGCCATGCTCGGGCCCCGCATTGGCAAGTACTCCAAGACCGGCAAGTCACGGGCTATCCTGGGACACAACATTCCCATAGGCGCGCTCGGTGTCTTTATCCTGTGGTTTGGCTGGTTCGGCTTCAATGGCGCGTCTACGGTCGCTGCCGGCGATGACGACTCTCTGATTGCCATGGGCCACATTTTCGTGACGACCAACCTCTCCGCTGCGGCGGGCGGTGTCACGGTTCTGCTGCTCACCTGGCTGCTATACAAGTCTCCGGACGTTTCGCTTACGCTTAACGGCGTGCTCGCCGGTCTCGTAGGCATAACCGCCGGGTGCGACGCGGTCAATCAGGTAGGCGCCATTATCATTGGCATAATAAGCGGGCTCGTGGTCGTGGGCTTCATACAGTTCCTCGACAAGAAGCTGCACATAGACGATCCTGTAGGCGCGGTGGCTGTACACGGTGCGGCCGGCGCGGTGGGCACGATTCTGGTCGGCTTCCTCGCGCAGGACGGCGGCCTGCTGTTCGGCGGCGGTGCAAGCCTCCTGCTGGCGCAGGTGGTGGGCGTGCTTGCCATAGGCGTGTTCGTGGGCATTGCCATGTTCATCACGTTCTTCCTTATCAAGAAGACCATAGGCCTCAGGGTTTCGGCCGAAGAGGAAATTCAGGGACTCGACGTTTCCGAGCACGGCCTGCCGAGCGCTTACGCGGACTTCGTTTACAGCGTACAGAGCGTGGGTGCTACCGGCACGGATTCGGTTCCTACGGAAGCCATTCCGGCGCCCGGTTCGGTGCCGCCCAAGGCGCCTTCCGTTACCGTTACGGATACCAGGCGGCCTGCGTCGGTGCGCGACCCGAATGCGCCCAAGTTTACATGGGTCTCCATCATAACGCGGCCGAGCGGCTTCGAAGCGCTTGACGCGGCCATGCAGGAGATAGGCATAACCGGTATGACCGTGTCCAACATTATGGGCTACGGCATGCAGAAAGGCCACGATAAGGAATACTACCGCGGCGTACAGATTGAGCCGCACCTGCTGCCCAAGATCCGCGTAGAGATCGTGGTGAGCAAGATTCCGGTGGAAACCGTGGTCGAGGCGGCCAAGAAGGCACTGTATACCGGCAACTTCGGAGACGGCAAAATATTCGTCTCCGATGTAGAAAACGTAGTCAAAATCCGCACGGGCGAAGAGGGATACGACGCTCTGCAGGACGAATAGGCATAATTACAATCCTCCAATACAGAAAAAAGGAGCGGTCTGCGGCGCTCCTTTTTCTGTGCGTTTTACTTAGTTAAATCAGCCTACGCGTACCACCGGCTTGATGAGGTCGGCGGGCTTGTCCTTCATGAGGAGCAGCGCCGGCTCTATGTCCTCGAAGTTCTCGAAGCGGTGCGTGAGCAGCGGCTTGACATCGAGACGGCCGTAGGTCATGAGACGGGCCAGGTACTCCATGTTCTTTCTGCCGCCGGGCATCAGACCGCCGATGATGCGGATGTGCCCCATGCCCAGGCCCCACTCCACGCGCGGAATCTTGATGTAGTCGCCCGTACCGAGGTAGTTGATGTTCGAGACGATACCGCCCGGACGTACCATCTTGACGCCCTGCTCAAACGTCTCCAGACCGCCGCCGGCCAGGATGACCTTGTCCACCGGCTTGCCGCCGTTGGCCGCGAGAATCTGCTCGACTATGTCGCCGTTCTTGTAGTTGATTATATCCGTGGCGCCGTAGAACTTGGCGGCCTCCACGCAGTTCGGGCGGGAACCCACCGCGAACACACGGCCTGCGCCGCGCAGTACGCTGCCCGCTACCGCCATGAGGCCTACAGGGCCTATGCCGATAACCGCCACGGTCTCGCCGTAAGCGACTTCCGCGAGGTTCGCGCCGTGGAATCCGGTGGGAACCATGTCGGAGAGCATAACCGCGTCTTCAATATCCATACCTGCCGGCAGATGCGCCAGGTTTCCGTCCGCCTGGTTCACATGGAAGAACTCGCCGAACACACCGTCCTTGATGTTCGAAAACTTCCAGCCGTTGAGCATGCCGTAGCAGTGCTGCGACAGATCCATCTGGGACTCTACCGCTTCCCAATCCGGCGTGATAGCCGGGACAATAACCTTATCGCCGGGCTTGAAGTCCTTGACCAGACTTCCTACCTCAACCACCTCTGCGGATGCCTCGTGCCCCAGAATCAGATTCTGGCGATCGCCGAGCGCGTGCTCCCATACCGTGTGCACGTCAGACGTACACGGCGACATGGCGAGCGGACGGCAGATAGCGTCCATGGGTCCGCAGACCGGTACTTCCTTTTCGATCATGCCGATTTTGTCCAAACCGAGCATGGCCATTGCTTTCATCTTTGCCATTCAATTTCCTCCTCGTGATACATTTATCACAACAGCTATACACCTGCACTAATTATGAAATAAGACGCTGAAAAAGTAAACGATTTCGCAGATAGTCGGAATCGTCTGAATTATTATCAGAGAAATAGAATGAAATCGGGCGGAATCCTGCACCCGGAAGCGGATTTCAGCTTATACCCTGCCGATATCCCGCACGCGGAAGCGGGCTATGCCGCACGTTAATAAGACGACAGTAAGGGTGATGTACACGGCAAGCGGCTGCGCGGCGAAGTCCTCTATGGGCAGGCGCGGCGTGCTACCGAACGGGGTCGCTTTTATGACCCACTCCGGGAAATCCAGCATCCGCCCGAAGTAGGACATGAAGAAACTGTAGGCGAAGATGGCCCAGACGGCCGGCGTGAGTTTGGGCAGCACGCCTACGAAGAAGACGGCTATGCCCGTCATGCACCAGACGGCCGGCAGGTAGACGAGGCCTGCCGCAAGCTGCGTGGCGGAATCCAGCGCGCCGCCGGAGGAAACCTCCAGCCCCGTGGAAAGCAGGAGCAGCATGAGAAAGCTCTCCATCAGCCCTATAAAGAGGAAGGCTATGAAGAAGTCTATGCGCCAGACTCTTTTGGCAAAGATCTGTTCGAGCCTGCCGTGCTTTTCCTCCCCGTGGATGCGCATGGCCGAGAGCATGACCGGGACGCTGGCCAGCATGGCCATGAGGCTGTAGATAACGGCCACGTAGTTATCCAGGATGGAGCTTTGGTCGTTCTGGAATACCATCTCCTTCATGGTGGGGTTATTCTCTAAGAAACTCTCTATCTGCGTACAGACGCTGCCGTAGGCTATGCCGAGCAGCAGCATGCCCGCGCCCCAGGCAAGTGTGCTCTTAATCGAAAGGCGCCAAGCCAGCCCCATAGGCGACCGTAAGGCCTGCGATGCGTACGCGCGCCCTTTCCCGGCAGGTAGCAGTCCCATGCCGTGGTCGCGGTATGCGCAGATGCCGAGCGCCAGAAGAATGATATTGGCAAACTCCAGGGCGAGCAGGAAGAGCGGCCAGTAGTTGTTTTCGTAAAATGCCTCGGGGCGAAGCGCCAGGCCCAGCGGCGAGACGATAGAGAGCGCGTTTTCGCGCACGTCGCCCATGGCGCGCAGGACATACAGGATGCCCAGCGCCACCATGCCGAAGCCCGTAACGCCACGCGCCGTGGAAAACAGCTGGGCGGCGAGGAGCGTGAGCGCGGCAAACACCATACCCACCGCGCCTATGGCCAGCCCGTAGGCGAAGGCGCCCGCGGCGGTGGTGCCGTCCATGTTCATGATGAGAAGCGAGACGGCGGTGAGGACGCTGATGAGCAGGTTTACGCAAAACGCGAAGAGCGCTGTGGCCACGGCGCCGGTCATGCGGCCGACGGGCATGGCGCGGAACATTTCGAGACGGCCCAATTCCTCATCCACGCGCGAATGGCGGTTTACGAGGAATACGTTCATGATGGCAGCGGCCACAAGCACCCAGACCAGACACTGCTGCGACATGAGGCTCGAGGGGGACAGGTCTTCCATGCCGTATACCGGGCCCATCATGGCGATCATGGCGGGGTTGTTCATGGTGGCGGCCATCTGCTGCATGGCGGCCTCGTCCGGGAGCATGCCCGGATAGACGGAACCAAAGATAACGGTTGCGGCGGTCAAGGCTATGATCCAGACCGGGGAAGCTATGCGCTCCCGGCGGCACAGGAACAGGAAGTAACGCGAGAGCTTGGCGAAGTTGGTCTCCATGCGGGTTATTTCTCCTCGTATTCCGAAAGGAAGAACTCTTCGAGCGTGCGGCCCTTGGCCTTGGCTGCAATGCTTGCCATGGAGCCGCCTTCGACTATTTTTCCGTCGCGGATTATGCTCACGCTGTCCGCCAGCTTCTCCACCTCACTCATGATATGCGAAGAAAGCAGCACGGTTTTTCCCTCCGCCTTTACCTCTTGTATGGCATCCTGAAAGGCCTTCTCCATGAGCGGGTCGAGGCCGCTCGTGGGCTCGTCGAGGACGAAGAGGTCCGCGTCGCCGGAGAACGCCGCCACGAGCGCCACCTTCTGGCGGTTGCCCTTACTGTAGGTGCGGCATTTCTTGGTGGGGTCCAGCTCGAAACGCGCCAGATACTCCGCGCGCTTCTTGGGGTTGGGCGTGCGCCCGGATAAAGACAGAAAGAGGTCGATAACCTCGCCTCCCGTAAAGTTATTCCACAAATTCACATCGCCGGGCACGAACGCCACGCGCTTATGGAGCGGCACGGCATAGTTCCATGCGTCCAGCCCGAACATCTTCACGCTCCCCTTCGTGGCGCGCAGAATGCCCAGAAGGCAGCGGATGGTGGTAGACTTTCCGGCGCCGTTCGGCCCCAGAAACGCGTGTACCTCACCTTGCTTCACATTCAGGTCTACCCCTCGAAGGGCCGTGAGCTTTCCGAAGTTCTTAACGAGCCCCTTGATTTCGATTACGTCCATCTCCCAAGCCTCCTTGTCCTCACGGTAACAGTATAACAAAAAACACCCCCCGCGGGCGCCCCATGGCCAAAATTTCAAGTTATGCACGATTAGCAATAGCTAACCTTCGCGAAATTGGCCGAATTTCGCCTATTTTATGGAATCACATACAACACGAGGAAATAAAATCGTGCATAACTTGAAATTTTGGCCACCGCCCTTTCGGGTTCAAGTCCCTTAGACCGCTCACATAAAAATACTAAGTCCCCGTAAGGGGACTTAGTATTTTTGGTGCGGTCTAAGGGACTTGAACCCCCACGAGTTGCCTCACACGGCCCTCAACCGTGCGCGTCTGCCAATTCCGCCAAGACCGCCTGACTTGTCTTTTTTCCGTTTCGCCGCGTTGCTGCTCGCTTGCTCCTCAGTTACGTACGTCCATGTACGCGACTTCGTCGCGCGCTCGCGCGCCTCGCGAAACGAAAAAAATCCTGCGTCATTATTTCCCGATATTCGGTTTGGTACCGGCGATCGGGGTCGAACCGATACGATGTTGCCACCACTGGATTTTGAATCCAGCGCGTCTGCCAATTCCGCCACGCCGGCTCAACGGGAATATCTTAGCATACGGGACGAGGGAAGTGCAAGGATTATTTGCTTAGTCTTTGTCAAAAAATCGGTGGAGCTCTTCGAAGAGAATCAGGCCCTTGGCGCCCTTTCCTTTCGTGGCTTCCGGAACCAGGTCCTCCATGAGGGAGATGTACACCGGCGTGCTGCGCATGGCGTCCGCCACGGCGTAGGCGATTATGCTTACGAGCGCGAGGGAGAGCATGTGCGTGAGGGAGCCGGTCATCTCCGAAAGGAGCACCACACCCGTGATGGGCGCCCGCACCACCGCCGCGAAAAACCCGGCCATGGAGAGAATAACAAAGTTCAGAAACAGTTCATTGTCCACGCCCGGCAGGAGCGCCGCTATCTTGGCAAATACGCCGCCGAGGAGCGCACCTATGATAAGCAGCGGGAAGAAGATGCCGCCGGGGACGCCGGAGGCGAAGCTCACGACGGAGAACAGGAATTTGAGCACGAGCAGAGCGAGCAGGAAGAGCAGGCCGGTTTCCACGGAAAGCTTGGTGAGTGCCGCGTGGCCGCCGCAGAGGATGTACGGGAAGCAGAGACCCGGAATGACGGTCAGGAGGAATATGGGCACCGGACGCAGCAGCGGGCGCGCCTTGAAACGCTTCTTGTACTCGCGCGAGACGGAAATCAAGGTGAAGTTGTATAACGCCCCCGCGAGCCCCAGAAAACCGCCCAGAACGAGCAGCGTCCAGTAAGCGGAGAGCGGGAGGGTTTCCTCTAAGGGCATGCGGAAAATGGGCGCCGTGCCCAGGATGAGGCGGGAGACGTAGTCGCTGGCCACCGCCGAGATACTCGTGGCGAGCAGCATGACGGGCGAGAGGTACTGGAAGATTTCCTCGAAGGCGAATAGCACGCCGGCAAGCGGGGCATTGAAAGCCGCCGCCAGGCCAGCGCTCGCGCCGCCGGCTATGAGCACCTTGCGCTCCGTCTGCGAGCGGGAAATCCGCCTGCCTATGCCGTCCGCCACGCAGGCGCCTATCTGAATGGACGGGCCTTCCCGGCCCAGCGACAGGCCAGATAAAATGGCGAGCGCGCCGCCCGCAAACTTGCAGAGCAGCGTGGTGTACCAGCGGTCCTTGAGGTAGCCGGCCAGGATGGCCTTGACCTGCGGGATGCCGCTGCCGGAAATCAGGGGAAAGCGCTTGACCGCCCAGCCGAGCACGAGGCCGGCCAGCGCCAGCCCCGCGAGGAGCACCGGCAGATAAACCAGGTGCCCGCGCACGAAATCGTAGATGGTAAAACAGAGGGTCTCGGCTGCGGAAAGCAGCATGCGGTAGAGGGTGGAGAACCCGCCGGCCACAACCCCGATAAGCGCACTCTTTAAGAGGATCGGGGTCTTCTCATGACTTATGCGGATCCCCCCGCGCATCAGCCGATTACACGGCGCAGGAACTCTCTGGTCCGCGCTTCCCTGGGGTTGGCGAAGAACTCGTGCGGGGTGTTTTCCTCCACGATGAGCCCGTCTGCCATGAATATGACGCGGTGCGCCACATCCCGCGCAAAGCCCATCTCGTGGGTGACCACCACCATGGTCATGCCGTCCGCGGCGAGCTGCTTCATGACGTCCAGAACCTCCCCGATCATCTCGGGGTCCAGGGCGCTCGTCGGCTCGTCGAAGAGCATGACGTCCGGGTTCATGGCCAGCGAGCGCGCTATGGCCACGCGCTGTTTCTGGCCGCCGGAGAGCTCGTACGGGTAGTTGTCAATTTTGTCCTCGAGGCCCACACGGGTCAGCAGGCGCAGCGCCGCCTCCTCCGCTTGCTCTTTTGTGAGGACTTTCAGGTCCACGGGCGCGAGGGTGATATTCTTCCGGACCGTAAGGTGTGAGAACAGGTTGAAACTCTGAAACACCATGCCTATGTTCTCGCGTGCCTTGTTAATGTCCGTATGCTTGTCCGTCATGTCTATGCCGTCTACGATAATCCGGCCCGCCGTGACCGCCTCGAGACGGTTCATACAGCGCAGGAGCGTGGATTTGCCGGAGCCGGAGGGGCCTATGACGCAGACGACCTCGCCCTCTTTTATGGTGAGGTCTATGCCGCGCAGCACGTGCAGGTCTCCGAACTTCTTATGTACGCCCTCTACTATGATTTTCTCGCTTCTTGTATCCATGTGCCCCCCTAACTGCTCGTCATCCGTGTGCGCTCGTAATTGAACTTGCGCTCGATCATCCGGGAGATGACCATGAGGATGGATATGATTACGAGGTAGAAGAGCCCCACCAGCACGTAGGTCGCGAAGTAATTGTAGGTGCCGCCTACGTATACGCGTGCCTTATTGACTATCTCCCCGAAGCCTATGGCGGAGAGGATAGACGTGTCCTTCACCGTGATTATAAACTGGTTGACCATGGAGGGTATGGCCACCTTGATGGCCTGCGGCAGCACGATGCGCATCATGGTGCGCGACGAGGACATACCCAGGCTGCGCGACGCCTCTATCTGTCCGCTATCCACGGCGGAAATGCCTCCGCGGAAGATCTCGGAAAGATACGCCCCGCCGTTCAGGCTGAGGGTGATGATGGCGGCCGTGAGCGCCGTAATCCGGAAGCCCGGAATAAACTGCTGAATGAGCTGCGGCATGCCGAAGAAAATGAGCAGCGCCTGTACGAGCATGGGCGTCCCCCGGATGACCCACACATATACGGCCGAAATGCCGCGCAAAACGCGAAACCGTGAACGCCCGAGCATGCACGAAATAAAACCGATTACGATACCTATTAGAATTGATACGACGGCCGCCAGGACCGTCATCTGCAGCCCTTTCAGGAGTAAAGGCGCCGCGTCATGAAATGTCTTGCCAAAATCCATATATACTACTTACCCGAAACCCGCCGCCGGCAAACAACCGCTCGCTGCCGGCAGGGATTCAAAAAGAAGCGCCGACCGGGAAAGGCCGGCGCTCCTATACCTATCGCTTGAAATTAATAGCCGTACTTCGCCAGAATCTCGTCGTACTTGCCATTCTCCTTGATGTTTGCAAGGCCCGCGTTGAACAGCTCGATGAGCTCCGCGTTCTCGCCCTTCTTGACCGCAAACCCGTAAGGCGCGGAGTTAATCACGTCGCCCACGGTCTTGAGCTTCACGCCGTCGTTCTTTATGGCCCAGCCGATGACCGAGAAGTCTTCAAAGCAAGCCACATTCACGCCGTTAATGACCGCCGTGTACATGGTGGGCGAATCCTCGTAGTACTGCAGGGTGAAGCCATACTCGTCCGCTATGCTCGCCGCGTAGTCCGCGCCCGCCGTGCTCGTCTTGACCGCCACGACCGTACCGTTCAGATCCTCGAGAGAATCTATATCGCTGTCCGCCGCTACGACGAAAATCTGACCATCCTCGAAATACCCGTCGGAGAAGTCGAACGTTTCCTTGCGCTCTTCCTTGATAGTCATGCCGGCTATCATGCCGTCCGCCTGACCGGACTGCACCGCGCCCATGGCCGCGTCGAAACCTTCGTTTTTAATCTCATACGCGAAACCCTGATCCTCGGCTATGGCCGCCAGCAGATCCATGTCCACGCCCGTGTACTCGTTCGTCGTGGGATCCAGATACTCAAACGGCGCAAAGGCGTTGTCCGAATAGATGATATAGGTCTTTTCCGTGTCGCCGCCGCTGGTGCTCTCGTCCTTGCTGCCGCACGCCACCAGTGCCAGAACCATGGCCACCGAAAGCGCCACAGCCAGCGCCAATCTTCCAAATTTCTTCATAAAATACTTCCTCCTCGTTACAATAGAAACACACACTATTTTTCTAACAAACAGAATTAGTTTATCGGAAAATGTACGAATTGTAAATAAGAAACGGAGTGTCTGCCTTAATAGAAGTAGTTCGTCAGCTGCTCGTATTCCTTGATTAAGAGCTCGTCCACCTGTGCCAATAGCGCCTCTACCGAGCCGCTGTTGTCCAGCAGCACGTCCGCCCGCCGTCGCCTCTGTTCGTCCGAAAGCTGCCGCGCCGCCCGCGCCCGCACCGCTCCAACGCTTATGCCGTCCCGCTCAGCCGCCCGCACCACGCGCAGGTCCTCGTCCGCGTCCACCACCCACACCTCGTCGCAGCGCAGCGTAAGCCCCGCCTCAAACAGCAGCGGCGCCGAGAGGTAAACCATGGGCTCCTGCTGCAGCTCGTAAAACGCCAGCTGATCATCCATCTGCCGGATAATCTCGCGGTGCATGATATCGTTGAGCTCCCGCGTCTTTTCCTCGTCCGGAAACACCCGCTCGGCCAGCTTCTCCCGCAGCAGGTTCCCCTCGCCGTCCAGAATGTCTTCCCCGAAACGCGCGGCCAGCTCCGCCACCGCCGGCTGCCCTTTCTCCGCCACCTGCCGCGAAATCTTATCCGCGTCCACAATCGGATAGCCCTTCTCCGCCAGATAGTCCGTAACCGTGCTCTTCCCCGAGCCGATTCCCCCCGTAATTCCTATGATTTTCAGCATACCTCTTCTCCTATTTCAGCTCGTACCAGCTGTTTCCTTCGTGTATGTCGGCAATGAGCGGAACCCCGAGCGGATAAGCGTCGGCCATCTCTTCCGCCAGGATGGCTTTCACGCGTTCCCGTTCCTCCAGGTGCGTCTGCACGATGAGCTCGTCGTGTACCTGCAGGATAACGCGCGAACGCAGGTCCGCTTTAAGCAGCGCCCGGTAGACCCGGATCATGGCGAGCTTCATAATGTCCGCCGCGCTGCCCTGAATGGGCGTGTTCATGGCGAGCCGCTCCCCGAGCTGCCGCATCTGAAAGTTCGACGAGGTGAGCTCCGGGATGGTCCGCTTGCGTCCGAGAATCGTCTCGGCATACCCCTTGGCCTTGGCATCCGCCACCGCGCTATCCAGGTACGCCTTGACCCCGCGATGCGTCTTGAAGTACTCCTGTATATACTCCTCCGCCTCCCAGCGGGCTATGTTCAGTCCCTCCGAGAGTCCGAAGCTGCTCATGCCGTAGATGACGCCAAAGTTCACCGCCTTGGCGTTGCTGCGCTGCAAGCTCGTGACCTCCGCCTCCGGCACCCCGAACACACGCGAAGCCGTCCGGCGGTGGATGTCCGCTCCCTGCTTGAAGTCATCGAGTAGCCCCGGGTCCTGCGAGAGGGCCGCGAGAATCCGCAGCTCAATCTGCGAATAGTCCGCGCCGACCAGCACGTAGTCCGCGCTTTCCGGCACGAACGCCTTGCGAATCTCCCGTCCGAGCTCCTGCCGCACGGGGATGTTCTGCAGGTTGGGCTCCGTGCAGCTTATGCGGCCCGTGGCCGTAACCGTCTGCTGGAAGTGCGCGTGTATCTTTCCGTCCGCCGCAACCAGCGGCTTAAGCCCTTCCACATACGTGCTGCGCAGTTTCGTGAGCGTACGGTATTCCAGTATCTTATCCACGACCGGCGCCCGCTTGCGCAGTTTCTCCAGAACCTCCGCGCCCGTCGCGTATCCCGTCTTGGTCTTCTTGGCGGACGGCAGCCCCATCTTCTCGAAGAGCACCACGCCCAGCTGCTGGGGCGAGTTTATGTTAAATGTCTCCCCCGTCTCCTCGTAGATGTCGTTTGCCAGCGCGTCCACGCCGCCGCCTATCCGCGCGCCCACCTCGTCCAGAACCGCCGGGTGAAAGGCGAACCCTTCCGCCTCCATCTCAGCAAGCGGAAGCACGAGCGGCAGCTCCGCCTCTTCGAGCACCCTGTCAAGTTTTTCACTTGACACCTTTTCCTTGAGCACCCCGTAGAGCGAATAGATGGCCCGGCAGGTTTCAAGGCCGTATGCCGCGTTCTTCTCCGTGGGGTCGGAAAGCAGATCCTGCTGTTCCCCCTCCGCGGAGAAGGCCGCCTCATCGGCTATCTCTTTTCCGAAGTATTCCGCCGCGAGGTTCTTAATCGCGTAAGTGCTGCGCACCGGGTCCAGCACGTAGGAGGCCACCGCCGCATCAAACCACGGCCGCATACCCCGCACCGCCGCGAAGCGCGCGGCCGCATCCGCGTCCTCCGGGTGTGCGTCCGCCTCCGCCTTGAGCCACGCGAGGAGCATATACAGCCCCCGCTGCGAGTCATGCCCGGCGAGCTGCGCCCCGGTTCCGCTAATAAAGTCCGCCAACGCTGCCATTGCCCCCGCGTCCGTCTCCCCGAAAGCCGAAGCGATGGGTATGTGCAGATGCTGCGCCTCGTCCAAGAGGTCTACGGCGAAAACTGCCGGCAGGTTCTTGTGGTCGCTGTTCCCGAACACCTTGCAGGCAATGAGGCCGCTGCCCGTAAGCGCCGCGAGTCCCTCGCGCACAGCCGTTTCGCCGCGCAGAATTATTGTGGGAACGTCCGCGTCGAAGTAAGTCGCATGCGACGCCGCCGTCGCAGCGGAAACGTCCAGACCGCCCAGGTCCAGTTTCTTCAGGAACGAGTTGAACTCGAGTTTTACGTAGACTTCCACGAGCTTCTCGGCGTCGGGCGGCTGCACGGCCATGGACGGAAAGCTGAAGTCTATGGGCACGCTGGTGAAGATGGTCGCGAGCCGCTTGCTCATGAGGGCCTGCTGCGCGTAGTCCTCCACCTTCTGCCGGAGCTTGGCGTTGGGAATCTCGTCCGCGCGCTCAATCACCGCCTCCACGCTGCCAAAATCGTGCATGAGCTTGAGCGCGGTCTTCTCGCCCACGCCCGGGATGCCCGGTATGTTGTCCGAAGAGTCGCCCATAAGGCCCTTGTAGTCTATGAACTGCTGCGCGGAGAAGCCGTACTTCTCCTGAATGGCGTCCTCGTCGTAGCGCTCAAACTCAGAGATGCCCTTCTTCGTAATAATGACGGCGGTCTTCTCGCTGGCCAGCTGCAGCGCGTCGCGGTCGCCAGTAATGATGACGGGCGCAAGCCCCTCCTCCTCCGCGCGCCGCGCGACCGTGCCGATTATATCGTCCGCCTCGTAGCCGTCTATCTCCAGCATGTTTATGCGCATGGCCGCGAGCACGTCCTTGAGGTAGGGAATCTGCATGGCGAGCTCCATGGGCATCTTGCGCCGGCCAGCCTTGTAGGCGTCGTACTGCTCGTGACGGAAAGTGGGCGCCTTGCGGTCGAAGGCCACCGTGATGTAGGCGGGCTCGTAGTCCGCGCGGATTTTAGAGAGCATGGTCAGAAAGCCGTAGATGCCCTGCGTGTAGATGCCCTCCTTGGTAATCATGGGGCGCTGAATGGCGTAGTACGCCCGGTTGACCAAGCTGTTGCCGTCTATAATGACTAATGTTTTATCCATGTAAGTCCTTCTCTATGCGGGCGCGGTCTCCGCCTCCAGCACTGCCGCGGCTGCCGCGAGCTGCTCGGGAATGGCTATGTGCTGCGGACAGACCTCCGCGCAGGCGCCGCACTCTATGCACTGCGAGGCAAGCCCCCAGCCGTGCCCTTTCGTGTTCCAGCCATACTTGCCCTTGGCCGTCTTCAGGTCGCCGAAGCGCTTGTAGATGTTTATGGCCTCGAACGTCCCGTAGATGGCCACCTCCTGCGGGCAGTCCTTCATGCAGTAGCCGCAGGACGTGCAAGGCACGGAGTCAATCCCCTCAAGCACCGCCCGCGCGTCTATAACGGCCTGCTGCTCCGCTTCGGAAAGCGGCTTAAAATCCTTCATATAGGAGAGGTTGTCCTGCATCTGCGCCACGTTGGACATGCCGGAGAGCACCGTGATGATGCCCGGAAGCGACGCCGCGAAGCGGATTCCCCAGGATGCCGCGGACATGCCCGGCGCGGCCTTCTCGAAAATCTCCATGACCTGCGGCGGCGGCGTGGCCAGCGTGCCGCCCTTGACCGGCTCCATGATTATCACCGGCTTGCCGTGCTTCTGCGCCACCTCTAAGCACGCGCGCGACTGCACGGCCGGGTTCTCCCAGTCGGCATAGTTAATCTGCAGTTGTACAAATTCCATGTTGGGATGCTCGCTTAGAATCTTACTGAGCGCCGAAGCGTTGTCGTGAATGGAAAAGCCCACGTGCTTCACGAGCCCTTCCTGCCGCGCCTTCTCCACCAGGTCCCACATACCGTAATCGTCAAAGAAATGCGTGCGGCCCTCGCCCAGATTATGATGCAGGTAGAAGTCAAAGTACCCCGCGCCCGTGCGCTCGAGGCTCTTTTCGAGCATGCCGTGCGCCACCTCTATGCCCTTGCCTGCCCAGACGGGACACTTGCTCGCCAGGATATAGCTCTCGCGCGGGTAGCGGTCGCAGAGCGCCTCCTTAATGGCCCGCTCCGAACCCGGATAGCCCCACGAGGTATCGAAATACGTAAAGCCGGCAGCCAGATAAAGGTCCACCATCTCCTTGGTCTGCTCTATGTCTATCCTGCCGTCTTTCTGCGGCAGCCGCATCATACCGAACCCCAGTTTCGGGATGCGCTCTCCCAGGTATTTTTCCATCGTCCCGCCGCCTCCTGCACGGCACATACTCTTTCAAGTATTGTACCACGAAATACAGAAGCGACCCCGCCGACTATGCAGTCGGAAGCTATGGGAGCGGGTCAGGGGTAGCCCTTTCGTCTAGTAACTCTTCATTATTCTTTGTTTTCCAGATTCGCGGCTTAATATCTGGATGTCGCAGTATCACAAACACAGCAAAACACAGCCATAGTATCAAAATGGTGTTATTAATCACTCTTGCTGTTTGTATATATTCACTATGATAATCTATCACGTATGTGCAAATACCTTTCGAAACAATAATTGATACTGCAGCATACGAAACTATTCCAACCCACTTTGCATAAGCTCGCATACCAGACGTTTGCAACTTCTCTTTCGGTAAAAATGTATTTCCGCTGAGAAAACGTATCCATCTTCCGTGAGTAAACTGATAGCCAAGAAGTATCACACCGAGACACATAATCCCCATGGATATATAGTATGAAGAACTATTAGTTTGCATTACGTATCTCCATTTCACAGGATATGCTACTCAAATCAAATGATAATCTACTTAGCTGTATTAACCAGATGCAGCTCCGTTCGCGCTGAAGGCGTGCATGCACCATTGTGTGCAGGATAGAAGGTTTCGTATAAGAAAGGTGCCCACAACACAATATTACCAAGCCCCTCCACGCAAGTATTTTCCAATAATATTGATGAATTCGTTTGGTGTTGCAAAATTCTGAATGTGCTTCAAAGGGTATAAAATCGGTCTGCGGCATGTTATGATGGTTGTCGTTATGGCGAAGAAACAGAGGCAAGACAAACCATCAAACGCGAAAGTCACCATCCCCGGAAACTTGGATCATCCACCCGAGCCGCATGAGGTGGATGCGGCATGGATATTGGCAGTCCATTTCGATTGCGAAGTTGAGTTTCTCAAAGAAAGCAAAGGGTATATGGTCAAGACGCCGGACATCAAAATGAGAGGCGTGTTCTACGAAATAAAAAGCCCGAACGGAAAGTCAAAGAGCACGATTTCCAACAATCTCAACAAGGCCAAGGAACAGTCCCGCAACATCATTCTGGACCTGCGCAGATTGAAGATGAGCCAAAACGATGCGCTCTCTGAAGTCGAGCAGTACCTTTCCTTGCAGCGCGGGATTACGCGCATGCTCGTCATTACCAAGGACAAAAAAGTTCTTGCGCTAAAAGGGGTATCGTGATATTCTAATTGAGGAGAGGCCGGGCGTTCCAACAGGATCGTCAAAGGAGCACTCCATCGAAAAAACCAGCACTCGCTTCAGCGGGTGCTGTTCTATGTTTAACTCCCGAACAGCCGTTTTACCGCGTCGCCGAATTTGCTCTTTTTCGCGTAGGCGTCCGGGCCTATGGCGCTTGCCATGTCCTTGACCTTCTTTTTCTGCTCGCCGCTGAGCTTGGTGGGCACCTCCAGGTTTACCTTGATAAACAGGTCGCCCGTCTTGTTGCCGCGCAGGGCCTTGACGCCCTTGCCCTTCAGACGGAACACCGTCCCCGGCTGCGTGCCCGGCGGCACCTTGTATCTCACCTTCTCCTGCAGCGTAGGCACCTCGATGTCCGCGCCCAGCGCCGCCTGGTCAAACGTGATGGGTATCTCCAGCCTGAGGTCGTTGCCCTCGCGCGTAAACAGCTCGTGCTTGTCTACGGCAATGATGATGTACAGGTCTCCCGGCGGCCCGCCGTTTACGCCGGGCTCCCCCTGCCCGCTAAGCGAGATGACGGAGTTATTGTCCACGCCGGCAGGGATATTGACGCTTATGGTTACGTCCTTGTGAATACGGCCCGTGCCGCCGCATTCCTTGCACGGCGTCTCGATTATCTCGCCCGTGCCGCGGCAGGTGGGACACGTGGTCACGTTCATGAAGCTGCCAAACGGCGTCTTCTGCTGGGACTGCACCTGACCGCTGCCGCCGCAGGTGGGGCAGGTCTTCTTCTCCGTGCCCGGTTCCGCGCCCGTGCCGTTACAGCGCGTACATGTAACATCCTTGCGAATCTTGACGTTCTTCTTGGCGCCGAACACCGCCTCGTCGAAGGTAATCCGGATGGACTTCTGCAGATCCGAGCCGCGCCGCGGCCCGTTCCGCTGCGCGCGCCCGCGGCCGCTCCCGCCGAACATGCCGCCGAACAGGTCGCCGAACATGCTCCCCAGGTCCTCCGCGGAAAATCCCGCGCCGGAGAAGCCGCCGAAACCGCCTGCGCCGCCCATGCCGGAATTGGGGTCCACGCCCGCGTGCCCGAACCGGTCGTACAGGTCCTTCTTCTGCTTATCGGAGAGCACGCCATAGGCCTCGTTCACTTCCTTGAACTTCTCCTCAGCGGCTTTATCACCCGGATTTTTGTCCGGGTGATATTCCATAGCCTTCTTGCGGAAAGCCTTCTTGATCTCTTCTTCGCTGGCGCCCTTTTTCAGGCCCAGCACCTCGTAGTAATCGCGTTTACTGTCTGCCATAGCGCTCCGCTTTTATTCCTGCTTGGGTTCGTCGTCTACCACTTCAAAGTCCGCATCCACCACGGTCTCGCCGTTCGGACCGGGGCCCGGACCTGCGCCAGCAGCGCCCGTACCGAATCCGTCCGCACCCGGCGTCTCTGTAAATCCAGGTCCCGCGCCCGGCGCCGGACCCGCAGCGCCGCCGCCCTGCTGGTTCTGATAGATCTTGGCCGCCAGCGCGTGGAACTCGCTCGTGAGCGCCTCGTTCTTGGCCTTTATGTCGTCTATGTTTCCTGCGTTCAGCGCACTCTGCAGCGCATCCTTGGCCGCGGTCACGCGCGCCTTCTCGTCGTCGGACAGCTGCGCGTCCAGTTCCTTGAGCGACTTCTCGGTCTCGTAAATCAGGTGCTCCGCCTCGTTCTTTATGTCTATCTCTTCCTTGCGGCGCTTGTCCTCTTCCGCGAACTGCTCCGCTTCCTTGACCTTGGCCTGAATCTCGTCCTCGGACAGCTTGTTGGAGGAGGTAATGGTTATGCTCTGCTCCTTGCCCGTGCCCAGGTCCTTGGCGCTTACGTTTACTATGCCGTTCGCGTCTATATCAAACGTAACCTCAATCTGCGGTACGCCTCTGGGAGCCGGCGGAATGCCCGAAAGCTGGAAGCGTCCCAGCGTGATATTCCCGGCCGCAAACTCGCGCTCGCCCTGCATGACGTGAATGTCCACCGCGTTCTGGTTATCCGCGGCAGTCGAGAAGATCTGGCTCTTCTTGGTCGGAATGGTCGTGTTGCGCTCAATCAGCTTGGTGGCCACGCCGCCCAGCGTCTCGATGGACAGCGACAGCGGCGTTACGTCGAGGAGCAGTACGTCGTGGACCTCGCCCGTGAGCACGCCCGCCTGAATGGCCGCGCCCAGCGCCACGCACTCGTCCGGGTTAATCCCCTTGAACGGATCCTTGCCCGTAATCTTCTTGACCGCGTCCTGCACCGCCGGAATGCGCGTGCTGCCGCCCACGAGGATGACCTTGCTTATATCGCTGTTCGTCACGCCCGCGTCCGCCATGGCCTTCTTCATGGGGTCTATGGTCTTCTCCACGAGGTGGCTCGTCAGCTGGTCAAACTTGGCCCGCGTAATGTCCATGTTCAGGTGGAGCGGACCCGCCTGGCTCACCGTGATAAACGGCAGGTTGATGTTCGTGGTCTGCTGTCCGGAGAGCTCCTTCTTGGCCTTCTCCGCCGCTTCCTTGAGCCGCTGCAGCGCCATCTTGTCCGCGCGCAGGTCTATGCCGTTCTCCTGCGAGAAGCTGTCCGCGATAAAGTTCATGAGGGCTTCGTCAAAGTCGTCGCCGCCCAGTTTATTGTTGCCGTTCGTGGCCAGCACCTCAAACACGCCGTCGCCCAGCTCAAGCACCGACACGTCAAACGTGCCGCCGCCCAGGTCGTAGACCAGAATCTTGTGCTGCGCCGTCTCCTTATCCAGGCCGTACGCCAGCGAGGCCGCCGTCGGCTCGTTGATAATGCGCTTCACGTCCAGGCCCGCGATCTTGCCCGCGTCCTTGGTCGCCTGCTTCTGGCTGTCGGCGAAGTACGCCGGCACCGTGATAACGGCCTCCGTAACCGTCTCGCCCAGATATGCCTCCGCGTCCGCCTTCAGCTTGGCCAGAATCATGGCGCTTATATCCTGCGGCGTGTAGGTCTTTCCGTCTATTGTCACCTTGTAATCGGTGCCCATGGAACGCTTGATGGAACTAATCGTGCGCTCCGGATTCGTGATCGCCTGGCGCTTGGCCGTTTCGCCTACGAGGCGCTCGCCGTTCTTGGCAAACCCCACGACCGAGGGGGTCGTCCGGTTGCCTTCCGCGTTGGGGATTACTACGGGCTCGCCGCCCTCAAGCACCGCAACGCAGCTGTTCGTGGTTCCCAAATCGATTCCTATTACTTTTCCCATTTCTGATTGTCTCCTTTGCAAATTCGCAATTTATTTACCAAGGGCTGTGCGCCCGTCAGTATCGTATTACTGTGCAACTATGACCTGAGGATGGCGGATTACCGACTCTTTAATCCGGTAGCCCTTCTTCACCACCTGCACCACATGCCCGCTCGGCACCTTGTCCGACGGCACCATGGTCAGCGCCTCGTGCACATTGGGGTCAAATTCCTCGCCCTCCGCCTGTATCTCTTCGACGCCGTTCTTCTTCAGGACCGCGTTTAGTTGATCCAGGATCATCCGCATGCCCTCCAGAAACCGTTCGTCCGTCTTGGTGGACACATCCGTGGTGACCGCGCGCTCGAACCCGTCCACGACCTCGAGCAGGTCCCCCGCGAAGCTGGCTATGGCGTTGCTGTAAGTCCCCGCCTTCTCCTTGTCCGTCCGCTTCTTGTAGTTCTGAAACTCCGCCTGAAGCCTTATATAACGGTCCTTCCACAGCGCCGCCTCATCCGGCGCTTCCGCGTCTTCCGCTGCCTCTTCGGCAGCCCCTTCCGCAGCTTCCTCTACGACTTCCTCCGCCGCCG
Organism: Eubacteriales Family XIII. Incertae Sedis bacterium; assembly: GCA_031272485.1. Taxonomy (GTDB): domain Bacteria; phylum Bacillota; class Clostridia; order Peptostreptococcales; family Anaerovoracaceae; genus JAISTV01. The sequence goes on from JAISTV010000019.1 coordinate 29,254, forward strand.
GTTCCGTATCACTTTCTTCCCCGCCGGCTACCTCTTCCGCTTTCAATTCCTTTTCACTCATCCTTGTCTCCTTCCGTGAGCTTAAACGACCTGTCCAGGTTCTTCGTCATAAACTCGATAACCGAGGTTATTTCTCCGTATCGCATCCGCGTCGGGCCGATGACCCCCAGCTTGCCTACGAACTGTCCGTCTACATGGTATGTCGCCGTTATGATGCTGCTACCTTCCATGATGTCCGGCGAGTTTTCATCGCCAATGGTAATGGTAATCCCGTCGTCCCGCTTGACAATCGTTTCTGTCAGGTCGTCCTTGCGGTCCACCATCTGCAGGAAGTCCCTCGCGCGCTCGATGCTGTTAAACTCCGGGTGCGCGAATATCCGCGTCATGCCCTCGAGGAACAGCCGGCAACGGTACATATCCTCCACCGTCGCGAAGCTCGTCAGGTTCGTCAATTCCGAGAGCAGCTCCGAGGCGTGGCGGATGGTGTGCTCCAGCTCCGCTATGTTCACCGACAGCGCCTTGCGAATCCGGCGTTTCTGCGCCTCGTTCAGCTCATAGCGCTCCATGAGCCGGTTCACATACAGCCGGTACGCCTTGTCCGAAGGCACGCGCCCCGCCGATGTATGCGGGTGGGTCAGATACCCCATCTCCTCCAGGTCCGCCATTTCGTTGCGGATGGTGGCCGGGCTTATACCCATATCGTATTTTCGCGCCAGCGTCCGGGACCCCACGGGCTCCGCCGTCAGGATAAAATCCGAAACGATGGCTTGCAGTATTTTCAGTTTCCTTTCAGTAAGTTCCATATCATCACTCTTGTGCCGCGTGCGGTAATTTCTCACCTTCGTTGTTAGCACTCTTAATCGGTGAGTGCTAACACTTACCCTTAATTATACACGGCCCGGCTTGTGTGTCAAGATGGCCGTGTATAAAATTGGGAAGGAAAAAGGTGTCCACTCCTTTTCTACCCGAAAGCAGCCGGAATAAACACCTTAATCATTCGATTCTACGCTACGCGGATGCTCAGTCCTTGTCCTTGTCGAACTTCTCCTTGAGGTCTTCCACCTTGTCCTCTACCTTGTCCTTCAGCTCGCCGGCCTCTTCCTTGACCTTGTCAACTACGTCGCCCGCCTTGTCCTTTACGCCTTCCAGAAAACTCATAATGCCTCTCCCTTCATATAAAAAGATTCTCCCACGATTCCCGAAACCGGAAACCGGAGCCAAGGCTCCACAACCAGTCTACCCGAACCGGCCCAAAAACTCAATCGAAGAAAATCTGCGTCCGCCGCACGGTTATTTCTGCGGGGTTGTACGGTAGGCCGGCGTGGGCGTAGAACGCTTCGAGGAGCGTTAGGGGGTTCAGGCTTTTTGCGCCGGCGGCTACGCGGCAGGCGAACTGCGTCATGAGGCCCCACTTTTTCTCCACGCGGAATTCCTGAATGAGCGGCTTTATATCCACCTGCTCTATCTTCCCGGTCTTCTTTATTTTCTTAGGCGCCAATATCTGTTCTTGCGAAAGGAAGACTGCTACGCTGTCCTCTAAGTCAGGCAGCTCTTTGGCGAGAATCTCGTAGGCCGCGCCCGTAACGAGGGCGGAATAAGACCGGCTCACGCGTTCGTCCTTTTCTTCTACGGAAAGGATATTCAGGCCGTCCGGAAGGATTTCGTTCAGCTTCTGCGCGGCGCTGCGGGCGCCTTTAGCGTCCCCGCCGGGGAGCCCTACTTCCAGTTCCACCTCCATGAGCTCACACGACGAGGAAAAGCCGAGCGGCAGAGGCAGGGCTATGGACAGTTTCGGGTGCGGGTTAAAGCCATGCGAGTACGCGGGGCGGTAGCCGGCCATGCGCAGGGCGCGCAGCAGGAGCCGTTGCAGGTCCAGGTGCGAGATGAAGACCATGAGGTCCGTTTTTTCGAATCGGATTACGTATTTCATGCGCGTGTCTCCGGGGCGGTTTCCGCCTCAGTCTGCGGCGCCGGGTCCGCCAGCGCGAGCGCCTTGTTCCATTGACTTATGAGGAGGGCCTTGTCCGTGCCGTCGTCTATCACGTCCCAGGGCAGCGGGGCGTCCGTGTCCGGGTACGGGTCCAGGTTGGCCGGGGCACCGGACTTCTCAAAGGCCTCCCGCCACAGGTCGTAGCGGAAATGCTCCCGCCAGCTGTCGAACTTGCAGCCCGCCTCCACCGCGGCGAGAATGGCGGCAAGCGTGCGCCGGTCGCCGCGCGCGAGCATGGTCTCCACGTAGCTCGAGCGCGTGTCGTGGAACTGGAACTGCACGCCCCGGACCTTCTTGAAGCGGTCCTTGAGGTAGAAGTTCTTCTCCTTGAGCTCCTCCTCGGTATTGGCGCGCGCCCACTGAAACGGCGTGTTGGGCTTGGGCACGAAATTCGAGACGCTCACCGTGAGGTGGAAATTCCGCTTGCCCGGTTCCTGCATGCCGCGCACCATGGCGCACACACGCTCCGCCAGGTCCACGATCCCGTCCAGATCCGCGCGGGTCTCCGTGGGCATGCCAATCATGAAGTAGAACTTGACGCGCGTCCAGCCTATGGCCACCGCCTTCTGAACGCTGCGGAAAATGTCGTCCTCCGTGATGTTCTTGTGCACCACGTCACGCAGCCGCTGCGTGCCGGCCTCGGGCGCGAACGTGAGCCCGGACTTCTTGTAGGCGCCTATCCTGGCGAGCACCTCCTCGGAGATGCTGTCGAGCCGTAGCGACGGCAGAGAGAGCGACACGTCCTGCGGCGTGAGGCGGTCCATGAGCTCGCACGTGAGGTCCTCTATGCCGGGGTAGTCCCCCGTGGAAAGCGAGAGCAGCGACACCTCGTCGTAACCGGTATTCGCCAATTGCTCGTCTATAATCTGTAAGATGCGCTCCTTGCTCCTGCGCCGGACCGGGCGGTAGACGAATCCCGCCTGGCAGAACCGGCAGCCACGGCCGCAGCCGCGGAAGAGCTCCACCACCGCCCTGCCGTGCACCGTCTCTATGAGCGGGACTATGGGCCTGCCCGGAAAGTATGCCGCGTCGAGGTCCACTACCACGGCCTTTTGCACGCGGTCCGGTAGATCTGCGTAAACCTTGTCCATGCGCACGAAACGCCCGTCCTCGTAGACCGGCGTGTAGAACTTTGGGATGTAGATGCCGGGGAGGTGCGCGATTTCGCGGAGGAACTTCTCCTTACCTTCCGCGGTGTCGCACGGGGCGTCCGCCCGCGCGTACGCGTCCATGACGAGCGGCAGGGTCTCCTCCGCGTCGCCTATGAGGATTATGTCGAACACGTCCGCCAGCGGCTCCGGGTTGTAGCAACACGGCCCGCCCGCTATGAGCAGCGGGTATGGCGCGCGGCCGCCCGCCGGCGCGCGCGCGGAAGACCGCACCGGAATCTGCGCCAGGTTCAGCATGTGTATCACGTTTGAGTAGCTGTGTTCGTACTGGAGCGTGAAGCCCAGAAAGTCCATGCGCTTCACGTCTGTGTGCGTGTCCACGGTGAAGAGCGGAAAGCCCTCCGCCCGCATGAGGTCCTCCATGTCCTGCGCCGGCGCAAACGTCCGCTCGCAGTACACATCCGCACGTTCATTTAATAGGCCCACCAGAATCTGCAGGCCGGTGTAGCTCATGCCTATCTCGTACAGGTCCGGAAACGCCAGGCAGAAGCGGATGGCCACGTCCTCCGGGTCCTTTTTCACCGCGTGAATCTCGTTTCCTATGTAGCGGCCCGGGCGCTCCACCCGGGAGAGGTAATACCGCACAGGCAACTGTCCGCCCGAAGCCACCGCATCGAGTCCCTCGCCCAGAAATTCCTCCATGGACGCGAGCAGCCCCTCCGTGTCCCGGATGCGCGCGCGGATAAACGTCTCCGCCTCCGAGCCCGGCGCGTGCCGCCGCGCTATGGCCTCCATCCGCGGCCGGTAGCCCACGTACCGGTCCTCCAGAACCGACCGGTCCGCCAACGAGACTATGTCCGCCTCCGTAAGCGCGCGCACGTCCGCCGGAAGCGAGCGCGTCATGTGCCCGCGGATAATCTCCGCCGCCGCAGGGTCCGCGTCCTTCAGCAGTTCGTATGCCGCCTCGGCGTGGTCCTCTTCCGTCCGCACCATGTCGTGCAGGAGCGCCGCCCGCTCTACGAGGTCCGCGTCCAGCGTAAGCCCACTGCGGGAAAGCGCCAGCGCTATCCGCCGCGCCGTCCCCGCCACCTGTTTGCAATGCCCTACGATGTGTGCCGGCGTCCCGTTTTCCGCAAGCCGCGTAAGCGCCTGCTCCCTCCCGGCCCGGCTCTCCTCAGTCCTCATCCGTAAATTCCATCTCAAAGTCGTAAATCCGCACCGTGTCCCCGTCTTCAAGACCGCGCTTCTTCATGCGGTCTATGGCCTTGTTCTTCACAAGGTAGTTGTACAGGTACCGCAGCGAGCCGTAGTCGTTAAAGTTGGTCGAGTCGAAAATCTTCTTAAGCTGCTTGCCCGTGAGCCGGAAGACGCCATCCTCGTCCACCGCAATCCTTATGTCCCGGTAGTCCGGGTCGTCCTCCGGGCGCGTGACCTCGAGCCGGTTCGTGACATCCGGCGCCTGAATCTGCGCCGCCTCCTCCCGGTGAATCTGATCGAGCAATGCCGCGGCAGCGTTGAGCAGCTCGCTCACGCCCCGCTTGGTCGCCGCGCTTATGGGATAGTAGGCCGTGCCCTCCGCTTCAAGCGCCGCGATGAGGGCCTTAAGCGCCTCGCTCTCCTCGTCCGCTATGTCCATCTTGTTGAGCGCCACAATCTGCTTGCGCTCCGCCAGCACCGGCGAATAGCCCGACAGCTCCTTGTTTATGGTCCGGTAATCCGTAAGCGGGTCCCGGCCCTCGCTTCCCGCGGCGTCAATGACATGGATGAGCACCTTGGTTCTCTCTATGTGCTTTAAGAAGTCGAAGCCAAGTCCGGCGCCTTCCGCTGCCCCTTCGATAATGCCCGGGATGTCCGCCAACACGAAGTCCGTGTCCGGCAGCTTGACCACCCCGAGGTTCGGCACGAGCGTCGTAAAGTGGTAGTCCGCTATCTTGGGCTTGGCCGCGCTCGAAACCGAGAGCAGCGTGGACTTGCCCACGTTCGGAAAGCCTATGAGCCCCACGTCCGCTATGAGCTTGAGCTCCAGCGTGACCGAGCGCTCCGAAGCCGCGCCGCCCGCCTCCGCAAAGTTGGGCGCCTGCCGCGTGGAGTTCTTAAAGTTGCTGTTCCCCAGGCCGCCCTTGCCGCCTATGGCCGCTATAAACTCCGTCCCCTCGCTCTCCAAATCCGCCATGAGCAGCCCAGTCTCGGTGTCGTAAATGACCGTGCCGAGCGGCACCTTGATAATCAGGTCCTCGCCCTTCTTGCCGTAGCGATTGCGCCGGCTGCCGTTTTCCCCGTCCGGTGCCTTGTATTTTCTCTTGTACTTAAAGTCCATGAGCGTGCGCAGATTCCTGTCCGCCACAAACAGCACGTCGCCCCCCTTGCCGCCGTTCCCCCCGTCCGGTCCCCCGTTGGGCACGAACGGCTCGCGCCGGAACGTTACGGCGCCGTCGCCGCCCTTTCCGGAGCTTATCAGTATTTCCGCGTGATCTACAAACATTTTTCCTTCTCTCTATCGTAAAAAAGATGCCGCACAGCGACATCTTATTTTATCACAATCACAGTGTCCGCTGTCCGGCGCGCCGGCTTAGACGGACTGCTCCTTCGCGTATACGCTCACCTGCTTGCGCTTCTTGTCGTAACGCTCGAACTTCACCGCGCCGTCTATCTTGGCAAACAGCGTGTCGTCGCCGCCTATCCCGACGTTGTTTCCGGGATGGAACTTCGTGCCGCGCTGACGCACGAGAATGCTGCCTGCGCTTACATACTGCCCGTCGCCTCTCTTTACGCCAAGTCGTTTCGCTTCTGACTCGCGTCCGTTTTTGGAGCTGCCTACACCTTTTTTACTGGCCATTTTGCTTCCTCCTTATTCTTCCGCGTTCTCTTCGTCTGCGGGTTCTTCCTTCGTTTCTTCCGCGGCTTCCCCGGCCTTCTCTTCCGCAGCTTCTTCCGCCGCTTCCTCAGCCTTCTCTTCCGCAGCCTCTTCCGCCGCTTCCTCAGCCTTCTCGTCCGCCGCCTCTTCCGCTACGTCCGCGGCCTTCTCGTCCGCTGCGTCCTTCGCTTCCGCGTCCTTCTTGCTTGCCTTCTTCTTCGCTGCCGCCTTCTTCTCGATCTTATCGATGGCCTTGCCGCTGAGCTCTATGGCCTCAATCTGAATCTCCGTGTAGGGCTGTCTGTGTCCCTGCTTCTTGCGGTAGTCCTTCTTGGCCTTGAACTTGAATATGATGACCTTGTCCGCTTTCCCCTCGCCGGTGACCACGGCCTTAACCGCCGCATTCTCCACGTAGGGGGTGCCCACCGTCAGGCTCTTCCCGTCGTTTACGGCCAGGACCTTGTCAATGGTCAGCTTCCCGCCGGCCTCTACGCCCAGCTTCTCGACGCGAAGTACGTCGCCCGCCTTGACCTTCTGCTGTTTCCCGCCGCTCTCAATAATTGCATACATGATAAAATAAACCTCCTCTAACCGGCTCGCCATGGGGGCAAACGGAAGCGTTCCTCCGTTTTTCCTAAAGCCCTTTCTGTGCGGCTCACAGATGGTTATTTTAACACGCCCCTAAAACCCCTGTCAACACCGAATTTTCAATGAATGCAGGAATTTTGTCGAAGGGGACCGTCTGGCTTTCTCCGGACTGCATGTCCTTTATGGAGAGCGTTCTTTCTGTGGTTTCCGTTTCTCCGAGGACAATGGCGTAGCGCACGCCGAGTTGGTTGGCGTAGCGCAGTTTCTTCTTCAGGGCGCCGCCTTCCGTGTACAGCAGGGTGTTCAGGCCTCCGGCGCGCAGGGCGGCGGAAACCTCTATGGCATACGCGGTGGCCCGCTCGTCCATGGGCAGCACTATGGCGGCCGCCGGCGTCTTGGCAGCCGGCTCGATTATGCCCAGCTCACGCAGTTTATAGAAGAGGCGCGAAAGGCCTATGGATATGCCCACGCCCGGCAGGTGCGTGCCCGTGTAGTGCTCCGCCAGATTATCGTAGCGGCCGCCGGAACAGATGCTTCCCAGCTCCGGGTGCGCATCCAGCACGGTCTCGTACACGGTACCCGTGTAATAGTCCAGCCCGCGCGCAATCTTCAGGTCTATGGCAAAGCCGCTCTCCGGCACGCCGAACGCGCGGATGCCGCGCACCAGCTCGCGCAGCTCCTCCAGCCCCTGCGTAAATTCCTCGTCCGTAATGCCCAGCGCGGCGAGGCGCTCCAGCACTTCGTCTGCTGCGCCGGTTATGCGCAGAAACGCCTGCAGCTTCTCCTGCTGCCCGCTGTCCACGCCCAGCTCGCTGAGGCCCGAGGCCAGCGCCTCAGCTGAAATCTTCTCGGATTTATCCACCAGCCGCAGAATCTCCGCCTTGCGCTCCGCCAGCCCCAGGCTGGCAAAGAAGCCGTTCAGCACCTTGCGGTTGTTCACCCGAATCGTGAACGCGCCGAAGTCAAGGCGCGTAAAGACCTCGTGGATTATGGCGGGAATCTCCGCGTCCGAGGTGGGGCTCTTCGTACCGATTATATCTATGTCGCACTGATAGAACTCGCGGAACCGCCCTGCCTGCGCGCGCTCAGCGCGGTGGACCTTGCCTATGTGGTAACGGCGGAACGGGAACACCAGCTCGCCCTCGTGCTGCGCGGCGTAACGGGCCAGCGGCACCGTCAGGTCAAAGCGCATGACAAAGTCGTTCTTGCCGCGGGTAAACTCGTAGACCTGCTGCTCCGTCTCGCCGCCGCCTTTGGCCAGCAGCACGTCGCGCAGTTCCAGATCCGGCGTATCTATGGGCGCAAACCCGTAGCGCTCATACACGCTCGTGATTATGCCTACAAGCCGCTGGAACTCTATCTGCTCCTGCGGCAGATACTCCGGAAAGCCGCTCGCGATTCTCGGTTTTACAGTGCTCATGCCGTTCTCCTCTTCGTAAACTAAGTATTGGTGCCCGCACTCTGGGGCACCAATACTTTAACATTTCATGCTACTCTGTGCAAAGCACTCTATGTCGGAAAATCGCTTAAGTGCGTACCTGGATTGCCGGAACAAGTCCGGCAATGACGGCTATAGCGCGCCGCAACTCGCGCTACGGGCGCGGGCCAGCAAGCGCAACTTAGTATCCTGGGTATTCAGACGCATTGACGTAATCTACAATCTCCACGCCCAACGTGTGATCGCGTACTATCTTTTCTCCACCCAGGTAGCTGACCAGCGTGCGCATGGCCGTCTTAATCATGGCCGGGTCGTACGTGACCGAGAAGACGTCTATGTTCGCGATGATATTCGGGTAGGCCGCGTTCTCGTGCGTCCCGTCCAGCGCGCGGTACAGTTCCGACACGCCCTGCGAGGACCCCATGGCCATGGTGCTCGTCAGGAAGATGTCCTTCTTGGCCTGCTCCACACCGTCACCCGCCAGCGCCTGCAGGATGCCCAGCGCCATCTCATCCGTATTTGCGAATACGTAGTGGTACTGCGCCAGTTCCTCCACGCTCTTTTCCGCAATCCATTCCGTGAAGATCTGCTGCGCCGCCGCGCGGTCGTTTTCCGCGCTGCGCGAATACACTATGTTCTCCGAAATCTGCTGCTCCGTCCAGCCGTTATCCAGCAGGATGGCCGTAAAGCCCTTCTTTCGCGCGTCCGAATCCGCGGACGTGTCCGCCACCAGAACGAAAGTCTTGTCGCCCGGCTCCATGCCGTCGTTTATGAAACGCAGAGCTACTTCCTTGCCCACGCCCGTTATGTCGCCCTTGATATTGGCCACCACGTCGCTGTTTACCGCCTCGGTGTCGAATATCCGCTCAAACTGCAAGAACGGAATGCCGGAGTCCGCCAGCTTGCTCATGGAGGACTCGAGCGTCTTGTCGTACGGATAGACGATAACGCCCGCCGGCGGTGTGGTGGAAGCACAGATAGAGTCAATCTGCGCAATCTGATCCTTGGCCGAAGCGCTCGTGCGAACCTCCGCCGTTATGCCGCCCGTCATGGCGGCCGCCTCTTCCTGCGCGTACTTAACCACGGCCGCGTCCCAGCCAGCCGCTGCCTCCGGAACGAGCACGATAATCTGCCCCTCGGTCACTATGGGCTGGTTCGCTTTCTCGTCCTTGCAGCCGGCGAGGAGCAGGCCGAGGACGAGGATAAGTGCCAAACTTAGCGAAAGTACTTTCTTTTTCATTTTTCCCTCCCAATCATAATTACACTTCTGGATTGCCGGAACAAGTCCGGCAATGACGTCGTTTGTTTGTCCGGCAATGACGTCGCTACATATCTATCCAGCTGCTGTCCGCTTTTGCGCTGCTTATTACCGCGTGTACGAACTTTACGCCTTCCAGACCTTCCCGGACGGACGGGAAATCCAAATCCGCCGGATCCGGCGCAAGGCCGGCTTTCTTCTTAATAATCGTGGAAACCACGTTCCGGTAGATGTTCGCGAATGCCACGTACATGCCCTCCGGATGGCCGCCCGGAAGACGGGATGCCGCGCCGGCCGCCTCTGTTATATAGCCCGTGCCGCGCGAGAGAATCTGCACCGCGCCGCCCTTAGGCGTATATTTCAAATAGTCCGGATAGTGCTGCTCCCACTCTATGGCGCCCTCGGTGCCGTACACCCGCGCGATAAGCCCGTTGAGCTTGCCGGCCGCCACCTGCGAACACCAGTATCCGCCGTTCACGCCGTTCTCATACTCCACTATGATGTTCGAGTTCAAATCCAGCGCCCGCCCGTACGTGTTAACCGTGGACAGCAGCCGCTTAATCTTAAGCCCCGTCAGGTAGCTGATCATGTTCTCCATGTGCGTGCCTATGTCGCCCACGGAGTTGGATATGCCGGATTTAGCCGGGTCCGTCCGCCAGACCGCGTCGTTCTTCTGTTTCCCGCGGTTCTCGGCGCTCAGCTCGTCTAAGAGCCAATCCTGCACGTACTCGGCGTTTACCGCCACAATCTCCCCGAGCTTCCCGGAAAGAATCATTTCCCGCGCCACCTTGACCATGGTATAGCCCGTGTAGGTGTAGGTCACGCCGAAAACGAGGTCCTTTTCCTCCGCGAGCTTAACCAGCTCCTCCGCCTCGCTCACCTCGAAGCACAGCGGCTTGTCGCACACAACGTGTATGCCCGCCTCGAGGAACGCCTTGCAGATATCGTAATGCGTGTTGTTGGGCGTAGTAACGCTCACGAAGTCTATCCCGTCCGGCCGCGCCGCTTCCGCCGCCGCCATGGCCTTATAGTCCGCGTACGTGCGCTCCGGCGCTATGCCGTAGGCCTCCGCCGTCAGCCGGTTCTTCTCTTCGCGCGAGGAAAAACACCCGCAGACGAGCTCCACCCGCGTGTCAAATCCTATGGCTTTGCGGTGCACCTCGCCTATGAAGGCCTCCAGCGACCCGCCCACCATTCCGTATTTAATCTCTTTTGCCATAGCTCCCTTCCCTTATCGCAATCAGTTCGCGATTGCGGCGTCGAACTTGACATCCGACGGCTTAAAATCCACCTTCCGGACAAAGACCGCCGCCTCGGTCGCGCCATCCACGCGATCCATACCGGAATCCTCCCACTCGACGGACAGCGGTCCGTCGTATCCGTACGCGTTGAGCGCGCGGATAATCTCCTCAAAGTTTACGTCTCCGTGGCCGAGCGAGCGGAAGTTCCACCCGCGCCTGAGGTCACCGAACTCTATGTGCGAGCCCAGCAGCCCCGTCCGGCCGTCGAGCGTCACCGAAACGTCCTTCATATGCACGTGGTACACGCGCCCCATGGCCAGGAAGTCCTGCAGGAACAGATGCGGCTGCACCCCCTGCCACAGCAGGTGGCTCGGGTCGAAGTTCAGCCCGAACTCCGGCCAGTCCGCAAACTTCTCCAGCAGTTTCTTGGTCGAATAATAATCGAAGGCAATCTCGCCGGGGTGCACCTCAAAGGCGAACTTGACGCCCTGCTTGCGAAACTCCGCCAGAATGGGCGTCCAAAGCCGCACCACCTCGTCAAACCCTTCCTCGATCTGCGCCTCCGTGGTCTGCGGAAACGAGTAGAACCACTTCCATATGGGCGAACCGGTAAACCCCGTCACGACGGGCACGCCGAGCCTTTTCGCCACGAGGGGCACCTTCATCATGGTCTCTATGCCCCACTGCCTTATGGCCGCGGAATCTCCTGCCAGCGCCGCCGGCGCGAAGTTATTCAGCCGCGGGTCCGGCGCGTCTCCCACGCACTGGCCTATGATATGGCTGCATACGGCCGTAATCTTCAGCTCGCTCTTTTCCGCCACATCCAGCACATGCTGCACAAAAGCGTCGTCCGTGGCGGCCTTATCCAGGTCGAAACCGTTCACCCACGTGGCAAGCTCTATGCCGTCGTACCCCATTTTCTTAACGAGCGGGCACAGTTCCTCATACGGAATATCCGCCCACTGACTCGTGCACAAAGTTACCGGTCTGCCCATGGCACCCTCCTATTCGTCTTCGAGTATCACACCGTCCTCATCTACGCGCACGGGCGCTTCCGCCGGCGCCTGCCCGCTGCCCTTGATGTTCAGCTTCTCGTACGTAGCCTTCTCAATCCGGGCCGCTATGTCCGGGTTATCCTTCAGGAACGTCTTGACATTCTCGCGTCCCTGCCCGATCCGGTCGCCGTCGTAGCTGTACCACGACCCGGCCTTCTCGATTACGTTCACGTTCGTGGCGCAGTCCACCAGGTCGCCGAGCTTGGATATGCCCTCGCCGTACATGATGTCAAACTCCGCCTGCTTAAACGGCGGCGCCACCTTGTTTTTGACGATCTTGGCCCGCGTTCTGTTGCCAATGATCTGGTCGCCGGATTTTATGGACTCCGACTTCCGCACGTCTATGCGCATGCTGCTGAAGAACTTGAGCGCGCGGCCGCCGGTGGTCACCTCGGGATTTCCGTAGATGACGCCCACCTTCTCGCGCAGCTGGTTGATAAAAATCGCGCAGGTGTTCGAGCGGCTGATGGCGCCCGCGAGCTTTCTAAGCGCCTGCGACATGAGCCGCGCGTGCATGCCCATATGCGAGTCGCCCATCTCGCCCTGAATCTCCGCCTTGGGGACGAGCGCGGCGACCGAGTCCACCACGACCACGTCTATGGCGCCGCTGCGGACGAGCATCTCGCAGATTTCCAGCGCCTGCTCGCCGGTGTCCGGCTGCGAAACAAGCAGCTCATCCACATCCACGCCGAGCTGTCCGGCGTACGTGGGGTCAAGCGCGTGCTCCGCGTCGATAAACGCGGCTTTCCCGCCGAGCTTCTGCGCCTCGGCTATGATGTGCAGCGTGAGGGTGGTCTTACCGGAAGACTCCGGACCGAACACCTCGATAATACGTCCGCGCGGCACGCCGCCTATGCCCGTGGCTATGTCCAAGCTCACGGATCCCGTGGGGATGGCTTCCACCGCCCCTATGGCGCCCTCGTCTCCGAGCCGCATTATGGCGCCCTTTCCGAACTGCTTCTGGATCTGGGCCAGCGCCGCGTCTAATGCTTTTTCTCTTTCATCTTTTCCTACTGCCATTAAAAAACCTCCGGTCTATACATATGTTCTCAATACCCTTCTCCCATTCTACCCCGAATCGGAACGCCCGTCAACCGGAATTCCAACAAAACAGATTTTACCATAAATTCCGCATTTGTCAATACCTTTTTATAGCTGCCTTAAAAGCGCCTTATTCAGCAAATCCAGCATGGCGAGGACAAAAATGTTTCTATTCCACTGCCGGCCTCTATCCCTGGTCTCGAACGGCAGCGTAATCACCATGCCTTTTTGCGCCAGCGAAATCCAGCAGGAGCCTACCGGCTTCGCCTCCGAACCGCCGTCCGGCCCCGCAACCCCGGTTACCGCCACCGCGTAGTCCGCGCCGGTCCGGGCCTTGACGCCCGTGGCCATGGCGGAGGCCACTTCCTCGCTCACCGCGCCGTGCTTTTCTATGAGCGCCGCCGGCACGCCCAGCAGCTCCGTCTTCATTTCGTTGCTGTACGTCACGAGCCCCGCGAGGTAGCTCGCGCTCATGCCGGGCACAGACAGAATCCGCTCGGCGAACATGCCGCCCGTGCAAGACTCCGCGGACGCCAGCGTCCCGCCGCACGCGAGCAGCCTGGACGCCACCACTTCGTGCAGCTCCTGGTCCTCCGTGCTGTACAGGTACTTGCCCGCAATCTGGTATATCTTATCTATGGTCTCCTGCACCGCCACCGCGGCCTCCTCTACGGTAGCCCGCTTGCTCGCCACGCGCACGCTCACCTCGCCCTCCTTGGCGTAGGTGGCCACCGTGGGGTCCGTCTGACCCTCAATGACCGGCGCGAGCTTGGTCTCCAGCGTCGACTCGCCTATCCCGTAGAACCGGAGCACCTTGTTGTAGATAGAAGCGTTCGTCTTTTCCGTGAGCCACGGCCGCACCCACTTCTCGTACAGGTGCTTGAGCTCCCGCGGCGGCCCCGGCAGCGCTATGACCGCCTTGCCGTCTTTCTCCAGGCAGAACCCCGGCGCCGTGCCCACCTCGTTGTAGTAGATCCGGCACCCCGCCGGCAGGTAGGCCTGCTTGCGGTTGTTCTCCGTCATCTCGTTTCCGAACCGCTTGAAAAACCCCTCTATGTCCGCCAGCGCCTTTTCGTCTAACACCAGCTCCGCCCCTAAAACGTCGGCAATGATTTCTTTGGTAAGGTCGTCCTGGGTGGGGCCGAGCCCTCCTGTCGCCACCACTATGTCTGACTGCGCGAGTGTCTCCGCGAGAAGCGCCCGCATACGCCCTTCATTGTCGCCTACCACATGGTGATATAAGACGTCCACGCCGGCCATCTGCAACTGCTGCGAGAGCCAGGCCGCGTTGGTGTTTACGATTTGTCCGAACAGTAGTTCTGTGCCCACACACAGGATGCTTGCTTTCATGTGTCTACCTCTTCATACTGAGCGCGGCGCGGTTTTTCACCATGTACTCTATTCCGGAGTACACCGTGAGCGCCACCGCCACCCAGAGCATAATCTGATCCATGGGGACGTGGATGTACGAAAACGGCCAGTTCTTGAGCAGGATGAGGATTATGGCCACCATCTGCGTGACCGTCTTGACCTTGCCCGACCAGCCCGCCGCTATGACCACGCCGTCGCTGGCCGCCACGCTGCGCAGGCCCGTTATGGCGAACTCGCGCGCGAGGATGAGGATGACCATCCAGCTCGGTACGAGTTTGAGTTCCACGAAGCACACGAGCGCCGAGACCACGAGCAGCTTGTCCGCGAGCGGGTCCATGAGCTTGCCGAAGTTGGTTACCAGGTTCTTGGCCCGGGCGATTTTTCCGTCGAGCATGTCTGTTAAGGACGCCACGATAAACACCCCCGCCGCCGCGTAGGTGTGGTCCGTCATGAGCAGAACGATAAATACCGGGATGAGCGCCACACGCAGGAGCGTGAGCGCGTTCGGGAGATTCATAAATGGCCCCTGTCCTTTCGAAGTTTCACACTTGTTCCCATTTCAGCGGGAGACTCGGGCGGTGACCGTCCACGTCTACACCGATTATATCATAGTCCATGGCGTCCTGAATGCGCACCTTGGTCATGTCGCCGGGGCGGTAGTTGCGGCAGGACTCAAACAGCACGCCGCCGTCTATCTCCGGGGCGTCCATGTAGGTCCGGCCGACCCAGACGCCATCGCCCTCCCGGCCTTCCACCATGACGGTCATGACGCTGCCTATGAGGGCCTTATTGTTCTCAAGCGAAATGTCCAGCTGCCGGAGCATGAGGCGCTCGCGCCTCTCCTCGGCCACCGTGATGGGGACCTGGTCCTCCATATCCGCCGCCGCGGTGCCCTCCTCCGCCGAATAGCGGAACACACCCATGCGGGCGAAGCGCTGCGCGCTGACGAAATCCATGAGCTCCTGAAAGTCCGCTTCCGTCTCACCCGGGAAGCCCGTCATAAACGTGGTGCGAATGGCTATGTCCGGCATGGCCTGCCGCAGCCTGGTCATGGTCTGCTTGATGGAGGCCTTGGTCGTGCGGCGGTTCATGCGCGCCAGCAGCGCGTCGTTTACGTGCTGGAGGGGAATGTCTATATAATGGAGGATTTTCGGCTCCTCGGCCATGACGCGAATCAGCTCGTCCGTTATGCGCTCCTCGTAGCAGTACAGGAGGCGGATCCACTCTATGCCCTCCACGCGGCACAGGAAGCGCAGCAGGTCGGGCAGCGCGTACTTGCCGTACAGGTCTATGCCCCAGGCCGTGACATCCTGCGCTATGAGGATGAGCTCCTTAGTGCCCTCCGCCGCGAGCTGGCGCGCATCCCGCAGGATGTCGTCCATGGTCACGCTGCGGTAGGCGCCCCGGATGGCCGGTATGGCGCAGTAGGCACAGCAGTTGCTGCAGCCCTCCGCAATCTTCAGATAGGCGGAATACCGTTCGGAAAGCGCCACGCGCCTGCCCACAAGCAGCCGCTCCGCCCCGTCCACCGCCAGAAATCGTTTCCAATCTCCGTTCATACTTCCCCCGTTGCTCTGCGCGTCTTCTGTTGCCGCGCCTGCTTCCTGCGCCCCCGCTTCGGGTGTGCGCGCTTCTTCCCCGCCGGCCTCCCCGGCCTGCTCGCTGAGCCGGTCCGCGTACAGCCTGGCGGCAATGACGGGCAGCTTGCCGTAATCGTTTACGCCCAGCACCGCGTCCGCCTCGGGAATCTCCTCGAACAGCTCGGCGCCGTATCGCTGCGCCAGACAACCCGTCACGATGAGCTTCTTCCCGTCTTCCTTAAACTGCGCGAGCTCCAGAATCCGTTCGATTGACTCGCGCTTAGCGTCCTCTATGAACCCGCAGGTGTTGACCAGCAGTATGTCCGCTTCCTCCGGCGTATCCACGCACTCCGCGCCGGTGCCTGCAAGCAGTCCGGCTGCCCTCTCTGAATCTTCCGTGTTCTTAAAGCAGCCTAAGGTATCAATGTATAGCTTCATTCCTCACTCCAGGGCGGGGCGCTTTCTTCGCCTCCCACTGTCTCATCCCCCGCCGCCGGCCCGGGCGCTGTCCCGAGATCCTCCATTTGCAGTTGCACCTGCCCGTCCGCCAGAAAGCTGGCGAGCTGTGCGTCCGTCATAAGCACCTTGCGCGGCTTGTTCTGCCCGTCGCTGGGCGCCACGATCCCGCGCTCCTCCATCATGTCCACCAGACGCGCTGACCGGTTATATCCTATGCGAAAACGGCGCTGAATCATGGATACCGAGGCCTGTTTGGCCTGCACGACCATTTCCACCGCGTCGCGGAACAGCTCGTCCTCGTCGTCCACGAGCCCGCCGCCGAACCCGTTCTCCACCACGTTTACCACATCCGGGCTGTACTCCGGATCCATCTGGTTCTTGATAAACTCCGTAACCTTGTAGACCTCCGAATCTGTGACGTACGCGCACTGGATGCGCATGGGCTCGCGGGTCCCCACCGGGGAGAACAGGCCGTCGCCCTTCCCGAGGAGGCGCTCGGCGCCCGGCTCGTCGAGTATGACGCGCGAGTTCGTGTTCGAGGATACGGAGAAGGCTATGCGGCTGGGGATGTTCGCCTTGATTACGCTCGTCAGGATGCTCGCCAGCGGCTGCTGCGTGGCCACAATCAGGTGCATGCCCGCCGCGCGCCCCATGGCCGCCAGCCTGGAGATGGAGTCCTGCACCTTCTGCGAGGCCACCATCATGAGGTCCGAGAGCTCGTCTATAACTATGACTATCTGCGGCATGACATCCTCGGCGCGGCCATCCCGGCCCATCTTCTCGTTATAGCCCTGGATGTCACGGACATTGGCGCCGGCAAACCGGTCGAAGCGGTCCGTCATGAGGGTCACCGCGTAGGAGAGCGCTATCGCGGCGCGCTCGGCGTTCGTGACCACGGGGACCAGCAGGTGCGGAATGTCATTGTAGAGCTTGAGCTCCACCATCTTGGGGTCTATGAGGATGAGCTTCACCTCGTCCGGTCTGGCGCGGAAGAGGATGCTCAGCAGAATGTCGTTTATGCACACGCTCTTGCCCGCGCCCGTGGTGCCGGCTATGAGCAGATGCGGCATGGCGGCCAGGTCTGCCACTATGCGCTCGCCCGAGACGTTCTTGCCCAGGGCGAAGGAAATCTTACTGCCCGCGCCGCGAAACTCCGGCGAGTCGATCATCTCCTTGAGCGAGACGATTTGCGTGACCGCGTTGAACGCCTCTATGCCCACGACCGACTGGCCGGGGATGGAGACCACGCGCACGCTCTTCACCTCGAGCTTGCGCGCGAGGTCCGGCTCCAGGCTCTTTATGCTCTGTATCTTTACGCCCACGTCCGGCTCCACCTCGTAGCGCGTCACCGTGGGGCCAATGGTCACGTTGATGACCTTGGCGTCCACCCGGAAGTCCCTTAGCGTCTGTTCCAGCTGTGCCGAGCGGGCGCGCAGCTCTGCCGCGTTTTCCGCCCGCGGGCCCTTCGGGCCGCTCTTCAGGAGGCTCACCGGCGGGAGCTTGTAGGCGAGGAGCGCGTCCTTGCTGTCGTAAGTGCCGCGGAAGTTCGACTTTTTCCGGACCTTGACCGGGGCCTCGCCGCCGTCCGTCCCGGCGAACATGGCCTCATCCTCCGGGGCCAGGCCGCCCGCGGGGCCGGTCCCAAACTTCTGGATGCGCGCCGTGTGGCGGTTGCTGCCTGTTTCCGCCGCCGCGTCCGCACCGAGGTCCTGCTCGGTGAACGGCACGTCCTGCGGCTGTTCGGTATAAATGTAGGTATCGGGAATGTCCGCGTCCTCTATGCCGTAACCCGGCTTGACGAAGCGCGGCGGCTCTATGCCGAAGTCCGGCTTCTCCGGGGGCGGGGGCGCCAGTACGTCCGGCGCAGGCGGTGCCTGCGCACCCGTTATGTTCTGGCTTTCCGTAACGACCGCCTCGACTATATTCTGCTGGCGCTGCTGGAGCTGGTACGGGTCCGGACCCGCGCCGGCTGCGCCCGGGGGCGCTGGGGACGGCCTGCCGAAATCCTGCACGCGCGTGGTGGCCGCCTGCGACGCCGATTCCTCGAACGCCTCTTCGGCGCGCCGCTCTTCCCGGCGTTCCTTGCCGTCGCGGACCTTGCCGCGGATGGCGTCCCAATAGAAGGACAGCGAATTGCCGGCGTACACGAGCGCCAGAATGATGAGTCCCAGAATCGTAAAGATAAACAGACCGGCCTTGCCGACGAGCTTGATAATCTGCGCGCCGACCACCATGCCAAACACGCCGCCGCCGAGCCCCTCGCCGCTGCGCCGGTACACGTCCGCCGCGTTCATGCCGCGCAGAGGGTCGGCCGCCGG
This sequence comes from Eubacteriales Family XIII. Incertae Sedis bacterium, assembly GCA_031272485.1. Classification (GTDB taxonomy): domain Bacteria; phylum Bacillota; class Clostridia; order Peptostreptococcales; family Anaerovoracaceae; genus JAISTV01. Next base: position 47,556 of record JAISTV010000019.1, read on the forward strand.
GCCAAGGAAGAACCCGCTCACAAGCAGCAGGAACAGCAGGATGATAAAGACCAGCACGATTATGCCGCGCAGGCCGTAGTATTTTCGTTTCGCTCGCAGGATTAGGATGGCGTAGAGCAGCAGCAGGAAGGGTATAGCGTAGGACGCGGGCCCGAATACCCCGTTCAGGAAGTACGTAATCCCCTCGCCCACTATGCCCGCTGCCTTGAGGAACATGGCGAACGCCAGAAACAGCGCGAGCGCTATGAGGCAGACCGCCACGATTTTCTCGCGCAGCCTGCGCTTTTCCTCCGCCAAGGTCTGGGCTTTGGTTTTCCTGCCCGTACGTTTCTTATCGGCCATAAATTCTCCTGCGCTTCTTCAAGGTTAAACAGTGCGTTCCATGTGCGCCGGCGCGCCCTCCGCGCGTACTTCCGGCCTCAGCACATTCATCGTATATTTTATCACATCTGTTGCGAACACTCTGTTAAATCTCTGCTACAAGAGGGAAGAGGCGCGGCGTGCGATGAGGGGGTTAAGTGGGGCGTCTTCCGCGTAGGGCGTAAGCTATGGCCAAGGGGATCAGTAGCGCACTGCTTGTCAACAGCAGGGCTCCTACCGGCACGACATCTGCGAGGGGGCCGAAGACGGCCACCGCTACGGGGATGGCGCCCACACTTACGAACTCGGTTACGGAGAAGACGCGGCCGAGCTTGTCCGGCGCGGCGGTCTCTTGGATGTAGACCGTTATGGCCGTGGTCCAGACGGGCAGGAAGAACCCCGCTGCGGCAAGGAAGCACAGGAACACCGTGAAATTCCACGCTACGCCGAGCAGAGCGAACAGTACGCCGAATCCTGCCGTGCAAACGGCTATGGTCCGCACCTTGTCGAGGAAGTCCCCCTTTACGGCCACGAACACGCCTCCCAGGATAGCCGCAGCCGCCCACACGATCTCGTGGACGGTGAGCCGCCACACCTCTCCGCCGAACGTTCGCGCAATCAGTAGCGGCGTCAGGACGAACGCCGGCGCGAACAGCAGGTAGGATAGCACGTAGAAGACAATGAAACGGCAGAGCCGTTTGCTTCCGAACGTATACGCGAGGCCGTCCTTCATGTCGCCCAATATCGTTTTAGCGGCTATGGCCCCGCGCGGCCTTTCGACACGGATAAACCCCATTACAAAAATGGCCGCTGCCGCCGTGACCACGTCCAGAAAGAACGCGCCGATAATCCCGACCGTGCCGAGAACCAGGCCGCCTGCCGCCGGCGCCAGCAGCGAAAGCACGGAACCGAGTGTCTGGTTGATGCCCTGAATGCGCGTGAGCTGCTCCGCGGGAACCAGCTGCGGATAAACGGCCTTGACAGCGGGATTCTGCACCCCGGCGCCGAGCGAACGCACCGCCAGCGCCACGAGAAGTAACGGTAGCCGGCCATATCCCAGTAGAAACGAGACAGCCAGCAGGAGCGTGGCCATTGCTATAAAACCGTCCGCGAGCATAATCAGGCGCTTGCGACTGTAGCGGTCCGCCCAAACTCCGCCGAAAAGCGAGATGACCACAAACGGCACATTATTACACAACGTGGCCAGCATCATCCACATGCCGGATGAGGTGGCGAGCGTGATATGCCAAAGGATTGAAAAACTGACGACCGAGGAGCCGAACAGCGATATATTCTGGCTGACTAAGAAGAATGCAATCCGCTTCTTCCAGCCCGCCGGCTCGAAATATTGCAAAGACAAAGGAAACCTCCGATAACCTGATCCCAAAGAACACCAGGCACGGCCTGCGCCGCGCCCGTGCACGCATTAAGTACAAAACTGGTTATCGGGTTTTCATTTCAGCATGCTCCTTTCGCGCCCTACCCCAGCAGGTCGTCCATGTTGTACAGGCCGGGGGCCTTGCCTGCCAGATAGCGGGCGGCCTTTACCGCGCCTAAGGCAAATACCTTGCGGGAGTAGACCGTGTGGGTTATCTCTATGGTCTCGTCGGGGCCGGCGAACAGGACGGTGTGCTGACCCGGCAGACTGCCGCCGCGGACCGCGTGAATCCCCATGTCGGACAGCAGGCAGACGTCGTCCTTGCCGTGGCGCCCGTAGATGTAGTTCTTCTTCACGGCGCACTTTTCGTTTATGGCGTCGGCTATGAGCAGGGCCGTGCCGCTCGGCGAGTCCGCCTTCTGGTTGTGATGCTTCTCGATAATCTCCACGTTGAAGTTCTCTTCGAGCGCCGGAACAGAGGCCGCGCTCATCCGCGCCACCAGGTTTATGCCCAGCGACATATTGGCGGAGTTAAAGACCGGGATGCTCCTCGCGGCTTCACGCAGCGCGCTGCGCTCTCCCTCGCCAAGCGCGGTCGTGCAGATGACAGCCGGAATGCCCGCAGCCACCGCGTAAGCCAGCAGCCCCGGCACGGCGGTGAAATTCGAAAAGTCTATAATCACGTCGCCGCCGCCCGCATAGTCCGCGGGGTTCTCATACACCGGCACCGCCACGCCGCGAAAGACCGGCGGCTCGGGCGCGGCCATCTTGTCAAACCCGGCGGGAACGTTAGCATCCGGCTCTCCAGCCAGTACGTCCAGCACCTGCCGGCCCATGCGTCCGTTTATTCCGTGAATCAAAAAGTCCATACGCGCTTCCTTTCAGCCTGCCTATGCGCGGGCCAGCAGCAGCTCGGCGATCTGAATCGCGTTGGTAGCCGCGCCCTTGCGGATGTTGTCCGCCACGCACCAGAAGTTTATGCCGCTCTCCACGGAGAAGTCGCGGCGGATGCGGCCCACGAACACCTCGTTTTTGCCGGCCGCCTCGCGCGCCAGCGGGTAGACGTTATTCGCCGGGTCGTCCTGCACCACGAGCCCGGGCATGGCGCGCAGCACCGCCCGCACCTCTTCTATATCCCCGAACGGCTTCTCAAACTCTACATTTATAGTCTCGCTGTGCGAGTCGAACACCGGCACGCGCACCGTGGTCGCCGTCACGCGGATGGAATCGTCGCCGAGAATCTTGTGCGTCTCGTTGACCATCTTCATCTCTTCCTTCGTGTAGCCGTTGTCGAGGAAGACGTCTATGTGCGGCAGGCAGTTGCCCGCGATCGGGTGCGGGTACGCCACGCAAATGTCGTTTCCGGCGATCCCTTCCTTCAGGTCGTTTATGCCCTTGAGCCCCGTGCCCGAGACCGCCTGGTACGTCGAGTAGACGATCCGCTTCAGCCCGTAGGCGTCGTAAAGCGCCTTGAGCGGGACCATAGCCTGTATGGTGGAGCAGTTGGGGTTGGCAATGATGCCGCTGTGCGTGAACGCTGCGTCCGGGTTGACCTCCGGGACCACCAGCGGGACGTTCGGGTCCATACGCCACTGGCTGCTGTTATCCACAACCACCACCCCGTGCGCGGCCGCGATGGGTGCGAACGTGGCGCTCGTGCCGCCGCCCGCCGAGAAAAGCGCGATGTCTATATCCTTGTCGAACGAATGTTCGGTGAGTTCCTCAACCACATATTCCTTGCCGTCAAAATCCACGGTCTTTCCCGCGGACTTGGCGGAGGCCATCATATATACGTTGTTATACGGAAACTTCCGCTCGGCCAGCACCTTGCGAAACGTGCTGCCCACGAGCCCCGTAGCTCCCACTATGGCTATGTTCGGTATTTTGTTCATCCTGCTCCTCCCGAGAATCCAGTCTTCCAGCGCTTCTCCTCTACAAATTAAAGTACATTATACGCCACCTCGCGCGAAATGCGCAATAAAAAAAGCGGGCGGCCCGCCATGTGCCGCCCTGCTCTTTCGCGCGTGCCGCGCCGTTACGCCACCGTCACCGGTATCTGGATTTCCGTGAGCCAGTCGCTCGCGTCCTCCTTGTTCCAGATTCCGTCTATGTAGCTCTCGCGCGGCTCGCCTGCCGGCTTATATCCGTTCGCGTCCAGCCACTGAAACACCGCTGCGTATGCGGCGCCAATGCTCTCGTACGCCCCTTTGTGGAGCGTGGACGCCACCTTGACCGCCGGCATCTGTTTGAACACCACGCCGTCCGCGTCCGTCCCGGGACTCGTCACCGCCTGACAGATCTCTATGTCTATGTCCTTCTCGCGGTACTCCCCGTCGTGGTAGGCTATGAAGCAGTATTCCGGCTCGGTGCACTTCACCTGCGGGTTGGCCGCCGCCACCTTAGCGCCCACCTCGGGCATGAGGCTCATTAGGTCGCTGTACGCGGGGATAACCGTCCGGTACGAGAAGACGGTGCACGCCGGTATGTCTTTAACTACGATTTGATATGCCATGTGGATTCCCTCCTGTTTCTGTGAGATATAGTGGTGCAGTCTGCGCAGGCGGTCTTCGAGCGCGTGCCGTTCCTCCTCGAGCTCAGCCTTTCGCTTCTCCAGGATTTCTTCCTCCCCGCGGCCGCCGGTGATTTCCGAAATCTCGGGAATAGAAAAGCCCATTTGACGGAGTGCGAGAATCTCCTGCAGCCGGGAAAGCTGCGCGGTTTCGTAATACCGATACCCCGTCCACTCGTCCGTCTGCGCCGGCGTAAGCAACCCCACCTCGTCGTAATAACGAAGCGTTTTCACGGTCACCTTGCCGAGTTTAGAAAATTCTCCGATGCGGTACACGTCTGCCTCCTCCCGCGCGTAACTGCGACTTCCCGGAGCGCCCGGCGCCGGCTCATCTGCGTGCCGCTGCCAGGCCTTCCCCGGGCGACTTTCAGAAGCGCCCGGCGCCGGCCGAACCCTCCGTATAAACCCACTCTAAGCTCTCCCCCAGCAGGAGAGTCAACACCCAATATCGCAAGTTTTTCTCTTTTTATTATACGTCATTATACGTCCAAAGCCCGCACCCCGCGCCCCCCTCCACCGCGCAAAATTTCAGTATTTCGTGTATCCCGCGCACTCCCGCGCCCCCTCCCCCGCGCAAAATTTCAGTATTTCGTGTATCCCGCGCACTCCCGCGCCCCCTCCCCCGCGCAAAATTTCAGTATTTCGTGTGGTTTTTCCAGTCGTTTACATTTTTGATACACGAAATTCTGCATTTTTGCGCGGGGGGGCGCGGGGGGCGCGGGCGGGGCGGAGGGGCGCGGAGGCGCGGGGGGGCGAAAAAAAAACTGGTCTGTACTTTGTACAGCCAGCTTTATCAACCAGTTTTTCGTTTCGCTCAGTCCGCGATTACTTTTTTCCCGTCGTAGTAGTTACACACCGGGCATACTCTGTGCGGCAACTTTTTGCTATGGCACTGAGGGCACACGGATAGTCCCGGCGCGAGCTTTCTCATATTCTGTGCGCGTCTGGAGTCACGCTTAGCTTTGGATGTTTTCCTTTTCGGAACTGCCATCGTCTACACCTCCTTACAATCAAATTTATCGCGCATCCGTCAAATGCGACTTTTTAATTATAAAGACCGGCGCGAGGCTTGTCAATCGGAAATTTCTCTGGAATAATGAAAAAGACAGTGGGACTTAGGAGTAAGAGGAGCACATCATGGCATTTTGTATACATTGCGGATCGCAGATAAGTGACGGCGACCGGTTCTGCCAGCATTGCGGGAAACCGGCGCAGGAAGCAGGCAGCGCGGGCGCGGCGACGCAGGCGGCCTTTAGCGAGCCTGCCGTAGGACCTCCTTCCATACAGGAAACGGTCCCGGTGAACATAAACGCCGGCTTTGCTCAGGCGTCGGCGGGCAAGAAGAAAAGCAGGAAGGCGCTCGTGCTTGCGGGCGGCGCGGTCTTGCTGGCCTTGGTTCTGCTTGCGGTGACGCTGCTGTGGAGCGGCGGCGGCGCGGCCGCCAGGTACTGGTTTTACCTTAAGGATGATACGCTGCACTTCAGCAGTCTGGCGGATCCTGCGGACACGGCGCTGAGCACGGAAAGCTACCACGACATTTTTGACCTGTACTCCCGTGATCGAAGCAGCTTTGCCGGGTACGCGAACGTCGCCTGGAGGGCGGATGGCGCATGGCTTTCGGACGATGGGAAAACGGTGATTTACCGCACGTACACCACGCGCGACTCGAGAGCCACATACGGGCTGCTGCACAACGTCTACCGCAGGAATCTCGACAAGGGGGAACCGGAACTGCTGGCGGAGGATTTGCTCAGCAGCAGCGTTTCTCCGGATATGACGCGCATCGCGTATGTGACCGCGGACGGGAAGCTTTACGCAGGTAAGATAGGTTCTGAAGCGAAAGTGGACGGCGATGTGGAGGCTTACTATGCCAGCACAGACGCAACAAAAATTCTGTATCGTGTGGACGCGACCTGGTTTTACTACGATGGCTCGGCCCGCAAGGTGGGGAAAGACTATTCGTATTACAGCAGCGCGCCGGATATGTCCTGCGTGGTCTTTCGGGAATGGTACTCAAGCGGAGTCACCGGCGACTGGACCTATTATTACTGGTCGGCGCACACCGACGAGTTTACCCTGCTCACCGAAGATGAAATAGAGAACCTTTATATGGTTACGAATGACGGCGCATTCTTTTACACGATATGGAACTACGAAGACAGTATGGAGGACCTCTGGTACTTTGACGGAAGCCAGAACACGCTGATTGCCGAAGAGGTTACCGGTTTCCGGGCGATTAACGCAACAGGCGATACGCAGACAGCCGTCTTCTCCCGCGGCAAGAAGGACAAGGAGTATTGCATGGCGCGGGCGACGGATGTCAACGTGCTGGAAGGCACAGCTACCTACTCCGTCAAGAGAAGCTATGACGGACATTCCTTCGCGTATATTGCGCAGGAAGGAAGCTCTACATCTGTGGGAACGCTTTACCACGTGGATATTAAGACCGGGGACATCACGGAGATTGACACGGACGTGAAGAACTTAGAGCTTATCGCCGACAATGATGATGTCTTCTATATGAAAGCCGGGTCGGACGATTCTTACGACCTTTACGTGAACGGGAAGCTGATTGACGAAAACGTGGAATGGTATACGCTGGCTTCGTTTAAGGCGGACGGATTTGATAAGTACTATTATCTGAAGGACTATGATGAGGATACGGGTGGCTGGACGCTCATGTCTTACAAGAACGGCAAGGTAAGCGAGGTGTCGCAGGGCGTGTGGATGTACGGCAGCGCCGGGAAGGACCGCCTGCTCCTCTTGAAAGAGGAGGGAACGCTCTACCTGCTCGACGGAAAAAAGGAAACGCGGATTACGTCCGGTGTACAGTATATCGTACATATACTGCAGCCCGCGGACAGAGCCACGGGCTACATGCGTTCTTATTCGAATTCTTAACAGGGCGGTGTCCGTCGCCGCGCACCATGCACCGCGCGGCGAACCCGCACCGGCGCCCTATTTGGCGGGGTCAAACCCCATATTCCGCGCTATGTTATACGTGTCGCGCGCGATCATGAGCTCCTCGTTCGTGGGAATCATCATGATGGATACGCGCGAATCGTCGCGGCTGATAATCGCCTCGCGGCCGCGAACCTTGTTCTTCACGAGGTCCAGCTTGATGCCGAGGTTCCCCAGCTCGTTACAGATAATCTCGCGCATGGTCGTGTCGTTCTCGCCCACGCCCGCCGTAAAGACTATGCCGTCCAGACCGTTCATCTCCAGGTAGTACGCGCCTATGTAGTACCGCACGCGGTGCGCAAACACCTTGAGCGCCAGCTCCGCGCGCACGTTGCCGTTCTGCACTTCCTCGTCCAGATCGCGGAAGTCGCTGCTCACGCCCGAAACGCCCAGCATGCCGGATTCCTTGTTCAGGATGTCCAGCACCTCCTCCATGGTCTTCTTTTCCTTCTCAGCCACGAACTGAATGATGGCCGGGTCCACCGAACCCGAGCGCGTGCCCATGGCCAGGCCGGACAGCGGCGTAAAGCCCATGGACGTGTCTATGCAGCGGCCGCGCTTAATCGCGGAAACGCTCGCGCCGTTGCCCAGGTGGCAGGTGATGAGCTTCAGGTCGTACAGGCTCACGCCGAGCAGAATCGCAGCGCGCTCCGCCACGTACTTGTGGCTCGTGCCGTGGAAGCCGTAGCGGCGAATCCGGTACTTATCGTAGTATTTATACGGAATGGCATAAATATAAGACTCGGGTGGCATGGTCTGGTGAAACGCCGTGTCGAATACGGCCACCATGGGAACGTTAGGCATGAGTTCGCGGCAGGCGTTGATACCCAGCAGATTGGGCGGATTGTGCAGCGGCGCCAGCTCGATACACTCCTTCAAAACCTCGATTACGGAGTTGTCTATGAGAACCGATTCGGAATACCGCTCGCCGGCGTGCACCACGCGGTGCCCCACGGCGCCCACCTCTTCCAGATCCTTGAGTACGCCGTAATCCTGGTCCAGAAGCGCGGCAATCACCTGTTTCATAGCAACCTTGTGGTCGGCGATGGGGGTCTCTATGACCTTCTTTTCATCCACCCCGATCTTTTCCTGCGTGAGCACCGAGCCTTCCATGCCGATGCGCTCGACCAGCCCCTTACACATAAGCGTCTCTTTGCGCATATCGAGTACCTGGTACTTAAGGGACGAGCTCCCGCAGTTGATGACCAATACTTTCATAATAACCGTCTCCTTCCGTCCGAAACAGTAACTCCATCTCTAAACCACGTGTATTATATCGCGTACAGGTGGTGGAAACAACCGGACAATTCGCTAAATCAAGCCCCCTGGATTAAGTTCCAAATTTCTGAATTTTTCGCGCATTCCGGGCCCTGCGCCCGGGCGCTTTCACGCGCTGTTCGGGTTGCGCTTCGTGTCGTCAAACCCGCCCAGCGCCCCTTTCGACAGCACCCGGTAAAGGTCCGCCGCCAGCGCGTCTATGGCCAGCAGCCGCCGCTGATTTTCCGTGAGCCCCTGCACTTTGCTCGCGTTCGTAAAGACCGGCATCTGGCCGCCCGCCTTGCGAATCCGCTTGAGCAACGCCGCCCCTTTTTCCGAGAACGCCAGCACCCGCGCGTAGAGCGCCCCGTCCGCCGCCGCCGCGTCTGCCTTGGTTATCCCCAGCAAAGTGTGAATCATGAGCCGGCACACCCGCGTGCGCGTGTAGCGCTTGCTCTTCGTAAGCCGCACCGCCTCCTCGTAGCTGCCCGCCTTCCGCACCGCCGCAGCCAGCCGGTTTTCCAGGCCCTCCGTGGCGGATAATATGCCGGAAAGTGGGGCCCCTCGCCGCGCCGCTTCGGCCAGCCTGTACGCCAGGAGGGGGAGTATCTGCTCCGGGTAAACCGTCCCCTCGCCGGCTTCCTGCATCCGCCCGCGAATCTCCGATGCCGTGGGCACGCCCGCGAGCCGCTGCACCGCGCAGATTTCCATGCGGCTCTTCGACTGAATCAGCTGCCGGCAGTACTCCGCGGCCAGGCTGTCGTTGGGTCCCCGCACCGCCCGCGCCGCCTTCGGGCCGCCCACCTCCCGCAGGGCCGCCGCCCGCGCCCGCGGATACGAGACGCCCTGCTGCATGTGCGCACGCACGGCCGCTTCGAACGCCGGATTCGACACCATATGCGCGGCTGCCGCGTAGATCTCCTCGCCGCGGCCCGTCTCGCTACCGAATGAGAGCGCGCCTACCACCGCAAGTCCGTCCAGGATGCGCACCGCCCCGCGCGCGAACCATTCGGCATTGTTGCAGGCAAAAAGAAACGGCAGCTCTATGACGAGGTCTGCCCCGCCGGCCACTGCCGCTTTCGCTCTTATCCACTTGCTCATAATGGCGGGCTCGCCGCGCTGGACGAAGTCCCCGCTCATGACGCAGACCGCCGCGCCCGCGCCCGTGCGCGCCACAGCCTCCTTCAGCTGGTACGCGTGTCCCTCGTGAAAGGGGTTGTACTCGCAGATGATTCCGACTACGTCCGCCATGTGCGCAGGCCGCGCCTACTCGCCTTCCACCTGCGTCCGGTACGCCAGATCCTTGATTTCGTTGCGGTTCTCGAGCAGCTTCTCGTTTATGTCGTCGAACGTCACCTGCATGTTGTTGAACATCTCGCCGAAATACTTGCCGTTCAGCACGTCCATCTTCTCCTGGAAGTCGAAGAGAATCTTGTCTATGTACTCGTAGGTGTCCATCTTCAGCTGCTTGACGCGCGTCTCCGCGTCCGTGAGAATCTCGCGCGAGCGCTGCTTGGACTGCTGCGTAATCTCGTGCTGGTCGATCATAATCTCGGCCTGCTTCTCCGCGTCCTTAATCAGCAGCTCGTACTCGTGCTTGGCCTCCTCCAGAATCCGCTGGCGCTCGTTCTTGATAAACTGCGCCTGCTGAATCTCGTCGGGAAGCGCGTTGCGAATCTCCTTGACGATCTCCTGCAGCTCCGACTTGTCCACGATGATGCGGTTGAGCATCCCCGTACTGGTACTTGCAATCTCCTCGAGTTCATCCAATAAGTCCAGAACTTTCATGTTTCCCTTCTCCCTTCCTGATTCTACTCGCGCACCTGTTCCCGCTGTTGCGCCGCCCGCTTCGCCTCCATAGCCGCTATGACCCGCGGCGGAACCAGGCCGTCTATCTCTCCGTTGAGCGAGAACACTTCCTTAACTATACTCGAACTGACAAACGAGTGCTGGGGGTCTGTCATGAGAAAGACCGTCTCCACCTCGTTCCCGTACAAACGTGCGTTCATCTGTGCCATTTGAATCTCGTAGTCAAAATCCCACGTGGCCCGCAGGCCCCGGATTACCACGCAAATCCCGTTCTGCTTCACGTAGTTGGCCAGCAGCCCCTCGAAGCTGTCCACCACCACGTTTCCCACATCCGCCGTAGCCTCGCGCAGGAGCCCCATCCGCTCCTCCACGCTGAACAGCGCCGCCTTGGAATAATTGCGAAGCACCCCGACCACGAGCGTGTCGCACAGCCGCGCCCCGCGCCGGATTATATCCAAATGCCCGTACGTAACCGGGTCAAACGACCCTGCATAGAGCATCTTCCGTTCTTTCATGAAGTCATCCTCGTCAAACTTTTCTCAGCAGATGCACGCCCGTCTTCCCGTAGCGTTTCTCCCGCAGCACCTCGAACCCGGGATGCGCCGCCACACTTACCTTATCCGCGTGCTCCAGCACCAGTAATCCACCGCTTTCCATAATACCACAGTCGGACAGCAATTGCAGTATTTCGTTTTCGTAACCGGCACTATAGGGCGGGTCTGCGAAGACAATGTCCGCCTGCCCTTTCGCGCCGCCGGCCGGACAGCCCGTACCCCCCTCTTCGCCGCTATAGGGGGCGAGCGCCGTGCCGATGCGCGCGCCCATCCGGCGAAAGTCCCCGCGCAGTATGTGCGCCTCCACTCCCGGCACTTTCAGCTTGTCTAAGTTCTCCCTGAGGAGCTTAAGGCTTTCGGGCGAGATGTCGCAGAAGCAGCAGACTTTAGCCCCGCGCGAGAGCGCCTCGATTCCCAGGCTGCCGCTTCCGGCGAAAAGATCCACCACGCGCGCGCCCTCTATCTCCATGGCTATCATACTGAAGATTGCTTCCTTTACCTTGTCCGACGTGGGCCGGATGCCCTCTTCCCCTTCGGGCGAGAGCAGGCGGCGGCCCTTATACCGCCCCGCAACTACCCGCATTTCCGCAGCACCTCGTTTCTGCATTTCATAGTTTCCGCACGCATCTGCCTATATTCCTATGTCCCGTACGTCCGCAAACAGCATGTCTATCCGCTCGCGCAGCGCCTCGTTTCGCGGCGCCAGAAGCTCCGGGTCCGCCTTAAGGAGCTGCTCCGCGTCCGCCTTGACCTTGCCGAGCAGCTTCGCGTGTTTGGACAGGTCCGCCAGGGCCAGGTTCGGGATACCGTGCTGGCGGACCCCGAAGAACTCGCCGGGGCCTCGCAGCGCCAGGTCCTTCTCCGCGATTTCAAATCCGTTCTCCGTCTGCGTCATGGTACGCGCCCGCTCTATGGCCTCCTCCGACTTGCTGTCCGTGAGCAGGAAGCAGTACGACTCCGCGCTGCCGCGCCCCACGCGGCCCCGCAGCTGGTGGAGCTGCGCCAGCCCGAATCGCTCCGCGTTTTCTATGACCATGACCGTGGCGTTCTTCACGTCTATGCCCACCTCTATGACCACCGTGGAGACCAGCGCGCGAATCTTCCCGTCGCGGAACTCCTCCATGACGCGTTCCTTCTCCTCGCGCTTCATGCCGCCGTGCAGCAGGGCTACCTCGTAACCGGACAGCGTCCCCTGCATCTCGGCGTAAAGCCCTTCCGCGGAACGCAGGCCGGACGCGTCCGCGGCCTCGTCTTCCTCTATGCGCGGCGCCACGATGTACGCCTGCCGCCCTTCCGCAAGCTGCCTCGCGACAAACTCGTAGACGTCGTCCCGCCGCGCGGAGGTGAGCGCCTTGGTCATGACCGGTTTTCTGCCCGGCGGCATCTCGTCTATGACCGACATATCCAGATCCCCGTAGAGGATAAACGCCAGCGTGCGCGGGATGGGCGTGGCCGTCATAACCAGCACGTCCGGGCTCTTGCCCTTCTGCTTGAGGTTGATTCGCTGGCTTACGCCGAACCGGTGCTGCTCATCGGTTATGACCACACCCAGCCTGGCAAAAGCCACGTCCGGCTGCAGCAGCGCGTGGGTTCCTATGAGTATGTCCACCTCGCCGGCCGCGAGGCTTGCGAGGATTTCGCGGCGCTGCGCGGCCGTGGCGGAGGCCGTGAGCAATGCGATTGACATCTGCGGGAAAACGGCGCGGAGGCTCGCGTGGTGCTGCCGCGCCAGGATCTCCGTGGGGGCCATGAGCGCGCCCTGGTAGCCGGAGCCCACCGCCTTGAAGAGCGCCCCCATGGCCACGGCGGTTTTTCCCGAGCCCACGTCGCCCTGCACGAGACGGTTCATGGGGCGCGGCGCCTCCATGTCCGCGTAGACCTCGCGCAGCACGCGCTGCTGGGCGGCGGTCGGGGTGAACGGCAGGGTCTTTTCGAAAGCCTCTGCCTTGATTTTCCGGGGAAACTTTATGGCGCTTACCGCCGCGTCCGTGCGCCGGGCGCGAACCTGCAGCAGGCCCACGGCGAGGAGGAACAGCTCCTCGTAGATGAAGCGCGCGCGGGCGGCCTTGAGCGCCTCTCGCGAGTCCGGGTAGTGGATGGCCGTGAGGGCGGCCTGCACGGTGGGGAGGTTTCTGGCGCCGAGGATTTCGTCCGGCAGGTACTCCGTCACGTGGGGCGCGGCCGAAAGCGCGTCCTTGTGCCAGCGGCGCATTTCCCGCTGCGCCAGACCGGCCTTGAGGGGGTAGACCGGTAGGATTCCCGCGGCCTTCGCGTCCTCCTCGCCCGCCTCGTCCGGCAGACGCTCGAAATCCGGGTGCACGAACTGCATGTGCCCGAACCGCGGCTCCGGCGAGCCGAAAAACAGAAAACGCCGCCCGGGCAGAAAGAGGTTTCCGAGCCAGGTGGCATTGAAAAACACGATTTGGGCGGTGCCCGTTCCGTCTCCCACGAGCACGGTGTACGGCACTTTCTTACGGCCCGGAATATAGCGCGCCTTGCCGCCCGCAGAGAGAACCTGCGCCACGAAGGCCGCCGGCTGCCCCGCCTGCATTTCGCCAAGCGTCAGGATGCGCGTCCGGTCCTCATAAGTACGGGGGTAGGCATACAGCAGGTCCGCTACGGTCCGGATGCCCGCGGCCTCAAGCAGCGCGAGCTTCTTGGGACCCACGCCCGCCAGATTCTTTACCGGGCTTTCGGGGAGCAGCGCCCCCGCCGCCCGCTCACTCGGCATAGGAGACCACCTCGGTGCGGCGGCGCACCAGGCTCTTGGCCATGACGCCGGTCACCACCACGCTCACGCGCCCCACCGTAAAGCCCGTCACGAGCGGCACGTCCCGGCGCAGGCACTCCGTAATCTCCGCCGCCATTTCCTTAATGCTCGTGCCGAAGTAAATCACGAGGTAGACCGTAATGTCCATCTGCCCCGCGTCCTCGCGCAGCTCCACGTCCAGAAAAGCGGCATCGTCGCTCGTCTCCCGCAGCGCGTTTTTCCGCACGCGCCCTCTGGGGTCGGAAAACAAAATCCGCCCCTCCCGGCCCTGCAACTCGCGGCGCACAATACTCGCGATAATCTCCTTATCGTAAGCAATCTTCCCGAATTTCGAATGCGTCTCATAAAGCATGGATACATTATACCAAATCCCCGCCGCGCGCGAAAACGGAGCAGCCGGAGCCACTCCGTTTTGTTCGTCTGTTATACGCTATTTGCCTTACCCTAACGCGCAGGATTTTTTTCGCAGTGTGCGTTAGGCTTCACTTGCCCAAAGGCCGTGCAGATTGCAATACTCATATGCCGTTACGGCGCCGGCGCCCGCCACCTTGAACGTGGCTTCGGGTTTTTCGCCCGGGCTTATGGCCTTGCGCTGGGTGATGCCGTCTGCGATAATCGCGATCCACTGGATGTAATGCTCTTCAAGCGACGGATGCTCCACAGAACCGACCTTGACGGTCACCGTGTCGCCGCTCTTTTCGATTACGGGCACGTGCTTCTCCTGTGCGGCATCGGTGGTGTTCGCCTTGAGCTCCTGCATATCCTCTCCACAGCAAACGGGCACTACGCCGGAGTCGTTGATGACGCCGAACAGATTCCCGCAGTGATTGCATCTGTAAAACTTTTTCTGAACCATAATGTTTTCCTCCTACTGATGATGTGTGCGATAACCCTTACTCCACATATTATCACATCCGCGATTTACTCTTCAACCTCGGTCATCTCCACGACGTGCACCAGCAGCTCGGCACAGGCGTTGGCGGGAACGGCGAGATTGGAAAGCAGCAGCGATTCGGTGGTGGCCCCGCGGCCAAGCACTTCCACACCTATGGAAACTATGGGGATGTCCGCGTTCGCCTCGCGGAAGTAGCCCAGTTCGCACACCGAGACGACGCGCGCATATTCCGGGGAGGTCCCGGCGGCTTCGGCAAGGGCTGCCAGGAAGGCGGTAATGAATTCATTGTCTTCCGCGGGCAGGACGCCGGGCAGGCTTTCTTTTTCGTCGAAGGTTATCTCAGACAGGCGTTCGATGCCCTTCTGCTCCTCCATGGCCACAGCCAGGGCCTGGGCGGTGTCCGCCTCCAGAAGGTAGGAGATTTCCGCGCCGGCGGGGCTTATGGACAGGCTGTTTATGCTGAGCGTGGCGGAAATGCCGTCCTCTTCGGAAAACGAGGTGGTCGTGAGTCCGAACAGGCAGGAGACCAGCCGGTTTACGTCCTCGTTGGAGAGACATTCGGCCGGCGGAACCGTCTCTATCATGCGCATATCCGGCGAGCCGGTCGCGCTGTCCTTATAGGTCTTGGTGACGCTGTTAAAGGTCTGGCGGAACTTGGACTGCTCATAGTCGTTCAGCACCACCACGGCGCGCGCCGTCTGCGGGCTGTAGGGGCTGCCGCCCACGGTCTCAAAGCTGCACAGCTCGTACTGAATCCCGGCCCCCTTGGCCGTGCTTAGCACCTCCGTGAGGATGGAGACGGCGTTCACGGTGCGGTTTCCGGTGTCCGTAACGGCAGGCGCCAGGTCTGCCACGGCGAGCACGTAGGCGTAGCGATTGGTGACCGCGGCCGTCGTTATTGCCGCCTCGGTGGTGCGGACATCCGCAAAGCGGCTACCCCCCACCACGGACGTGACGGAGTCGCCGGAGACGTTCACAAGCAGGCCGCCTTCCAGGTACCTGGCGTCCAGCTGCCGGGCGCCCGAGCATGTCGAGGTACCGTAGGCCGTGAAAATGAGCCGGTAGGGGCCGTGCGCGTTCTCCGTGTGCATGAGCGCGAGCAGCGTGGTTATGCCACCGGCGCTGTCCGCCCCCATGGACATGCCCTGCGCGGATATGCGGTTTGCGGTGTTCAGCGACACCTCCACGCCCTGTACGTCCGGATCGAAGAGCAGAGACGGGGCGTAGGCAATGACTGCGTCGGTGTACGTCTGGAAAATGACCACGGGCGCCTCCGCCAGGCCCTCCGTGGCGGGGACCTCCACCACCACGTTTCCGGCGGCGTCCTCGACGGGGGTGAGCCCCACGCTCTGGGCATACTCCTTGATATAGGCGTTAATCTGCGAGGGATAGGCGCTGCCGCTGCGCGGGATGGCACACACGTCGTAGTAGATGTTATACATGGCCTCGGCGCTGTAGCTCAGGGCACCCTCGCCCTCTATCTCTTCCGGGTCGCAGCCCGAAAGCAGCGTGAGCGCGAGCAACAGCGCTGCCAGCAGCACAGCCACGGTTCTTCTCGTTTGTTTTTCTGCGGTATGGTTCATGAATCTCTTTTCTGGTTCGTTTCGTCTGACTTATCATTATGGCATAATTTTTTTGAAATGAAAACTGCTGTTTTGCTTGCACCCGGCCATTTCTTGTGATAGACTAATTCGCGGTCGCGTGAGTTGCGGCCGGAAAAAGAACGAAACAGTCGGGCGGGCGCCCGTGAAATTCAAAGGAGGTGCGGTTATGTCGAGGAAATGCGCGATTTGCGGGAAGGGTCAGACTTCCGGCAACAACGTATCCCATTCCAACCGGCATACGAGAAGAAAGTGGAACGCAAACATCCAGTCCGTACGGGTCAACGAGAACGGCTCCGTAAAGCGGCTGAATGTCTGTACCGCTTGTCTCAGATCCGGAAAAGTAACGCGCGCCATATAAGCCGCCGAGGGATAGAGTTTATAGCACCGGTCCGCAAGGGCCGGTGTTTTATTGTTTCACAATTTGTCCATATTCGCTGCGCATTTGGCGCTTATTATCTGGGGTATGGAAGATAGAATTGCGGTGATAATTCCGGCATATAACCCGAGCGAGCGGCTTGTAAGCCTGGTGCGCGAAGTGAAAAGCGAGATGGCGGCGCTCGTGGTCGTTGTAGACGACGGGAACGGCCCCGCGCTTAGCCCCTTATGGCGCGCGCTTCAGGATGCGGGCTGCGTGGTGCTGCACCACGGGGAAAACTGCGGCAAAGGGGCTGCCATAAAGACGGCGGTACGGTATCTTATATCCGAAAATAGCGACGTGACCGGCTACGTTACGGCGGACGCGGATTATCAGCACCTGCCGCGGGACATCTGTGCGGTGGCGCAGGCGCTTCTGAAAAACCCCCACTCGCTGGTTTTAGGCGTGCGGGATTTTTCGGCGGAGTCCGTGCCCTTCCGCAGCCGCTTCGGCAACCGGCTTTCCAGCGGAATCTTCCGGTTCCAGTCGGGCCTGCGCCTCGCGGACACGCAGACCGGCCTGCGCGGCGTGCCCATGCAGTATGCACATCTGTGCGCGCGCACCGGCGGCGACCGGTTCGAATACGAGATGAATATGCTGCTGGCCATGGTGAAGCAGGAGGTGCCGCTTGTTACGGTGCCCATCCAGACGGTGTACGGGGCGGAACTGCCCCGGTCCAACTACCGGACCGTTAAGGACTCGGCGCGGATCGCCTCGCAGCTTTTGAAATACAGTTCGTCCTCGCTGCTTTGCGCCGGCATAGACGTCTGCCTGTTTGCCATAGTCCGCAGTCTCCTGCCGGGGATCGAAATCTTTGGCGCCACCGTCGCGGCGCGCATCTTCTCCGGCGCGTGCAACTTCCTGATAAACCGTAACATGGTGTTCAAAAGCCGCGGTCACATTCTCAGCGATGCCGTGAAATACGCCTCGCTGTTCCTGCTCGTCATGTGTATGAGCGGCGCCCTGACAACCCTGCTTTCCCGGACGGCCTTGGCGGAAGTGCCCGCTAAGATCATAGCCGACACGGCCTTGTTCGTGCTCAGTTTTCTGACCCAGAAACTCTTCGTCTTTTCCGGGCGCAGAGAGGTAAACTGATGCGCGCGTTTTTCGCGAAACCGTTCCGCTGGGCAATACTATACGCCGTCCTGCTGACCGGCGCCTTCGTTTTCGTGCTGCTGGATACGTTCGTCGTGCCGAAAGCCTACGCCACCGTAAGCGAAGAGCAAGGCGCGGGCGCGGCGGAGGAGTCCGCTGCGGAGACAGAGGACGGCGAGGAGGCCATTGCCGCCGTAAGCGAACCGGTGATAACGGATACGTCCTACGAGGACGAGAACATAAAAATTACGATAACGACCACGCGGGAATACGACACCACGGTGCACATAGCGGATATTCAGATTAAGGATGTGCGGTATCTGAAGACCGCTTTTGCTGCCGGCACGTTCGGGCGCAACATCACCGAGACCACGTCCGACATGGCGGAGGACCACGGCGCGATTTTTGCGATTAACGGGGATTACTGCGGGTTTCGGGACAGCGGCTATGTGCTGCGAAACGGGGTGCTGTACCGGAGCACCGGCACAGACACGGCGCTGGTGCTGGACGGGGACGGAAACATGTACTGCGCGGCGGAGAGCGCGCTGGAAGATACGGACAGCCTCTGGCAGATCTGGTCGTTCGGGCCCGTGCTCGTGGAAGGTTCGGAGATTCAGGTGGACGTGAACACCGAGATTTCCGGGCGCTCCATGAGCAGCAACCCGCGCACGGCCATAGGCCAGATAGAGCCGCTCCACTATGTGTTTATCGTGTCCGATGGGCGGACGAACGACAACGAGGGGCTGTCCCTGTATCAGCTGGCGAGCGTGTTTCAGGATTACGGCTGCGAGGTGGCGTACAATCTGGACGGCGGCGGTTCCTCGACCATGTGGTTTAACGGCACGCTGGTGAACGCGCCCACGACCAACGGCCGGCGGGTGAGCGAGCGGGAGGTGGGCGACATTGTCTACATCGGGTACTAAGCGCCGGAAAGTCCTGCGGCGGCTCACGGTCTACCTTGCCGTGAGCGCGGCGTGCGTGGTTATAACGAACGTGTATGCCCTCTTCGGCCACGGAATCCGCTCCGTCGCCATGGATTTCATGTTTGTGTATCCGCTCGCTGGCGGGCTTATTGTGACGGGGTTCGGGCTGCGCAGGCAGGACGTTTCCCGCGCGGGGCTTAACCTCACGGGTTCCGGGGTTGCGACGCTTACCGCCGGCGCCCTGCTGCGCGGCATCATGGTGATAGCCAACACAAGCTCGCCGTATGTGCTGTGGTTTTACGTGGCCGGCGCCCTGCTTGCGGCTATAGGAGTTGCGCTTATGCTGCGCCTACCTCTTAATAAACCGTGAGGCGAGTTCGGTGTGCTTTGTGTAGGGGAAGTTGTCGTAGACCTTGAGGATGTCGAGGCGGTAGCCGCTCCCCGTGAGCACGGCCGCGTTGGCCGCGAACGTCTTGGGATTGCAGCTTATGTAGAGAATCTCCGGCACATTGTAGCTCAGAATCTTGGCGAGCGCCTTGGGGTGCATGCCCATACGCGGCGGGTCCGTGACGATTACGTCCGGCCGCTCCGCAAGGCTGTCCATGACCTCGAAGGCATCCCCCGCTATAAACCGGCAGTTTTCTATCCCGTTGCGCGCCGCGTTCTCCCGCGCCGCCGTGACCGAATCCTCCACGATTTCTATGCCCGTGACCTTAGCCGCCCGCGGCGCGAGCGCCAGCGATATGGCCCCCGTTCCGCAGTACAGGTCGAATACGTGCTGCCTGCTTATGTCCGGAAGTAAGTCCACCGCCTCCTCAAACATGCGTTCCACGGCCGCCGTGTTGGTCTGAAAGAAGGAAAACGCGTTCACCCGGAACGTGAGCCCGAGCATCTGCTCCTCGTAGTACGGCACGCCGAAAAGGAGGCGCACCTCGTCGCATCCCACCGTATCCGCACGCCCGTTATAAATCGTATGCAGCAGCCCCACCACCGGTTCTTCCGTAGGCAGCGCCAATATCATGCGCGTGAAGGCCTCCGCGTCCAGCGTCTCCTCATCCGTCGTGACCAGGTTTACAAGCAACTGTCCGGTGCGCTGTCCGCGCCGCAGAACCAGGAAACGCAGAAAGCCGCTGTGCGTGCGCTTCTTGTGAAAGCCATGCCCCGCCTCGCGCATATAGGCAAGCGTGGCACGCCGAATCAGGTCGAAATCCGGCGGGATAATCCGGCACCCGTCCGTCTCGATCACAGACATGTAGCTCTTCTTGCGGTGCAGGCCGAGCGTCATGGGCCCGTCCTTCACCTCATCCCCGAAGCTGTATTCCATCTTGTTGCGGTAGGCGGCTATGAGCGGGCTGGGCGCGCAGCCCACATACTGCCCGCAGGTGACCTTCTGCGAGAAAAGGAGGTCCAGAGCCTCCTTGTTTTTTATCTCCAATTGTTCTTCGTAAGGCACACCCCGGTAGGTGCAGCCGCCGCAGACCTCCGCGTGCGGGCAGTCCGCTGCCGCCACCGTCACCGGCCCGCCTCCGGCAGCTCGTCCAGCTCGGCCAGATCGTACGGGGTCTCCTGATAGACGTAGTTCAGCCAATTGGCAAAGAACAGGTTTCCGTGGCCGCTCCAGCGCACCACCACATAGTCCTCCGGGTCGTCGTTGCGGTAGTAGTTGAACGGAATCTGCGTGTCCATGCCCTTGGCCCTGTCGCGCTCGTACTCGAGCTTGAGCGTGTTCCAGTCGTACTCCCAGTGCCCCTGCAAAAAGAGCATCCGCTGGTCGCGCGTGGCGAGCATGTGCAGGCCGGCCTCCGATGACTCGACCAGCGTCCTTAGCCGTGGCTCCGCCTCCACATCCGCCTTGCGAATCTGCGTATAGCGCGAATGCGGCACGTAGAACACCTCGTCGAACCCGCGCGTGAAGTCCGACCTCTTGTCCACCGTGTGGTGTTCAAAAACCCCGAACAGCTTGCGGTCCATCTCATACTTATCTATCCCGAAATGATAGTACAGCGCCGCCTGCGCCCCCCAGCAAAGATGCAGGGTGCTGAAGACGTTCCGCTTGGAATAGTCCATAATCTCCGTGAGCTCTTTCCAGTATTCCACGTCCTCGTATGGAATGGTCTCCACCGGCGCGCCCGTAATAATCAGGCCGTCAAACCGCTGCTGCTTAATCTCGTCGAACGTGAGGTAGAACGTGTTCAGGTGCTCCTGGTCCGTATGCGTGGGCGTATAGCTCTCCGTGGTCAGCAGCTGCAGGTCCACCTGCAGCGGCGTGTTGGCGAGCATGCGAATCAGCTGCGTCTCCGTAATCTCCTTGAGCGGCATGAGGTTTACTATCGCCACCTTGAGCGGACGGATGTCCTGCGACTCGGCGCGATCCTTATACATAACGAAGACGTTCTCTTCTGTTAAGATGTCATAGGCGGGCAGCCCCCGCTGTACCAGTATCGGCATTTCTTTCTTTTCCTTCTACTCCGGCTGTTCGTGCAAGCTTCTAAAACTGTGTTTTACTATTCTACAATAGTTTTATAGTATTTCGCAAAGAATTCCCGCCGGTAATCCCCGAAATCCCCCGCCTCTATCGCCGCGCGAATCTCCTCGGTGAGCTTGAGCAGGAAGCGGATGTTGTGTATGGACAGCAGCATGGCCGAGAGAATCTCCCCCGCCTTGCAAAGATGCCGCAGGTACGCACGGGAAAAGTTCCGGCACGTGTAGCAGTCACACTCGGCGTCCAGCGGAGAAAAGTCCCGCGTATACTGCGCGTTCTTTATGTTAATGGGGCCGCTGCTCGTCATGACGCTGCCGTGCCGGGCCTCTCTGGTCGGGAGCACGCAGTCGAACATATCTATGCCGCGCGCCACGCCTTCTAAAATGGCATCCGGGCTGCCCACGCCCATGAGGTAGCGCGGCTTATTTTCCGGCAGCAGGTCCGTGCAGCCGTCCAATATCTCGTACATGACCTCCTTGGGCTCGCCCACGGAAAGGCCGCCTATGGCGTAGCCGGGCAGGTCCATCTGCGTGATAATCTGCGCGCTTTCCTTGCGCAGGTCCGGATACATGCCGCCTTGCATTATGCCGAAGAGCCCCTGCCGGTCCGTAGCTTTATGCGCCGCCGCGCAGCGCTCCAGCCACCGCCCCGTCCTGAGCAGCGCCTCGCGCGTGTAGGCGTGGTCTGCAGGATAGTCCGTGCACTCGTCGAATGCCATGATTATGTCCGCGCCCAGCGCCTCCTGAATCTCCATGGATTTTTCCGGCGTAAGCAGAAGCGGCGAGCCGTCTATGTGCGAGCGGAAGCTCACGCCCTCCTCGGAAATCTGATTGATATGCCCGAGGCTGAACACCTGAAACCCGCCGCTGTCCGTGAGGATGGGCCCGTCCCAGTGCATGAACGTATGCAGGCCGCCCGCCTCCCGTACAATCTCGTGTCCGGGCCGCAGGAACAGGTGGTAGGTGTTCGCCAGCAGAATCTGCGTGCGGATATTTGTCAAGTCGTCGGGCTTGACAGCCTTTACGGTAGCGGCTGTGCCCACCGGCATAAACGCCGGCGTTTCCACCACGCCGTGCGGTGTGGCAAGCCTCCCCCGCCGGGCGTGGCTTTTAGCGTCCGACTTTATAAGTTCGAATCCTATTGTCAATCTTTTTTCCTTTACACTTACAAAATCAACATGGCGTCGCCGTAGCTGAAGAACCGGTAGGCCTTCTTCACGGCGTCGCGATAAACATCCAGTACCTTCTCGCGGTCGTAGAACGCACTCACCAGCATGAGCAGCGTGGACTTGGGCAGGTGGAAGTTGGTCACCAGCGCGTCCGTCATGCGAAACGGCGGGCCGCCCGGGTACAGGAAGATGTCCGTCCGCCCGTTTCCGGCCACCACCTTGCCGCCCACCGATGCGCTCTCGAGCGTGCGCACCGAGGTGGTTCCCACGCAGAAGATGCGGCCGCCCGTCTTCTTGGCGTTGTTTATTATGCGGGCCGCCTTCCGGGAAATGTGGTAAGCCTCCGTGTGCATCTGGTGGTCCTCTATGCGTTCCTCCTTGACCGGCAGAAACGTCCCCAGCCCCACGTGCAGCGTAACGAACACCGTCTCCACGCCCATGTCGCGAATCTCGTCCAGCAGGCGGGAGGTGAAATGCAGACCCGCCGTGGGCGCCGCGGCCGAGCCGGGCACCTTGGCATACACCGTCTGGTAGCGCACCGTGTCCGAGGAGTCCGGCGTGCGCTTGATGTACGGCGGAAGCGGCACGCGCCCGAGCCGGTCTAACACGTCCGAGAACTCGCCCTCGTGTTTGAACTTCACGAGCATGCCGCCGGTGTCGAGCCGTCGGATGACCCGCGCCGTCATCTCAATGAGCGTAAAGGAACTGATCTCCTCGCCGTTTTCGCCAAACAGGACCATATCGCCGGGCTTGAGGCGCTTGGCAGGCCGCGCGAGGCATTCCCACACATCCTTCTCCCCGCTCACATAGTCCTTCTTGCGCGGCTTTAAGAGGAACAGCTCAATCTTGGCGCCGGTGCCCTTCTTCTCCCCGATCAGGCGGGCGTTTATAACCCGCGAGTCGTTTAAGACCAGCACGTCGCCCGCGCGCAGGTAATTCACAATCTCGTGGAAGAACCGGTCCTCCACCTTGCCGGATTTGCGGTCGACAACCAAGAGCCGGGAGTCGTCCCGGTTCCGGTGCGGAAACTGCGCTATCCGCTCCTGTGGCAATTCATAATCAAATTCCGATAGGTTCATTCGCTGTCTGTATCCGTATCCGTAAAGCTGAGCTGCACCGGCCCACCCGCCGGCGCCGCAAGCCCCAAATGTCTGTATGCCTCTTCCGAGACCACCCGGCCCTTTTGCGTCCGGTGCAGGAATCCCGCCTGCATGAGGTACGGCTCATACACGTCCTCTATGGTCACGCGCTCCTCTCCTATGGCCGCCGCAATGGTGTCTATGCCCACGGGCCCGCCGCCGAAGCGATTGATAATTAGGCCCAGTATGTCGCGGTCCAGTCCCTCGAGCCCCCGTTTGTCTATCCCGAGGCTCTCAAGCGTCTGCTCGGTAATCTGCATGTCTATGCGCCCGGTGCCCTTGACCTGCGAAAAGTCCCGCACCCGCTTCAGCAGCCGGTTCGCCACGCGCGGCGTCCCCCGGCTGCGGCTCGCCATCTCCATAAGCGAGTCCGCCTCTATGGGCACGTCTAATATGGAGGCGGAGCGCCGGATGATCTCCGCGAGCTCCTCAGGCGTGTACATATCGAACTTGCTGATTATCCCGAACCGGTCGCGTAGCGGCGCGGAAAGGCTCCCCGCCCGCGTCGTGGCGCCTATGAGCGTGAACCTGGCCAGCGGAATCCGGTACGACTTGGCGGACGGCCCCTTGCCTATGATCATGTCTATCTCGTAGTCCTCCATGGCCGAGTACAGAATCTCCTCCGCCGTGCGGTGCAGCCGGTGAATCTCGTCTATGAACAGCACGTCGCCCTCGTTCAGATTGGTAAGCAGCGCCGCCAGATCCCCCGCCCGCTCTATGGCAGGGCCGGACGTTATTCTGAGGTCCACCCCCAGCTCGTTGGCAATGATGCCCGCCAGCGTGGTCTTGCCCAGTCCGGGCGGCCCGTAGAAGAGGACGTGGTCAAGCGCGTCGCCGCGGCTCTTGGCAGCCTCGATAAACACCTTGAGGTTCTCCGTAACCGCCTTCTGTCCTATGTATTCGGAAAGCGTCTTCGGACGCAGCGTAACGTCCGCCGCCTCGTTTTCGTTTTCGCTTCGCGTACTTACGATACGCGTCTCATGCTCGCTCATACAGCCTTACCCCAAACTCCGGAGCGCGCGCCGGAGGTATTCCTCCGTGGTGAGCCCCGCCTCCTCTATGCCCATAACCGCCGCGCCCGCCTCCGAGCGGGTGTAGCCCAGGCTCAGCAGCGCCTCTATGGCGTCCGCCTTCGGGTCGCTTGCCGCGGCCGCCCCGCGCGAGACGTTTATGCCCGCCGCCTGCTCGCCGCCCAGCTTGTCCGAAAGCTCGAGTATTATGCGCTCCGCCGACTTTTTCCCTACGCCGTTCGCCTTGGTCAGCCGCGTCGCGTCGCCAAAAGTAATGGCCTGCACGGCATCCCGGGTGGACATGGCCGAGAGGATGGCCAGCGCCGCCTTTGCCCCCACACCGCTCACGGTGAGAAGCTTGCGGAACAGGTTTACGGACTCGCGGTCGGAGAAGCCGTAGAGGCTCATCTCGTCCTCCTTAACTATCATGACGGTGAAGAGGCGCACCTCCTCGCCCTCACGGGCCAGAAAGACCGGCGCGCCCGAAGGCACGAAAATCTCGTAGCCCACGCCGCCCGTGTCCACCACCACCGCGTTTTCCAGTTTATACGCCAGATTCCCGTGTATGTATCCGATCATTTTCCGCCCTTTACCGCTCTTGCTACCCTGTCTATGTATCCTGCCGCGTTCGCGTGGCAGATGGCCGCCGCCACCGCGTCCGCCGCGTCGTCCGGGCGCGGCACCTCGGCGAGGCCCAGCACGCTCTTGACAATCTGCTGAATCTGCTCCTTGCCCGCGCGCCCGTAGCCGGACAGCGCCTGCTTAATCTGCAGCGGCGTGTATTCGTAAACGGGAAGCCCGCTGTTGGCACACGCCAGGATGGCCGCGCCGCGCGCCTCGCCCACCTTGATGGCCGTCTTCGCGTTGCTGTTAAAGAAGAGCTCCTCGACCGACGCCACCTCCGGCTCAAACACACGGATTATCTCCATGAGCTCGCCGTAGATGGTCTGCAGCCTGCGGGGCATTTCCTCTCCTGCCTCCGTGGTAATCACGCCGCACTCCACCAGCCGGTACTTGGTACCCTGGCTCTCCACGACGCCGTAGCCCAGTATGGCATAGCCCGGATCAACTCCCAGTATGCGCATACGTTTATTTCCGGCTGCTTTCCGTAGCCGCCACGGCCACCGCGACCGTAGCGCCCACCATGGGGTTGTTGCCCATGCCCAGGAAGCCCATCATCTCCACGTGCGCCGGCACCGAGCTCGAGCCCGCGAACTGCGCGTCCGAATGCATGCGCCCGAGCGTGTCCGTCATCCCGTAGGACGCGGGGCCCGCCGCCATGTTGTCCGGATGCAGCGTCCGGCCCGTGCCGCCGCCCGAAGCCACCGAAAAGTACTTCTTGCCAAGCTGCTGACATTCCTTCTTATATGTGCCCGCCACCGGGTGCTGGAACCGGGTGGGGTTCGTGGAGTTTCCGGTTATGGACACGTCCACGCCTTCCTTGTGCATAATCGCCACGCCCTCGCGCACGTCATCCGCGCCGTAGCAACGCACATCCGCCCGCTCGCCCTCGCTGTAGCGAATCTCCCGCACCACCGCAAGCTCGCCGGTGAAATAGTCGAACTGCGTCTGCACGTACGTAAACCCGTTTATGCGCGAGATAATCTGCGCCGCGTCCTTGCCCAGCCCGTTCAGGATGACCCTGAGCGGAATCTGCCGGCTCTTGTTCGCGTTTCGCACTATGCCTATGGCGCCTTCCGCCGCCGCGAACGACTCGTGTCCCGCCAGAAATGCGAAGCACTGCGTCTCGTCCCGCAGGAGCATGGCCCCCAGATTGCCGTGTCCCAGGCCCACCTTGCGATCCTCCGCCACCGAGCCCGGTATGCAGAATGCCTGCAGGCCTATGCCAATGGCCGCTGCCGCGTCCGCCGCTGTGCGCGTACCCGAAGCCAGCGCAATAGCCGCGCCCGCGGTGTAAGCCCATCCCGCGTTATCGAACGCGATCGGCTGTATCTCCCTGACTATGCTTATGGGGTCGAACCCCGCATCCAGGCACATCTGATGTGCCGCGTCCAGATCCTTGATTCCGTACTGTTCGAGCGCGGCCTGAATCTTATCAATCCGTCTCTCGTAGCTTTCAAAACTCGCCATGCCGCCCTCCTTTCTACTCTTCGCGCGGGTCTACGTAGCGCGCCGCCTCGGAAAACCGGCCGTAGGAGCCCGTGTTCGCCTTGACCGCCTCGTTCGCGTCCTCGCCCTTCTTAACGGCCTGCATGACCTTGCCGAGGTTCACGAACTCGTAGCCTATGACCAGGCCGTCCTTGTCGAGCGCCAGCCGCGTCACATAGCCTTCCGCCATCTCGAGGAAGCGCACGCCCTTGGCCTTGGTCCCGTACATGGTCCCGATCTGGCTGCGCAGCCCCTTGCCCAAATCCTCGAGCCCCGCGCCTATGGGAAGCCCGTCTTCCGAGAACGCCGTCTGCGTCCGCCCGTAGACGATTTGCAGGAAGAGCTCGCGCATGGCCGTGTTAATCGCGTCGCACACAAGGTCCGTGTTGAGCGCCTCGAGCAGGGTCTTGCCCTGCAGAATCTCCGCCGCCATGGCCGCCGAATGCGTCATACCGCTGCAGCCTATGGTCTCTATGAGCGCCTCTTCGATTATGCCTTCCTTGACGTTGAGCGTGAGCTTGCAGGCGCCCTGCTGCGGCGCACACCAACCCACCCCGTGCGTGAGGCCGCTGATATCGCTGTTTTCCTTGACCTGCACCCACCGGCCCTCTTCCGGAATGGGCGCCGGCCCGTGGTACGCGCCCTTCGCTATGGGGCACATATGTTCCACTTCTGCCGAATAAATCATATGCCGTACTCCTCTCAGCAGCGGGCACCCGCCCGCGAACATCTATTTGCTTCTATCTATACAGTATACCATAAGAAAAAGCCCCGCGGTGCAGGGCTCTGATTGTTTCTGTCTTTTCGCCCGTGTTAGAAGCGAATCGCGTAGTCCGGACGGTAGGAGGAGATGCTCCACACCGATACGGTGGTTC
The DNA here is from genome assembly GCA_031272485.1 of Eubacteriales Family XIII. Incertae Sedis bacterium. Classification (GTDB taxonomy): domain Bacteria; phylum Bacillota; class Clostridia; order Peptostreptococcales; family Anaerovoracaceae; genus JAISTV01. The sequence goes on from JAISTV010000019.1 coordinate 74,929, forward strand.
CCGGGTACGGGCTGTGTATGTACTGTCCGTTGCCAATGTAGATGCCCACGTGATAGCACCCCGGTCCGGGACCGCCCCAGCCGACCACGTCGCCCGGCGCCGCGTCTTCCAGCGGAATCACCGTGCCCACGCCGGCCATGGCCACGCCCGTGCGCGGAATGCTGATGCCGTTCTGCGCATAGACGTACTGCACCAGACCGGAACAGTCGAATCCGGAGGGCGAACTGCCGCCGTATACGTACGGCACGCCCAGGTATTGATATGCGGTGGCAACAATCCCGCTGCCGCCGGAATAGCTGCTATTATACCCCGGCTGCGAACTCACGCCCGAAGAACCCGACGAAGAAGAACTTGCGCCGGTATTGGCGGCAGGCGCGGTAGCTACCGGCCGTGCCTTGGTGCCCACGAGCACCACCTGCGCCACCGGGTCGGATATGGCCGCGGAGGAAATCTCCTCCGTACTCACCGGCAGGCCGTTTACTATGGTCTGCTTGCGGGTTACTTCCCGCTCACCCGGCACGCCTTCCTGCGCCAGCTCGGTCTCGCCCTCGTAGAGGTCCGCCGACTCCTGCTCGATGTACTCGAACGGCACCGGCTCCACCGTGGTCACAATGCCCGTAGTCTGGTAGTGCACATAGGGCTCGACCTGCTTGAGCAGAATCTCGTCGCCTACATATATATAGTCCGGGTCAAGGTCCGGGTTGGCCGCCGCGATCTCATCCAGCGAGATGTTGTTCTGCTCGCAGATGTCCCAAATCGTGTCGCCTTCCACGACCTCGTACAGATTTTCCTTGGAGTTTCCGGTAAGCAGCGTGTCTATGGCCGCGGACGTGGTCTGCAGATCCTCCAGATTCACCTGCACGGCCGCCACGGTTACTTCCTCGGCGAACCCGCCGGTAAAGCTGTCGTTGGGCCCCTGATAGGCGGTCTCTATCTGCGCGAGGATGGCCTGCGCGTCCTTCTCGTTTACCACGCTGGCCACCGCCGTGCCGTTTACCTGCACCGCATAGGCCGGGGTGGAAACCGCTTTCTTTTCTAATAGCGTGTCGACCAGTTCCTTGGAGGTTATGGTCGGTACGTCCGCGTCTTTCTTAATGGCCGTCTCACGCAGCTCGATCTTGGATTCGTCGAACACCACGTAGGTGAGCCCCAGCTCGTTCTGGCTGGTAATGCTCTCCCTGGCTTCCTCTACTATCTGTTCGTACTCGGCGCGGCTCGATACGTAGCCCACGACCTTTCCGTCTATGGCGACCTCCATGAGGTTCGCCCCGCTGATAAGTGCGGAGACAAAAAGCATGGCGGAAAAGCAAATGGCTATCCCGGCCACCATGAGTTTTTTGTTCTTGGTTATCTGCATAAAGTTCCTCCGATTACGATAATATTACGCCTTTGCTACAGCGGAGGCAATGTTTTCGGGGCATGTTTCATATAACTTTCACAGTGTGAAAAGTATGTGTTCATGGTATAATCATAAAAAAAGTTCGTATAAAAAAGGAGCTTTTATGCGTTACGCAAGACAGAACAAAATCCTGGAGCTCATCGAGTCGCACGAGATAGACACCCAGGAAAAACTCTCGGAACTGTTGAAAAATGCGGGTTACGACGTTACACAGGCCACGGTTTCGCGCGACATGAAGGAGCTGCAGCTCTTAAAAACCCTCACGCCGGACGGAAAGTATAAATATACGGCCGCCGGCAGGCTCACCGGTTCGGTCTCCGACCGCTTCGGAAAGATATTCAAAGAGACCGTTCAGAGCGTAGCAAGCTCCGGCAATATGATTGTGGTAAAAACGCTTGCAGGCTGCGCGAGCCCGGCCGCAGAGGCCATAGATGCCATGGCGCTGCCGCACGTCCTGGGCACCATAGCCGGGGACAACACGGTGTTCCTTGTCGCTTCCGACCCGGCCCACGTGGACGGACTGATTGACCGCTTCAACAAAATGCTACGCTGAGGGAGACCCGGGCGCCCATGATATCGCACATCCGCATTCAAGACTTTGCCATAATTCAGGAGATAGATGCTGAATTTCACGACGGCCTGTCTGTGATTACCGGTGAGACCGGCGCGGGGAAATCCATCATTATCGAGGCGGTCAGCCTGGCGCTGGGCGGCAGAGCCGACCGGCAGTTTGTGCGCACGGGCAAGGAAAAGGCGCGTATTCAGGTAGTTGCGGACCAGCCAGAGACCGTAATCAGCCGCGAGATTTCTGCCGCCGGAAAAAGCCTCTGCCTCATAGACGGGCAGATCGTGCCGCTCAAGGACCTTGAGACGGCCACGCGCAGGCTGGCCGACATCCACGGGCAGTACGACCAGCAGAATCTGCTCTACCCCGAGCGGCACATAGAGATTATAGACGCCTTCGGCGCGAAACACATAGAACCGGCCAAGACACGTGTGGCGGAAAAGTACGCCGCTTACGAAACCGTAAAGAAACAGCTTGCGCAGCTAAAGGCGGACGCGAACGCCTCGGAGCGGGAAAAGGACTTTCTGCGCTTTGAGATTCGCGAGATAGACGCGGCCAAGGCAGACGCGGGGGAATACGAGGAGCTCACGGAGCAGGTCAAGATCCAGCAGCACAGCGAACAGATTTTCCGCGCGCTTTCCGAAGCGACAGGTGCCCTCTCGGACGGGGAACGCCCGGCAGTGGAGGCGCTTGCGGAAGCGCGGGGCAGCCTCAGCGCGGTCGCCGGAATTTCAAGGGAGCTCGCCGCACTGCACGAGGAACTCGGAAATCTCTACTACGCGCTGGAGGAACAGGCTTCCGCCATCCGGCGCATGCTCGAGGGCGTGGACTTTTCGCCGCGGAGTCTGGACGAGAACATAGCCCGCCTCGACCTGCTCGACCGGTTAACGGCCAAGTACGGTGCCAAGGGAGACATCGACGCCATGCTAAAGCACCGGGATGCCGCCGCGGAGAAGCTCTCTCGCATAGAGTTTTCCGCGGAGGAGATGGAGAAGCTCGCGGGGGACCTGGCGCGGCGCACGGAGGAACTCGCGGCAGAGTCTGCGATTCTGAGCAAGCTGCGCCGCAAGGCCGGCGAGGCGCTGGTTTCCGCCATTACCGCCGAGCTCACGCAGCTGAACTTTTCGGACGCTAAGCTGGACATCCTGTTCACGGGCGAGCCGGACGACCCTGCCTGCTTCACCGAAAGCGGCACGGACAAGGCGGAGTTTCTCATCTCGGCCAACAAGGGTCAGCCCATGCTGCCCATAGCCCGATCCGCATCCGGCGGCGAGCTCTCGCGCATCATGCTCGCCTTCAAGGCCGTCATAGCCGAGTTCGACCGCACCCCCACCCTCATCTTCGACGAGATAGACACGGGCATAAGCGGCGTGACCGCCAGCGTGGTCGGCGAAAAGCTCCTGCAGATGGCGGCCCACCGCCAGATTATCTGCATAACGCACCTCCCGCAGATAGCCGCCCTCGCCGCCCACCACTACCGCATAGAAAAAAGCAGCGACGAAGCCGCCACCTACACCACCCTCCGCGAAATCCAAGGCGAAGAAAGAGTCCAGGACATAGCCCGCCTCCTCGGCGGAAAAAACATAACACAAGCCACCCTCCAAACCGCCCGCGAACTGCTGGAGCAGTAAAGCTCACAGCGCGATTACCCTCCCCGCCATACTGCGGGTTACCGCGCTGTGCGTTTTTTTCGTTTCGGTCCAGCCTTCGACTGGAATTCGCCAGCAAAAGCCTTGTTTGGTCACGCAATTTGCGTTTCGGTCCGGGATTTCATGCCCCTCGGCCGTCTTCAGCCCGTAAACTGCGGACCGAAACGCAAAAATCGCACACGAAGTGCGCACCGGGTGAACTGCGTGAAAAAGCCGGAGCGCACCCGCTCCGGCTTTTGTTTCTGTTTGTGCGTGGCTTACGCTTCTGCGGGGGGCTCTTCTGCGAAGGCTTCCTTGGCGTCTGCTACGGTCTGCTCGTCTGCGGGGGCGTCCGGATCCGGCATTTCCAGCTCGGGGTCCTTGGCGGCTTCCGCCTCGAACGTCTCTACCGCGTCCGTGGCTGTCTGCGTGTCAGCGGGCGCATCCGCGTCCGGCATTTCCAGCTCGGGATCCTTGGCGACTTCCGCTTCAAACGTCTCTACCGCGTCGGTGGCAGTCTGCGTATCTGCGGGCGCGTCCGCGTCGGGCATTTCCAGCTCGGCGTCCTTAACCTCTACCGCTGCTGCCGCCTCGGCTGCCGCTTCCTTGGCCGCTTCTTCCTCGCGGTCCAGCGTCTCCTTGATGGAGAGGCTTATGCGCTTGCGATCCTGGTCAATCTCGAGAATCTTGGCGGTGATGGTCTGCCCGACCTCGATCTCATCGGAGATGTTATTCACGCGCTTGAAGGCGATCTCGGAGATGTGGACGAGTCCGTCCAGACCCGGCTCCAGCTCTACGAATACGCCGTAGTCCTTGAGCTGCACAGCCTTGCCCGTAATGACCTGTCCCTCGAAGTACTTTTCGTTGATAACAGACCAAGGCTCCGGCAGGTTCTGCTTGTAGCCCAGCGAAATCTTTTCCTTGTCGCGGTTCATGGACAGCACCTTGACCTGAATCTCCTGGTCGATCACGAGCACCTCGCTCGGATGGCGCAGCTTGCCCCAGGAAATCTCGGAGATGTGCAGGAGGCCGTCTATGCCGCCTATGTCCACGAAAGCGCCGTAGTCGGTGAACCGCATGACGCGGCCGTTGATAATGTCGCCCACGCTGATCGTGTCCCAAATCTCCGCCATGCGCTTCTGGCGCTCTTCGTTCAGAACAGCCTTGTGCGAGAACACCACCTTGTTGCGGCGCTGATCCACACGCATGACCTTGACTGTCAGCGTCTGTCCGACAAACTCGTCCGCCTTCTCGACATAGCGGTCGGAAAGCTGCGACATGGGTATGAACCCGTTAATCTCATGAAACGCCGCGATAACGCCGCCGTTTACTTCCTTGGTTACCGTGACCTCCAGCGCCTGCTTGTCTTCGAGCGCCTGATTTATGTCCGCCCAATGCTCGCTGATGATCACACGTTTTTTCGATAAGAGGATGTTACCGTCTCCGTCATCGGTCTTCAGAACCTTTGCCTGTACTTCGTCTCCCTCTTTGAACAGATCCGGCAGGGTCTGTTCTGCCTCCAGGACCACCTCGTTTCTCGGAATAATCCCATCCTTTTTACATCCGATGTTCACGATGACGTCTTTTTCTGTGACCTGGATCACCTCGCCCGTCACGATGTCGCCGTTTCGGGGCAGCTTGAGAGCTTTGTCGATCTCATCCATAAATTCGTGCATGGGATTGAGCTCGTTGCCCTCGTTTTTGAATTCACTCATACCGGTAAAAACCTCCTTAATTACTCTGTCGGGCGTGGATGCACCCGCAGTAATGCCTATTCTATTACAGTTTTCGACTTCTTTCAATGGGAAATCATCGAATTTTTCTACAAAAATAGTATGTGGACAAAACTTTCTCGCGATTTCGAATAGCTTCTGCGTATTCGAACTGCTTTTATCGCCCACCACAACCATGCAATCCACTTCCTGAGCAAGCGCTTTGCAGGCATTTTGACGCTCTCGCGTAGCGTTGCATATCGTGTCGTTTACGATCACAACCGCCTCTCCCGCGGCGGCCTCAAGCGCCGATTTTATTTCAGAAAACCTGTCTTTGTCGAAGGTTGTCTGACAGACGACAAAGAGGGGTTTTCCGCCCTCTCCGGCCGCTCCCTCGGCAAGCCTTTCCGCCTCGCCGGGCGTGGAAACGAAAAGCGCCGAATCCCTGCACCAGCCTGCGATTCCGCGCACCTCCGGGTGCGCCGCGTCCCCGACTATGACCACCTGCATGCCGGCCGCCTCCGCGTCCGCCGCCAGCTTCTGGATGTGGGCCACCCGGGGACAGGTCGCGTTCACGAGCGTCAGGTTCTTTTCGGCTGCCCGCGCGAAAAACGCCGCCGGTTCTCCGTGCGAGCGCACCACAAGCGCCGCGCCGTCCGGCACCTCCTCCAGGCTGCCTACGGTCGCCAGTCCCGCCCCGGCAAGCTCCTCTATGACAATGGCATTGTGTATGATGGGCCCGCACGCATAGACGGCCCCGCCGCCGGCACGGGCCTCTTCCGCCGCGCGGCGCGCCATGGCTACGGCGTTCTTTACCCCGAAACAAAACCCCGCGTGCGCCGCGAGCTTAATTCGCTCAGCCACGGCGGAACGCCTCCTCGAGTCTTCCGTCCTCGCTTTCCTGGGGTTCCTCCGTGCCGCTTCTCCGGCCGGAAACCTTCCGCTTTTCGATTTCGTCTAAGTATCGCTTGAACGACTGTTCCTGCCCGTTCTCCGTCGGGTGGTAGTACTTTACGCCCGCCGCGTAAAGCTTGTCCGGCAGGTACTGCTGCTCCACCCAACCCCCGTAGGCGTGCGGGTAAAGATACCCGCCCAACCCGCGGTCCTTCGCGCCGCGGTAGCTCGTGTCCTTCAGGTGGTCCGGCACGTCGCCCGGGTTCCCGGAGTGGATGTCCGCCGCCGCCGCGTTATACGCTTCGTTCGACGCGTTGCTCTTGGGGCAGGAAGCGAGCAGCACGGTAGCCTGCGCCAGATTGATGCGCGCCTCCGGCATGCCGACCATCTGCGCCGCCTGCACGCACGCCGTGACTATGGTTATCGCCTGCGGCCACGCCATGCCTATATCCTCCGATGCCATGACGAGCAGTCGCCGCCCCACCATGAGAATGTCCGCCCCGCTCTCCAGCAGGCGTGCCAGGTAATGCACCGCCGCGTCCGGGTCGCTTCCGCGCACGGACTTCTGCAGCGCCGAGAGCAGGTTGTAGCGGTCCTCCTGTTTGTCGTAGAAAATGGTCTGCCGCTGCAGCGCCTCGCGAATCATCTCCTCACCTATCTCGCCGCCCTCTTCCATGTTATCGGCAATAAACCCGAGCCGGTCGAGCGCCACCCGCGCGTCGCCTGCGCTCATACTGGCGAGCACGCTCAGGGCGCCGGGAGCGACGGACAGATTCATTGCCCCCAAACCGTTTTCCTTATCCTTAAGGGCCCGCTCGAGCAGCGCCAGCACGTCCTCGGTCTCAAGCGGCTTGAACTCGTAGATGGAACCCACGCGGGAAAGGATGGCGTTGTTTATGGCGAAGTACGGGTTTTCCGTGGTGCTGCCTATGAAGCGGAGCACTCCGTCCTCGAGCGCCTTGAGAAGCGAGTCCTGCTGGAGCTTGTTCCAGCGGTGGAACTCGTCTATATAAACGTAGGTTTGCTCTTTCTGCAGGCCGAAGAACTTGTCCTTGGCCTCGTCTATGAGGCTCTTGAGCTCCTTGATGCCGGTGGTCGAGGCGTTTATCTCCGTGAAGCCGGCGCCCACCTCCCCGGCTATGATGCGCGCGAGCGTGGTCTTGCCCGTGCCCGGCGGGCCGAAGAAAACCGCCGAATCAAATGTCTTGTTTTTTATGGCGTTATACAGCAGGGACCCGGGGTAGAGGAACTGCCTCTGCCCGACGAAATCGTCCAGGGTGCGCGGCCGCATACGCGTGGAAAGTGGTATCATGTGCTGCTCCGTTCTGCTATACTCTTTGTATTATTATACACGAATTCCGCCAGCCGGCGGGACAGGGAAGGAGCATTAAGCATGAGGAGAAAAGACTATGAGCAGGACCGCGCGTTCGCGTTGGCCGTCCTGGATAAGTGCGAATACGCGTTTTTGGCAATGATAGATCCGTCGGGAGGGCCTTACGGCGTGGCGCTCAATGTGGTCCGGGACGGGGATTTCGTGTACTTGCACTGCGCGAAGGACGGGTTTAAGCTCGACTGCCTGCGCGCAAATCCTTCCGTGTGCCTGTTTGCGGTGGGGGAAACGCAGGTGCTTACGAAGCGCTTCACGACCAACTATGAATCCGCCATGGTGCGGGGGACGGCGGAGGAGGTTACGGACGCGGACGAGGCCGTGCGCGCGCTGAAGCTGCTCAGCGAGAAGTTCTCGCCGGGTATTATGCACCACTTTGCGCCGCATATGGAGAAGGTGGGTCCGCGTACGGCCGTATGGAGGGTGCGCATAGACGAGATTACGGGGAAGAAGAAGGAGACGGAGGACGTGTCACAGCACGCATAGTTACGCTATATCCGGGCCGCCGTCTTTCGTAGTCTCTTTTTTCTTCTTGTCTTCTCTTAGCGTGAGTATCGTTAGGGCTGTTAGCGCACCCGCGATTCCGAGGCGGACGGCTACTTCGCGTTTTTTGTAGTCTATGTCACCCGTCGCGGCAGCGCGGCGGGCTGCTTTTGCGGCTTGTTTGCCGCCTTCGTTATTTATGAATCCTATCTGCATTTTGCCTCCGTTCTGCCACAATTCGCGTGGCGATGCATGCTACTATATTAACACAGATTGAATATTCCTTGCGGGTTGGGTATACTTTAGGCAGTATTCTTAAAGGAGGAAAGCATGGCCCGCGTATTGAAAAACTGGACATACAAGAAGCATGCTGTGGCAGAGACCGCGGCGTATCTGGGTATGGCCGTCGCCACGACCATTGTGCTTAAGAACAGCATAGCGGACGAGGGGAAGAAATATCCGAAGATCCTCGGCAAGTTCGGCTGCACGAAGGCGGAGCTTACCGTGGGCGGGATACTGGCGGCCAGCTATGCCGTGAGTATGACTGCCTCGTATCTGGTGCTGAAGAAACTGTTCTCGGAGCCCGGCGACAAATAGATGATCGGCTACGTTACGCCGCAAAAGAGCGAGCTGAAGCTTCGCGAGTTTGAGGTTTACAACGCCTATTACTGTGCCGTGTGCCACGCGATCCGGTCGCGTTACGGGCAGCTTCCGCGGTTGCTCTTGAACTACGACTTCGTCTTTCTGGCTATGCTGCTCGCCTCCCTCGGGGACGCGGAAGACGCCATCTCGGAGTTCCGGTGCGCTACACATCCAACCAGACGCCGGAACATCATTGGCGCCTCACCGGAGACGGACTACGCGGCGGACCTGCTGGTGCTGCTCGCCTACTGCAACCTGCAGGACGACAAGCAGGACGAGCATAAGGTGCTCGGCTACGCGGGGACGGCGGTGCTGGGGCCCTACTACCGGAAAGCCAAGCGGCGCTACCCGGCCAAGGAGGCCCTCCTCTGGGTCAAGCTGCGCGAGCTCGCGCGGTTCGAGAAGGACGGCTGCGCGCAGATAGACCTTGTGAGCGAACCGTTCGCGGACATCATGGAGGCGGCGTTCGACTGGCCCGGGCTGGCGGAGAGGAACGGCAGCGAAATGCTGCGCACGGCGCTTAAGCGGATTGGGCGGCACCTGGGCAAATGGGTGTATCTGATAGACGCGGCGGACGACCTTGCGAAGGACCGGAAGAGCGGCTCGTATAATCCGCTCGCGGGAGAGGAGGTGCCGGCAGACCGGCTGAAGCTCAACCTGCAGCTGCATCTGGCTCAGATAGCGGAAGCGACCGACTTGCTTCCTATAAAAAAGAACCGTGCGATAATCGAGAATATCGTGTATATTGGACTGAATAAGCGGACGGAAGACGTGACGCGCGCGTATGCGGAAATGACGGGCGCGGCGGCCGGAGGACCGGAAAGGAATGAAGAGGTAGATTGATGCGTGACCCCTATGAGGTGCTCGGCGTAAGGCCGGGCGCGAGTCAAGAGGAGATTCGGACGGCTTATCGCGAGCTGGCCAAGAAGTACCACCCCGACAAGTACCAGAACAACCCGCTGGGCGACCTGGCTGTCGAGAAGATGAAAGAAATCAATGAAGCGTATGAGTTTCTTATGAAGCAAGGCGGGGGTTCTTCCGCCGGGCCCGGCTCGTCCGGCAGCTACCGGCCCGGGCGCAGCGGCAATCCCGTTTACAACGACATCCGGCAGGCGATTAACCGCGGCGATCTGCAGTATGCCAGCTCCAAGCTCGGCGGGATAAGCGACCGCACGGCGGAGTGGTATTACCTGAACGGCGTGGTCTCCATGAACCGCGGGTGGTACGACCAGGCGGTGAGCAACATCCAGACGGCTGTGTCCATGGAGCCAAATAACGGCGAGTACCGGCAGGCGCTCAACGCGGTCATGGGACAGGCGGGCGGCTACCAGGCCGGCGCTTACGGGCGCGGCTACGGGGACGCGGAACGCCAGATGTGCCAGTGTCTCTCCTGCTACTGCTGTATGGATGCGTGCTGCGGCAACGGCTGCTGATATGGGGGATGTAAAGCGAAAGAACTTGACAACGACTGCGGTCGCCGTGCTCGGTATCAGTACGGCGATTGTTTTCGTGTTGCTGTATCTGGGAAGCATAGTGCCGGGGATAGACCTCACGCTCATGGGCATAGCCGGCGCGGTACTCTACGTGACGGCGTCGCGGATGGGGATCGGAAGCGGGCTGCTGCTGTTTGCGGCTTCCGGGATTCTGGCGGTGCTCATAGTGCCGGGGAAGATACTCCTCATTCCATACCTCACCTGCCTTGGACCTTACGGGGTGGGCAAGGCGCTGCTCGACTGGATTTTTACGTCATTCGGCCGGCGAAAGGATGCACAGGAAGAAGGCGAGGCGGAAACGCCGGTGGCGCTAAGGGCGCAGAGGAATTGGCAGCGGAAGCTGTACGGGCTCGGGATAAGCGGCAGCCCGGGCAGGGTTCTGCTTTCCTACCTGTGCCGGCTTGTGATTTTCGCTTCGCTCGCGGTCACTTCTTGGCTTATTTTCAAGGAAGCCTTTTTCGACCCGGCGGACCTGCCGGATGCGGCGCTGCCGTTTATCATCCCGGGCTTCCTCGTTATCTTTTTGCTCTACGACTATATTCTGGGCTGTCTCGCCTTTATCGCACAGCGGGTGCTGCGTAAGCTGTAGCGTGTCAAGTAAATTCCTTGACAGCCATCTATTTCAGCGACATCGACCAGACGGAAATCTGTTCGGCGAGACGTGTCTGCCAGCCCTTGCCCGAGGCACGAAGCCGCTGAAGGGTTGCGGGATCAAGGCGGAGGGATACGGCCACTTTCTTCTCTTTCTTTACCGGGCGCCCGCGGCGCTTTATCAGGGTAGCCTGACCTGTGTGAAGCAGTTCGACTATATCAGGGGAGCCATCATCACGAAGAATATCCTCATCCTTTATGGCGCGAACCCTGTCCCACTCTGTCCTATCCGGGAGATCTTCTATCTCTTCACGCGTATATCGGACAATGGTAGCTCCGTTTTCCTTATACCTCGTAGCCATTTTCGTACGCCCACCTTTCCTTTTTCGTTGCCGGCCAGCTTGAAATTATTCGTTTTACATTCTCATTTTCCATCTTGTAGACCACCACAAACACATCATGGTTGCTCACGGAACCAATACACTTCACACGTTCTTCGCCGTTCACAAACTGAATAATCTCGTAGCATAGCGGATCTTCAATGGCGCTAACCGCTCTCTTGAAATCTACTCCGTGTTTCTTGATGTTTGATAAACGCTTCTTTTCGTCCCACTCGTAGCTTATTTGTTTATTGTATATACATTTATTAATGAAGTCAACTACCTTTTTTGTCATCTTTCCTACTCCGTCAATAACGCTGCCAAGTAATATTTCCTCTGCGCTTTACCGCGTGAACAGCCGCTCGGAGTGGGCTATCTGGCGGTAGATGCCGCGGTAGCCCGGGGCGCCCTGGCCGAGCCGCACGGCCAGATCCCGCACGGCTTCCGTGAAGCCCTCTATGTGACGAAAGGTGGCGAAGCCTGTTAGCAGCGGGCGCAGCACGCGGCGCACCGGGTCCTGCGTGGCTGCCTCTGCGGCCGCGCCGGGTGCTTTCTCTACAAACCCGTATACAAAGGCCACCTCCCCTTCCGGGCCCCGCAGGAAAATATGCTCCGCGTCCGCGAAAATCTGCCCGGGGTCGAGCAAGTGGTTTTGTACGGACTGCACGCCGTCCACCACAGAGCGGACCGTGCGGTACATCTGCCCGAGCTCCTTGAAGGGGAATGCCGCAAAGGGAACGAAACCGTTCGTGTCGAAGTATAGCGATGTACCGTCCGGCTCTTCGCGTACCGTAACGGGAAGCAGCGCCCGGCACCCGCCGGCTGCCAATATCTCTTTTTCGTGCAGCGCGAACGGCGCCGCGCCGGTGCCCTGCCCGGCTTTTCGCGTGACCACAAACATGTCTACACCCCTCCTCCGCATGTGGCGCATGCGGTATACCCGTTTCGCTCCGCCTCCTGCTGCGAAACCTCCATGACGTACTTCTCCACCTGCGGACACTTGCCTGTGTGGTAAGCGTGTCCGGAACTCGGGAAGTAGTAGATGAGCGCGCCGTCGCGCAACTTCTCCGGATGGCAGTTCTTGCACGGCGTGTACTTCTTTCGTATGCTCGCCGTGAGAATAGCCTCGTGCGGCTCGTTTGCTATAAACCGGCAGTCCGCCGCGTGGTATTTAGTTCCGGCGCGCGGAAACACCCAGACTTTTTTCGACGACTCGTTTTTCTCCATGTCATCGAACGGGAAGGCAGACGCGTTTCTCTCGCTTCCCACAAACGCGCGCATGGCTACGGACACCTTGCCCTCCGGCGGCGTAAGTGGCAGCACCGGCATGGCGAGCAGGTAGTCTATGCGCAGGTCTGTGCGGATTACATTGTCGTGGACGCGTCCGCCTGCCAGATCCACCTGCGGCAGACGATAAAGAAAGCTGTCCACCTTTACGTCCCCTACCGCGTCGGGGTTTTCCTCGAGGATGCGTTCGGCCAGGTCGCTCTTAAAGGCGGCAAGCCGGATGGGGACCTGCGCCTCGGCGGCGAGCAGGCGCGTCTCGTCCGTGAGCGCGTTGGTCGCGTTTTCGTTGGCCGCCGTCATACGGATGAGCGCGGCGAGGGCCAGCACCGCCAGCAGAAACAGCGGCACAAAGATGGCGGCTTCCACCGCGAGGGAGCCGCGCCGCTCAGTAATTTTCGATATAGCTGAATTCATTTTTTCCGTCCTTTGCTGTAAACCGGAACCCGGTGTAGTACGAGCGCAGCAGGAATGCTTCGTCGTAGGTTCCCTTGAGGTTGATCTGGATGAGGTCCTGCACGCGGGCGAGTTTCGTCTCGCGGTCCTCCACGAAGAGGAACATACGCAGGTAGTCCTTGTAGGTGGCACCGCTCTCGTCCTGCGGGAGCACGATTGCAGTGGGGTTTAACTCGTGCAGCAGATCGATTGGAGCGTCCGTGGCCCACTGATTGTGGTTTTTTACGACCGCCACCTTTCGCCCGTCTTTGAGCAGGCGTATGTCGTTGGCCGTTTCCACCTCGGACCAGAGGTTGATAACGGCGGCTTGGGCAGCCTCCTGCGGTATCTCGGTGGCAGCCGAAAGTACCTCGGCGACAGAGCGCACCGTCTCCATTTTCTCGTCGTCCGCGACTATGGCGGCCTCGTTCATTATGGTGCGAAATGCCGTCACTTCTATCCACATCTGTGCTATGTTCAGCGCGTCGCTGTCGTGCCCGCACAGGATGTACTCCACCTCGTTGTTGAAGAAGTGGTCCGGGTTCTCCTCCCCGTCCTCGAAGTATTCGAAGATGCTCACGATGTACTCGTCCGTGAGCACCGTGGCGCTCGTGCGGTCCGCGAGCTCGGCGGCGTCCGGAACGTTCAGCTCCGTGAGGCTGGGGAAGGAAAACGCCGGCAGGCCGGCCGAGGGCAGGCTCTTTTTTATGTCGTCGTTCCTGAGCGTGCGCATGGGCATCTTCCACTGATTCTCCGAACCCTCCTTGCCGCTGCCCGTGGCGAGCTGCGTGACAAGGTCGCTCGCCGCTGCCTTCTCCAGCTGCTTTTCGAACACGTCCGCGTCCAGCAGGGAGAACTCCTTCAGGTTCGCCGTAATCTCGAAGTCGGATATCCGGCTGCCTACCGTGACGCCCGCGTAGTAACAGACGTCCTCTTCGATTTGCGTCTCATCTCCCTTGAACGCGAGCAGGCCATACTCCGAGAGCAGGCGCGTGTCGTACTCCGAGAGCACGGAGCGCCCCGCCCCCTCGAACGCCGCGTCGGCTATGCTTTTGTCCGCTGCCGCGTTCGCTGCCGCGTACAGGACTGAGCAGACGAGCAGGACGGATGCGAAAGCCACAGTCAGAAACACCGAGACATTGCCGCCTGTCTCTTTCAGACGGCGTAGCCGCCGTGCCAATTTTAATCGCTTCACGCCTCCTCGCCTCCTGTCATGTCCTTTACGAGCTCCACACCCCGCACGTACTTCTCCTCGTCAATCACGTACCAGCGCCCCGTAATCTCCCGGCGCGCCGCATGCCACACAAGGCTTCCGCCTTCATAGGCCTGCTCCGCGGTGGTCTGCTTGTAGGGTGCGGCGAACCGCTTTCCGTCTTCCGTAGCAAGCGGCAGGGCTTCTGCCGCCGCCCGGTAACGGTCCACATCGCCTTCCGTCTGAATCTCAATCTGCGTCACGCCGCTGTCCTCCGCCGCTGCCTGCCGGCTCGCCATATGCACGCTGGCCTGCGCCGCCGTCAGGCTGTACAGGTGTATCATCATGTAGATGGTAAACAGCACGCACAGGATGACGAGCGGGAAATACAGCGCGGATTCCACCATGGCGGTGCCGCTCTTTTCTTCCATCAGTTTTGCGCGCATGGCCGTTAGGCCGCGCATCTGCCTTTCCGCTTGCTTCATGTCTCTTCCCTCCTGCTTTCTACTTGAACTTATCCGAAGAAAGACTGGTGAATACCTCGTTGACAAACTTCTCGATTTGCGTCCGGAATATGAGTCCGATCACTATGGCGATGGCCACGAGGATGGCTACCTGCACGAGCTCCATGCCGTCTTTTCTGCGCACGAGCGCGCAGGCTCTCTCTTTTAGTTTTTTCATGCGTTCCTCCTTTGCTGTTGATTTATATAAACCGGCGCGTGGCCGGGTTATACCGTTCCTTGGTTTAGGTGCGGCTGCCGCCGCGCCTTAGCGCATCTGCACCGCCGCCGGCGCTACCGTAATGAGTATGATGACGAGCAGCTGCAGCACCATGGGGAAGGTGAGCTTGGTCTCTGCCAGATTCCCCTTCTCCTCCGCTGCCTTCTTCCGGGCGTCCCAGAGCGTGTCGTGTTCCTGCGCGAGTTTCTCCGAGAGCGCCGCACCCTTGTCTATGTTGTCCGAGAGGATGGCCGAGAACCGCTGCACCTCGCGCAGCGAGCACCGCCCCGCGAAGTCCGTAAACTCCGCGCACAGCGACGTGTTGGACGCTTTCGCGTTGCGGTCGATAATCAGCAGCTCCTCATAGAAGGCCTTCTCCTCTCCCGCGCGCCGCGTGAGCAGATAGTCCGAGGCTATCCGCGAGATGGCACTGGTCGCCACAAGCCCTGCCTGCAGCAGCAGGATCAGCTTCCCGAGAAAGTCCGGAAACTCCGTTTTTATTTCCTCGCGCCGCTCCTCTATGGCTTTTTCTATGGGCTTGTTTCTGCGCCGGTAAAGGAAGTACGCGCACAAGGCTATGAGCGGCGCCGCGAGCAGGATGCTACTCTGAGAGGGTTTTCGCCACGTGAACTGCACGCCGGTTTCCGTTTCCTCGGGCAGGCTTACCGCGCCCGTCTCCGCACCCGCTGTACGCAGCGATTCCACCGCCGCGTCCACGCTCTCCGAGAGCCCGCGCTTAAGGTCAAACCCCGCGCCCGCCTCACCGAGCGTCACCGGAATCTTCACCGAATCGGTCACGTCGCCCTTCCTAAGGTACGCTGTGAGCGTGACCTCGTCGCCCGCCTTGCCCGTGAGGAAGTTCACCTCCCCCGTGCTGCGGATGACCTGCGGTTGGTCGGATTCCCACAGGATGTCTATGCCGCTTTCCTCGTCCAGTCCGGGCAGGCAGAGCGAAGCGGTAAGCGCCTGCAGGCTTTCATTGGCGCCAAGAATCTCCTTGGGGAGCCGCGTCTTGAGCGCCTGCATCTGCCCGGCCGTCTGGTCCGGATCCGCGTCCGCCGGATACAGGTCTATGACCACATCCTTCTTGACGTGCGCGCCCGCGTAGTCCGCCTCGACGGTGGCCGGCACGTGTTTGACGCTCCCGCCGTACGCGTCCCGGGTGAGCGAGCCGAGACCGCCATCCGCCGCAAGGCCTGTGAGTGCGCGCGCGAAAACCGCGAGAAGCACCAGCGCCAGAGCCAGATACAGCAGCGCCGTCTGCCGCCGCGCATGACCGATAACGGCCTGGGGGGCGCCGGACGAAAACACCGCCCGGTAGCGCCCTTCCATAACGCCGGCATCTCCGGCTAAGTTTTTCCATGCAATCTTTTTCATGTCTACACCCTTATGTCCGTAATCTTTGTGCTCCAGAGGAAGGCCAGTCCCATGACCAGCAGCGCGGCCGTCATAACCAGAATCCCGTACGCGTTTCCATAGAGAACCGCCAGGTAGTCCGGCGAGGTGACGCGCAGGAACAGCAGGATGACCGGCGGTAGGCCCGAGAGGAGCTTCGCTTCAAACTTTTTCTGCGCCGTGGCTGTGAGCATGGCGCGGCGGATTTCGATTTTGCCCAGGACCTGCGAGGCGGCGCTGCGGACGGCTTTCACCGTGTCTCCGCCGGTGTCGCGGCAGATGAAGTACATGTTCACGAAGTTCTCTATGTCCGGGCTGGCGCTGCGGTCCGCGAAGCTCATGAGCACCTCGCGCTCCGGCTCGCGCCCGCTCGTGAGGCTCGTGAGCATGCCGTCCACCTCGCGGATTATAGGCGCGTCCGCCGGATAGATGAGGCGCAGGTTTTCCGCCGCCTCCACAAGCGCCTCCGTAAGGTGCCGCCCCACCGAGAACGCCGCGGAGAGCGAGGTGAGCAAATCCTTAAACTGCACCGCAAGCGTCTGCCGCTGTTTGGCTGCCAGGTGCTCCTTGTAAAACCGCTTCCCGGGTATGGCGAGCAGCGCCACGAGCAGCGCTAACAGCAGGTTCTCATAGAAGAGCATGCCGAGGCAGAAGAGTCCGCCGCCCGCCGCCAGGTAGTAGCGCTGCAATTCTTTTTTGCTTAGTTCATAGGTTCTATAGTCTGTCATTTTCCATGCCTTTCATTCTGAGTTTCTCGCGGTGAATGAGCGGGCTTTTCGTGCGCACGAGCCCTGCGCCCGCCTGATACGTAAAGAGCGGGTTGAGCGTTATCTCGCCGTTCGTAATCCCCGCAATCTCGGAGATCTCGCGCACCGCGCGCCGCCCGCCCGTGAGTCTGCCGAGGTGCACCAGGATGTCTATCCCTTCCGTAATCTGCCGGCGGATGGCCGCCACCGGAAAGTCCGCCGCCTGCAGGAACATGGCCTCGAGCCGGTAGAGCATACCCTGCGGCGAGTTGCCGTGCCCCGTAGACAGCGACCCCGCGTGCCCCGTGTTCATGGCCTGAATCATATCCAGAACCTCCGCGCCGCGCACCTCGCCTACGATTATCCGGTCCGGCCGCATACGCAGGCTCGCCTTGATCAGGTCGCGCACGGATATGCCGCCCTGCCCGGTCTCGTTTGCGCTGCGGCACTCGAGCCGCACGATGTTCGCTATCTCCCGGATCTGCAGCTCGGCGGAATCCTCAATCGTCACGATGCGCTCGTCCTTCGGAATGAAGTTGGAAAGCACGTTGAGAAACGTGGTCTTGCCCGAGCTCGTCCCGCCGCTGATGAATATGTTGTAGGCGCACAGCACCAGCGTCTCGAGGAACGTGGCCGCCTCTTCCGTAAGTGTGCCGTATGCCAGCAGGTCCGCCATGGTTATGCGCGATTTGGGGAAGCGCCGGATAGTCAGGATGGGGCCGCCGAGGGCAATGTTCTTGCTCACGGCGTGAACGCGACTGCCGTCGGCCAGCCTGGCATCCAGGATGGGGCTTCTTTCGTTGATCTCGCGGTGCACGCCGGCAGCGATCCGGCGGATTACTTCCTCCAGTTCGCCCGTGCTCTCGAACCGGACACCGGCGCGGGTGAGCTTGCCTGCCCGCTCCACGAACACGTCATCCGGTCCGTTCACCATGATTTCCGTTACGTCTTCATCGGCGGCGAGCGGCTCGAGGACAGACAGATCCCGCCTGGTGCGGTCGAAAACCGTCTCGGCAGCCCTTATCTTGTCGCCTATGGATATGCCGTCGTAGCCCGGGTCCTCCAGGACCCGCTGCTCCAGATACTCGCGCACCTCCAGGTCGTTTACATCCCCCGCGCGCGCATGAATATACCGCCGAACGTCGTCGGCGAGCTCCTTTAATTGATTGGTTGTCATCAGGATCCGGCTCCTTCCTCTCCTGTCAGTCTCAAAGCCAGCTCATAGACCGCGCGGCCGAATGCGCCGGACAGGTCTATCTGGATGCCGTCTTTCGTTTGGTGAAAACTCGCTGGGTCTTCCGGGATGCGGGTCACCTCGCCGCCGCGCAGGAACGCAGGCGTCCCGTCCGGGAACACCTCCTCCTCCGGACGGCGGGTGGAGCGGTTTACGGCCGGCAGAACCCGCAGCTGCGGGAAGTCCCCGCTTGCAGCTTTTTGTACCGCGAACTGAAACGCGGAAAAACGCTTGGTGGTGGACTCCGCCTCAACCGGTATGAGGACGGCGTCCGGGATCTCTCGAATCAGACGCGCGGAGAAGAGCGGCGATGCATCCAGAATCAAACAGTCCGGCTTCACCTCGCGCATAAGCGCGTTTAAGAAAGCCGGCAGGTTCTCGCTGTCCGGATCGCCGAGCGGGTTCAGGCCCGCCGCGGGCGCAAACCGCTTCACGCCGTGCACGTCTGTAAGAAGATGCGCAGAGAGATATCCGAGAAAACGCTCCCGATCTCCGCGCAGGAAGTGAAAGTAACTCGCGGCAGCGCTCCCCGCCGGTGCCTCAGAAACGGGACACAGCGCGCGGGACTCAAAGGCCTCGAGGCTAACGTAAAGGGCGGAGCGCTTCCGGAAGACCGAGAGCGCACGCGCCAGGGTTATGGCTATGCTGCTTACGCCGCTGCCGCCGCCGGCACCGAAGAGAATAATGGTTTCGGTAAGGAATGAGTTCTCCTCTTCACGGCGGATGGGCAGCTTGTGCTTTTCGGCGTAAACCTGCCGGATCCGCGCCGCCATTTCGCTCACAGGCGCATAGCGGTGCAGCGCGTTCCAGCCTTGCGGCGGAAGCTGCTTTCGGGCATCATACAGCAGGATGGTAGTGTCTTTGTCAGGAAGTGAGATGGCGGCGCCGGCACCGTTCGTGCGCGCCGCTTCCCATTCCTCCATACACAGCAAACACACGTCGTAAGTAAAAGGCGCCGCCGGGATTTTTGAAAATAGCTGGATTGAGAATCCCGGCTGCAAGGCAGCGAATGCGCGGGTAAGCGCCTCCGCATAAGATTTGTCTGGCTCAATTGCTGCTAACATAAGATTGTTCATAAGTAACTCCGTGTCTATACTGTATATTTCTCCCACAGTATACGGCGGATATTACTCCTTGTCAACCCTATTTTTGGAATTTCTTTAGAATTTTTTGGAATCACCGGCCACGCGCCCTCCCCGCCGCGCGCAGCGCGGCGCGCCGGCGTGGCCAAAATTTCAACTTAAGTTGAAAATTTGTCCTTGGCGTAGTCTTGCTACGCTAAGGAGGCCTGGGCGGCTGCCAGCCTGGCTATGGGCACCCTGTAGGGGCTGCAGCTTACGTACTCTATGCCTATCTCGTAGAAGAACTGGATGGAGACGGGGTCTCCGCCGTGCTCCCCGCAGACGCCGAGCTTTATGTCCGGCTTGGTCTCGCGGGCGGATTCTATGGCCTGCTTGATCAGCTTGCCCACGCCGCGGCGGTCGAGCTTCTGGAACGGGTCGTTCTCGTAGATGCTGTTCTTGTAATAGGCGGGCAGGAAGGAACCGGCGTCATCGCGGGAGAAGCCGAATACCATCTGCGTGAGGTCATTGGTGCCAAAGGAGAAGAAGTCCGCGTCCTCGGCTATCATGTCCGCCCGAAGCGCCGCGCGGGGTATCTCGATCATGGTGCCCACCTTGTAGTCGAGCGCCACACCGGAATCTTTAATCAGCGCGCCGGCCGTGCGGTCTATGATGTCCTTGACGAAGACCAGCTCGTGGTAGGAGCCAATGAGCGGCACCATGATTTCCGGCACCACCTGCCACTCCGGGTGCGCCTTCTGCACGGCTATGGCCGCCTCGATTATGGCGCGCGTCTGCATCTCGCCGATCTCCGGGTAGGTGACGTCGAGGCGTGCGCCGCGGTGCCCCATCATGGGGTTGAACTCGTGGAGGGAGTCTATCTTCGCGCGAAGCTGCTCCGCGGGAATGCCCATGCTCTCGGCCAGCGCTTCTATCTCTTCTTTGGTGCTGGGCAGGAACTCGTGCAGCGGCGGGTCGAGCAGCCGGATGGTGACCGGGCGCCCTTCCATGGCCTCGAAGAGATTCTCGAAGTCGCCGCGCTGCATAGGCAGAATCTTGGAGAGCGCCTCCCAGCGCTGCCCGGGTGTGTCGGAGACAATCATCTCGCGGATGGCCGAAATGCGGTCCGGCTCGAAAAACATATGCTCGGTGCGGCAGAGACCTATGCCCTCCGCGCCGAACTTGCGCGCCTGTCTGGCATCCGTGGGCGTGTCGGCGTTCGCGCGCACGCGCAGAACCCGGAACTCATCCGCCCAGGCCATGAGGCGCTCGAAGTCGCCGCCTATGGAAGCCGGCACCGTCCGGATCTCCTCGCCGTAGACGTTGCCGGTGCTGCCGTCCAGCGAAATAAAGTCGCCTTCCTTGTATACCTTGCCGCCCAGCGTAAAGCTGGTCTCATCCTCGCTGAACGAAATGTCGCCGAGGCCGGAAACGCAGCACGTCCCCATGCCGCGCGCCACCACCGCCGCGTGCGAGGTCATGCCGCCGCGCGCCGTTAGGATGCCCTGCGCGTAGTGCATGCCCTCTATGTCCTCCGGGGAGGTCTCGAGCCGCACGAGAATCACGTGCCGCCCCAGTTTCTTGGTCTGGTTCGTGGCCTCCTCCGCCGAGAAGACCACCTGGCCGGTGGCCGCGCCCGGAGAGGCCGGAAGTCCGCGCCCGATAGGCGTAGCGCCCGCCAGCGCCGCCGGGTCGAACTGCGGGTGCAGGAGCGCGTCGAGCGACTTGGGGTCTATCATGCTCACCGCCGCCTTCTTGTCAATCATGCCCTCGTCCACGAGGTCGCAGGCAATCTTCACCGCCGCCGCCGCCGTCCGCTTGCCGTTGCGCGTCTGCAGCATGTACAGCTTGCCGTCCTCTATGGTGAACTCCATGTCCTGCATGTCGCGATAGTGCTTCTCAAGAACGTCCACGATTCCCGCGAACTCCTCGTAGACCGCGGGGTTCTGCTCCCGTAGGTCCGCTATGGGCTGCGGCGTGCGCACGCCGGCCACCACGTCCTCCCCCTGCGCGTTCATGAGGTACTCGCCGAAGAGCCCCTTCTCGCCCGTAGAGGGATTCCGCGAAAACGCCACGCCCGTCCCCGACGTGTCGCCCATATTCCCGAACACCATGGACTGCACATTGACAGCCGTGCCCCACGAAGACGGAATATCGTTCATGAGCCGGTAGTAGATGGCGCGCTCGTTGTTCCAGGAGCGGAACACCGCCTCTATGGCGCCAAAGAGTTGCTCGACCGGGTCTGTCGGGAAGTCCTTCTTGGTCTTCTGCCGGTACTCCTCCTTGAACTGCGCCGCCAATTCCTTGAGGTCATCCGCTGTAAGCTCCGTATCCAGGCTCACGCCGCGCGCGGCCTTCATCTCGTCTATGAGCTTTTCGAAGTAGCTCTTGCCCACTTCCATGACCACGTCCGAATACATCTGGATGAACCGCCGGTAAGAGTCGTAGGCGAAGCGCGGGTTGCCCGTCTTCTCCGCGAAACTCTCCACCACCGTCTCGTTCAAGCCGAGGTTCAGGATGGTGTCCATCATGCCCGGCATGGACGCGCGCGCGCCCGACCGCACCGACACTAATAGCGGGTTCTTCGGGTCGCCGAATTTCTTGCCCGTAATCTCCTCGAGTTTGGTCACGAAAGCGAGTACCTGCTCGCGCACCTCCTCGCTTATCCGCTCGCCGTCCTCGTAATACTGTGTACACGCCTCCGTGGTAATGGTAAAGCCCTGCGGCACCGGCATACCCAGCGCCGTCATCTCCGCAAGGTTCGCCCCCTTGCCGCCGAGCAACTCGCGCATGCTCGCGTCACCTTCGCTGAACAGATATACATATTTCTTTCCCATGGTTCTTCTCCTCCCCTCTGGTTGGTCTGTATGTGCGTCGGGTGGCCCGCAGGGCCACCCGTTCGTTAACTCAGAAATGCAGGCGCTCTTCTATGTACCCGCGCACCTCGCTTATGGGCAGTCTGACCTGCTCCATGCTGTCGCGGTCGCGCACCGTGACCGCCCCGTCCTCTTCCGTCTCGAAGTCCACGGTTATGCAGAACGGCGTACCTGCCTCGTCCTGCCTGCGGTACCGCTTTCCGATATTCCCGGAAAGGTCGTAGTCCGTCATGAAGTACTTGCTCAGCTCCGCGTGCAGCGCTTCCGCAGGCTCCGCGAGCTTCTTGGACAGCGGCAGCACCGCCGCCTTGAACGGCGCCAGCGCCGGGTGCAGATGCAGCACCGTGCGCACATCGTCCGTGCTCTTCTCATCCTCCGCCAGATTCTCCTCCTCGTACGCGTTTACGAGGAACGCCAGCAGCACCCGGTCCGCGCCCAGCGAGGGCTCTATGCAGTACGGAACGTACTTCTCGTTCGTCTCCGGGTCGCGGTAGCTGAGCTCCTGCCCCGAATGCTCGGAATGCCGCTTCAGGTCGAAGTCCGTGCGGTCCGCTATGCCCCACAGCTCTCCCCATCCGAACGGGAAGAGGAATTCAATGTCGGTGGTCGCGTTGCTGTAGTGGGAGAGCTCTTCCTCCCCGTGGTCGCGCATCTTGATGCGTTCCTCCTTCATGCCCAGCGCCAGCAGGAAGTTCTTGCAATAGTCCTTCCAGTAGGCGAACCACTCCAGGTCCGTCCCCGGCTCGCAGAAGAACTCCAGCTCCATCTGCTCAAACTCGCGCGTGCGGAAGATAAAATTGCCCGGCGTAATCTCGTTGCGGAAGGACTTGCCCACCTGCGCTATGCCGAACGGAATCTTCTTGCGCGACGTACGCTGCACACTCTTGAAGTTCACGAAGATGCCCTGTGCCGTCTCCGGCCGGAGGTAAATCTCGTTCTGCGAATCCTCCGTTACGCCCGCGTGCGTGCGGAACATGAGGTTAAACTGACGGATGCCCGTAAAGTCGCTCTTGCCGCAGTCCGGGCACTTTATGCCGTTGTCCTTGATAAACTGCTCCATCTTCTCGTTGGACCAGCCGTCCACCACTTCCGGCGTTCCCTTTTCCGCCAGATACGCCTCGATAAGCTGGTCCGCGCGGAACCGGGACTTACACGCCCGGCAGTCAATCAGCGGGTCGGCGAACCCGCCCACATGCCCCGAGGCCACCCAGACCTCACGGTTCATGAGAATGGCCGCGTCCACCCCTACGTTATAAGGGGACTCCTGCACGAACTTGCGCCACCAGGCGCGCTTGATGTTGTTCTTAAGCTCCACGCCCAGCGGGCCGTAATCCCAGCTGTTCGCCAGACCACCGTAGATCTCCGAACCGGAATAAATGAAACCTCTGTTTTTGCACAAAGCGACGAGCTTCTCCATCGTCACTGACTGGGGAATATCCATACTACCTCTCTTTATTTCTATGCCTGTTATAAAGAATGCCTGTTATTATTTCCGGGCCCTCGCGCGTGCGGTCTATTCCTCCGCAGCCTCCGCCGCCTCATCCGCAGCCGCAGCCGCCTCGGCGTCCGCCTCTTCCGCAGCTTCCTCCGCGCCTTCTTCCGTGCGGGAGACGCGCTTCTTCGCCTCTTCCCACATCTCGTCGACGGTGTCCTTGAAGTTATCCGCCTTTACATGCGCCTTGCGCTTGCCCTTGCCTACCACGTCCTGCGCCTTGCCGCGCACCGAGTCCACCACGTCCGAGCCCTTCTCTTTAATGGTATCCTTCAGGTCGCTGCCCTTCTCCGCCACCTTGGAGAACTTGTCGTTCGCCTTGTCGGAGATGTTGACCACCGAGCCGTCCGTCTTGAACAGTTCTATGCTGCACTTGGTTCCGAACGCCGCAATCACGCCTATGATGGCCGCCCACGGCGCCAGCACCGTGCCTACTATGCTCACGTTCACCGGAAGACTCAGAAGAACCTCGTCGTCCTTCTTGATGGTAATCTTCGAAACGTTCCCCTTCTTGATGGCCTCCTTGACCTTGTCAAGCAGCGCCTTGGCCTGATCGCCGAGCTTCTCCGTCCCGGTTATGTTCAGGGTTTCCTCGATGCTGATGATGGCATCCACGACGTTTCCGTCCGCAGCCTCCAGCGCTTCCTTCGCCTCTTTGTAACTGACGCCCGTCCTGTCCTTGACGAGTTCGACTTTCTCCAGCGTGATTTCCATCTTCATACCTCCTTGGGCAAATCGCTCTTCAGCGGGCCAATATCGAATTGTGCCGCGCCGTATCTCAGTAGAAGCCTCAGCAGCTTCGCACTTTTTTCACTTGGCAACGTGAGATTTCGCATTGCACAAAGCGGGTTGTCTCTAATGTAGATTATCGTATCTATTGTAACAAAATCAAGGGCTGATAGCAACGCATCGCTATGGAAATTTTCCGGCGCCGGCAGAACCCCGAGCGCTTGAAAAGCCTTGAGAAAATAGGCGCTGGACACCGTATCGTAGTCCTGCTTCCGTTCTTCCAGAATCCCCAGATATTCCACGAGCAGCCGGTATATCTCCGGCTCCGGCACATCCTCCGGCAGCATCTTCTCCGTAAACTCCAGCGCCAGCGAGGCCGCCTGGTACCGGTCGTAGTCCTCCGCGAGGGCCAGGTAAGCATGCACCGCTTCCGCCCCGCGCACGTTCCACCGGCCCCGG
Source organism: Eubacteriales Family XIII. Incertae Sedis bacterium (assembly GCA_031272485.1). GTDB lineage: Bacteria > Bacillota > Clostridia > Peptostreptococcales > Anaerovoracaceae > JAISTV01. The sequence continues at coordinate 99,726 of JAISTV010000019.1, forward strand.
TTTTCCGTCAGCTGATACCGCCCCCGCGTAAACCGCCGCACCGCCAGCGCGCTCCTTCCCTTCCCGCGCTCGCTTATGGACGTCCCCGCGCTAATCTTCCCGCACTGGTCCGTAAAAAGCAGCAGGACGCTGCGGCCCTTCACCGCCTGCGTCCGCCGGAAAACAAGCCCCTCGCACTCCATGGCTATTCCTTGTACCCGAGCGAGCCCAGCATAAAGTCGCTGTCCCGCCAGTTGCTCTTGACCTTGACCCACAGCTCCAGAAACACCTTGGTGCCCAGCAGCCGCTCGATCTCTTCGCGCGCGCTCTTGCCCACGCCCTTGAGCTTCCGTCCGTCCTTGCCAATGATAATGCCCTTATGCGATTTCTTCTCGCAGTAGATAACCGCCGAGATCTTCGTGAGCCCTTCGCCTTCCTCGTAGCTTTCGATTTCCACCGCTACCCCGTGGGGCACCTCGTCGCTGAGGTAATGCAGCAATTTTTCGCGTATGATCTCCGTAACGAGAAAGCGTTCCGGATGGTCGGTAATCATGTCCGGCGGGAAGAACTGCGGCCCATCCGGCATGCAGCGCTTGACCAGGCCGAGCACGTAGTCCACGTTTTCGCCGGCCGGCGCGTTGGTTCCTACAATCTCCTGAAAGACCCCCTGCTTCTCAAAGGACTCGTACGCCGCCCGGAATTCCTCCGGCCCGCGCAGATCCATCTTGCTCAGGATGAGAAACTTGGGCGTGTCCTTAATCCCCTTGAGCTTTTCGGTTATAAACGCGTCGCCGCCCTTATCCGAATACGCTTCGTCGGAGAGAAACAGGATGGCGTCCGCGTCCGCGAGCGTGCCCAGCGCCGTGCTTGCCATGAACTCGCCCAGCTTGTTTCTGGCTTTGGTTATGCCCGGGGTGTCAATAAAAACTACTTGACACTCGGAATCGGTGTATATGCCGCGAATCCGGTTGCGGGTGGTCTGCGGCTTGTCCGCCGTAATGGCCACCTTCTCACCGAGCATGGCATTTAAGAGCGTGGATTTGCCTACGTTCGGCCGCCCCACGATGGCGCAGAATCCTGCTTTCATTCCCTCTCCAATCCGACCTTAAGCATTATGGCTTCCTCCTCCGTGCGCATGGCATTCTTGTCCGCGCCCGCCTCGTGGTCGTAACCCAGCAGGTGCAGCATGCTGTGCACGAAGAGATAGACGATCTCCCTGTCCGCGCCGTGTCCGTACGCCTCGGCCTGCTTCTCCGCTATGCCCGGACACAGCACCACGTCGCCGAGCGACACGCGCGCGCCGCTTACGCCCGCATCCTGCGCGCGCACCTCTTCTATGGTAGAGAACATGGGAAAGGAGAGCACGTCCGTAGGGGCATCCTTTCCGCGATGCACCCGGTTAAGGTCATGAATCTCCGCTTCCGTCACGAAACTCACGCCGACCTCGAAGAGGCCGCCCGGCAGTCCGGCCCGCTCTGCGATTACGTCTGCGGCCATTGCCATTGCCGCCACAAAACGCTCCTCCCTGCCGCCGGGAACGGAAACGCCGGGGCTCGACGCAAACAGGATTTCCATGCTATGCGCCTCCGTCACGGCTTGTGCCTCTTGTCTTTCTCCTTGCCGCCCTTGGCCTTGCGGGCGTCCTTGTCGGCAGACTTGCGGCCCTTCTCGTCCGCCTTGCGCTCGTAGCTGTCGTAGGCGCCAATGATCTTGCGCACGAGGGTGTGGCGCACCACGTCGCTGTCGGTCAGGTAGCAGAAGGCAATCTCGCGCACCTTGGCGAGCACCTTCTCGGCGTGCACCAGGCCCGACTGCTTGCCGTCGAGGTCTATCTGCGTCACGTCGCCCGTGACCACCACCTTGGAGCCGAAGCCCATGCGGGTGAGGAACATCTTCATCTGTTCGCGGGTGGTGTTTTGCGCCTCGTCCAGAATGATGAAGGCGTTGTCGAGCGTGCGCCCGCGCATGTAGGCGAGCGGCACGACCTCTATGGTCTCCTTCTCCTTGAGCCGGAGCGCGGCCTCGCGGCCGAGGATGTCGTAGAGCGCATCGTAAAGCGGGCGCAGGTAAGGGTCCACCTTCTCCTGCAGGTCGCCCGGCAGAAAGCCGAGCCGCTCACCGGCCTCCACCGCCGGACGCGCCAGAATGATTTTCTCCACGTCCTTGTTCTTGAACGCCGCCACGGCCATGGCCACCGCAAGATAGGTCTTGCCCGTACCCGCCGGGCCTATGCCAAAGACGATCTCCTTGCTCTTGATGGCCTCCACGTACGCCGTCTGGCCGAGCGTCTTGGCCTTAATGGGCTTGCCGCGCTGCGTGAAAGCCACTATGTCGCGGTTCACGTTGCTCTCGCGGTAAGACTGCCCTTCCATGGAAAGGCTTATCACGTAGCCGACCTTCTGCGGGTCGAGCGTATCCCCGTTTGCAAGAATCCAAATCAGATCACGGAAGGCAGACTCGGCCTTGTCCGTCTGTTCTCCGCTGACAACAAGCGCGCCGTCGCGCAAGATGACACTTACGCCAAACGCCTCTTCAATGCGCCCCAGATTCTCATCCAGATTGCCGAACAGCTGTCGCGCATCCTCACCGGGGGGAAGGGGAATGCGGACGGTATCCATCGTTTCGTTATTCAAGTAGCGGTTTCGCACCTCGCTTTCGCTACCGGAGAAGCCCGGTTTTTCTGACGGAGTTATAAAAAATCTGCCTTGGAGGGTCCAAAGCAGATCGTTTGTTTCTTAGTACTTACGAGCCTTTTTCCGGGCAGCTTCAGACTTTTTCTTCCGCTTTACGCTCGGTTTCTCATAGTGCTCTCTCTTGCGCAGCTCGGACATAACGCCGTCTCTCGCACAAGAACGCTTGAAGCGTTTCAATGCACTTTCCAAACTCTCGTTTTCCCGCACGATCACCTGTGCCACTGGCCGTCACCTCCTTTTCGCACAATCCGCTAAGCTATAACGAGCATTAAAATTATATGCGCTCCCGCGGGAAAATGCAAGACGCAATTCTAACTCACCGTGACGCTCGTAGCGCCAATGAACACCGTGGAGCCGTCCGTGAGCGTGGCATATGCGTGCAGGTAGTACGTGCCCGTCTCCCTGTGGTTCGCGTAAGGCACGGTGTAGGTGTACCTGCCGCCACCCTGCGCGGTCATGGTGTACCAGATGAGGTCGTTCTGCCCGCCGGTGGCACCCCAGACCGCCACCTGCATTTTGGAGATGCCGGGCGAGCGGAACGCCTGCGAGACGTTTACCGTTATGAGCTTGCTCGCGCTGCTGTACGAGCCGGTAACCGAAGCCGTGGGCGCGGCAAGCGCGGGGGAGGCGCTGCCGAGGAAGAAATCTATACCATTGGCGCCCAGCGCGTATGCGTGTGCGTAGTAGGTGCCAAAGTCGCTCTTATGTCTGGTCACGTCCACCGCCACCTCATAGACGCCGCTGCCCTTGCTCACCGCCGTGTACCATATAAGGTCGTCCTGCCCGCCGTTCGCACTCCAGACCGCCACGCGCGGGGTGGCGAGCGTGGTCTGGCTGCTCAGGTTCGTCAGGCGGATGGTAAAGGTGCCGGTCTGCGCGCTGACATTTGCGGCCGTAACCGTAGCAGTGGCCGGCGTTACCGTGAAGCTGCCCGCGCCCAGATAGACCGAGCTGCCGTTCGCAAGCGTGGCGTAGACGTGGACCGCGTAGGTGCCCGTCTCCTTGTGGCTGCTCACGAGCGCCGAAGCCGTCCAGCGGCCGCCGCCCTGATTCGTGCCGTTATACCAGATGAGGTCGTTTTGCGTGTTGCCGTTCACAGCCGCCGGGCCCCAGACCGCGAAACGCACCTGCGTCACGCCGGGCGCGCGAATCACGCCGCTCGCGGAGAGGCTTATGTTCTGCCCGTTCGTGCACGTAGCGGCTATCTGGGCCGCCGGCTGCGCGAGCGTCTTCGTGTCGCCGCCCACGTAAGCCGTAACGCCGTTGCCCGCCGTGAGATACACGTGCGACGTGTAGGCGCCAAACTCGGAGTTGTGATTCAGCGCGCTGATCTTCACCGCGTAGGTCGTCTCGTTCACCTTGCTCGCCGTGTACCACTTTATGTCGTCCTGGCCGCCGGCCACCGTCCATGTGGGGACCTGCACCTGGCTCACGCCGGAGGCCGACTGGATGCCGGAGACCGTCACGGTAAAACTGCCGTCCGCGCCCGCGGCGCCCATCTGTACCGTGGCGGTAGGCGCGCTCACCGTGACGCTTTTCGCGCCGAGGTAAACCGCGGAGCCGTTCGACAGATCCGCGTAGAAGTGAATCGAGTACGCACCCGTTTCCTTATGGGCGGACACCGGCG
>JAISTV010000026.1 GCA_031272485.1 Eubacteriales Family XIII. Incertae Sedis bacterium
GACGGCGCCGGGAGATGCGGTGCCGGCGAACGGGACCTTTGCGTGGAAAGACGCTTCGATTATTCCGGGCTACGACGCGCTGGATGCGGCGGGCGCTAAGGTCAGCGGCGGCGACAGCGTGAGCGCGAGCACCGGGCTCAATGCGGGCGGCTATATGTTTAAGGCGGTGTGGACGCCGTCGGATGCGGATGGCAGTTACGACGCGGGCAAGGCGAGCGATTACTTTACGGCGGTGAGCATAGACGCCACGGTTCTGGTGGCTAAGGCTACGGTGCGCATGGCGGCAAGCGAGGTTCCGGCGGGTACGCCCATCCTCATGATTCCGCACGGTACGCTGGCTGAGTCTACGATTTCCGGGCATGTGGTGTTCGACTTCGCGGGGAACACGGGCGAGACGGCGGTGAGCGGTACGTGGTACTGGGACGAGGATGAGGACGGCGAGGTGTATGGACGGGACAGCGAAGAGTCTCAGAATCCGTCGGAGAGCACGATTAACGTGACTGCCGGCAACTATCAGGTGGGCGCTGTGTTTGTGCCGTCCGACCCGAGGCTCACGCGGCTTGAGACCAAGGCGAACCTGACGGTCTTCAGCCCGGTGACGGAGATCGTGATTCCGGCGAGCTACACCGTGGAGGGCGTGTACGGCATGACGCTGGCGGACATAGCCACGGGCGGCAAGTCGATAGATACGATTCTGCGGAGCATGGGATTTGACGCGGTGGCGTACGAAGGCGATGAGGCGCCGGTGCCCATAGCGGGCGCGTTCACGTGGAAGGAGCCGGCCATGCAGCTTTCCGCCGCGGGAACCACCATGTCGGCGGTGCTGGTCTTTACGCCGGAGCGCGAGTTCCACTTGGATACGGACACGTTTGATCCGCAAAATCCGTCCTTCCTGTCGGCGCAGACGAACGTGACGATTACGCTCACGAAGGCGCAGCTGACCGGTTCGCTGCAGCTGACCGGGCAGAAAATCTACGGGCAGACGCTTACGGTGAATACGAGCGGGATTTCCGCCTCGCCGGATATAACGGGCACTGTGGGGCTGGGCGACTTTACCTACGTGTGGCGGCGGCACTCCGACGCGAACGACGCGGGTACGGTTATCGGCGGCGTGAACGGGCCGACCTACACGCTCGCGCAGGCGGACATAGGCAAGAGGATTTCCGTGACGGTTTCCACGGCGAATACGAGCGGAAGCCGGTCTACGGGGCTTTCCGACGCGGTGGCCAAGGTCTCGCAGGGGGCGCCGGCGCAGCCTGTGCTGGATGCCAAGACGGCGGACGGAATTGCGGTGGTATACGTGCCGGACGTGGAGTATTCCATTTCGGTGGCCGGCGGGGGCTGGTCGAGCGGCTGGCAGGACAGCCCGGTGTTTACCAACCTGGATCCGGATACGGACTACGTAGTTTACGCGCGGATGGCGGAGACGGAGACGTTGGCGGCGAGCCCGGTGAGCACGGGGCTGGCGGTGCGGACCAACCGCGCGGTGGCTTATAACGTGGCGCAGTATGGCGGTGTGGACACCATGGCTACTACGACGGAGATTCGCGTGACGTTTACCAAGACCATGAATGGCCTTACGGCGAGTAACTTTACCCTGGAGGGGGACGGCGTGAGCATAGCGAGCGGGTCTGTGACGGCTGTGCCGGATACGGACGGCAAGACGTGGAAGCTGGGCGTGAGCGGAAACTTTGCGAACGGCACTTCTGTGGAGGTGGGCGTGACGGGGGTTTCGGACGTGGACTTCCTGAATAAAGCGCGAACCATTACGCTGTACCGCGACATTACGGCGCCGGCGCTTTCGGAAGTGAGCGTGGTGCGCACGGGCGTGATTACGGCTACTGTGGATATTACGACCGGCGAGACCGGCACGGTGTTTGTGCTGGTGGCGGCCGCGGGTGCGGATGCGCCTTCCGCGGTGAGCGTGGCCGGCGGCGGGCAGTCGCTCGGTGCGGTGCCGGCAGGCCCCAGCAGCGGGCTGGAGATTGCGGTGGCATCCGGCGCGCAGGATGTTTACATAGTGATTCAGGATGCGGCAGGGAACCTGTCGGATGTAGAGAAGATAACGCTCGATGCGTACGACGGCACGGCGCCGGTGCTGTCCGCGGGGACTTCCGTGCGGACGGGCGAGGCGGCCGGCAGCATAGGATTTACGACGGACGAAGGCGGCACGGCTTACTACGTGCAGCAGGCGGCTGCCGAGGCGGCGCCGGATAAGGCGGACGTGGTAAGCGGCGGGACTTCGCTCGGGCAGGTGAGCGCGGGCACGGTGAGCGGGCTTGCGGTTACGCTCACGGACGGGCTGCGGTACGTGTACGTGGTGGTCAAGGACAAGGCGGGCAATGTGAGCGCGCCGCTGCTGATTGCTGTGGCGGACTTTGACGAGCAGCCGCCGGCGGTGCTGGACGGCGCGGTGAACCGCACGGGCGAGACCGTGGGGACACTCTCGTTTGCGCTGACCGAGGACAGCGAGGTTTGGTACCTCACGGGCAGCGACGCGGGTTCGATTACGGCGGACCAGGTAATCTCGCAGGGCAAGGCTCTCGGCCGCCTGTACGCGGGGGACACGCTGGGCCTGCCCATAGTATTTGGCGCGGGCGACACGCTGCTCTTCCTCGCGGCGCGCGACGCGGCGGGGAATGTCTCGGATGTACAGTCGGTGCACATCCCGGCGACGTTCGCGAGCGGCGTGGATGGCACGGCGCCGGTCATTAAGGACCTGCGCGTAAACCGACTCTCGGATACGGAGGGCAGCCTCAGCTTTAAGACGAACGAAGCGGGCTCCGTGCACCTGCTGGTGCAGGGGAGCGGCATGGTGACACCTTCCGCTATAGCGCTCTCGCTGCAGGCTTCCGTAGGGACGGTGGCGTCCGGCGACGTGGTCGGGCTGCCTGTCAGCCTCTTGGCCGGCGACGAGGATGTGTATCTGGTCGTCAAGGATGCCGCGGGGAACGTGAGCAACCTGCTCATGCTGGCGGTGCCGGCATATGGCGGTACAGACACGCAGGCACCGCTCGTGAGGGACGGCTACGGGAACCGGATCAGCGACGCGGCGGGCACGGTGAGCTTCGCGGCGGATGAGGGAGGCATGGCGTATGTGGTCGTGCTTCCGGTAAGCGCGGCGGCGCCGGATGCGGCGGACGTGGTAAGCGGTGGCACGGCGCTCGGCACCGTGAGCGCGGGGCTTACGGTCGGAAAGAGTGTTACGCTTACGGCCGGCGAGAAGGACGTGTTCGTGGTGGTCAAGGACGCGGCGGGGAACCTGTCCGAGCCGCTTAGGATTCACATGCCGGCGGCGGGCGCGGGCGGCGCGGACGTAACCGGCCCGTGGCTTTCCGGCGGGCAGATTAACCGGACGAGCGACACGGCGGGCTCCGTGAAATTCTATACGGACGAAAACGGCGAGGGCTTCGTGCTCGTGCAGGGCGCGGGGAGCGCGGTGCCGGATGCGGCGGCGGTGCTTTCCGGCGGCACGTCCATAGGGACTGTGAGCGCGGGCCTTGTGAACGGCGCGGCGGTTACGCTTGCCGTGGGCGCGCAGGACATCTACGTGGTGGTCAAGGACACAGCGGGGAACGTGAGCAACGTGCTTGCAATCAGCGCGCCGGCCTATACGGGTACGGATACCGAGGCGCCCACTTTAAGCGGCGGCACGGTGAGCCGCACGAGCGATACGGCTGCCACCATTTCGGTGGACATAGACGAGAGCGCGCTGCTCTACGCGCTGGTCGTGCCGTCCGGCGGCACGCCCGTAACGGCAGCCATAGACGAGATAAATTCCAGTGACGTGCAGCCGCTGGGTCATCTCCCGACCGGCATGGCGGCAAATCTGCCTGTCGTGCTTACGGCGGGTGACGTAGACGTATACGTGGTGGCCGTGGACGCGGCGGGGAACCTCTCGCAGGTACTGCGGATTGCGGTGGCCGCGTATGACGGCATCGCGCCGGTGCTCAGCACGGGCAGCAGCAGCCGCACGAGCGATACGGCGGGCAGCGTGAGCTTTACCACGGGCGAGGGCGGCGAGGCCTTCTATGTGGTGAGCGGCGATTCTACCTACAGTCCCACGCCGGCAGAGGTAGCCGCGGGTACGTCCCTCGGCCAGATCGCCGCGGGCACGGAAGTAACGAAAGACATTTCCCTCTCAGCAGGCATACAGTATGTATTCGTAGTAGTGAAGGACGCGGCGGGGAACATTTCCGATCCGGTCTGCTTCCCGCTTGCAGCCTTCACCGCCCCCAGCGACCCCGGCGGCTCGGGCAGCGGCAGCGGCTCTGGTAGCGGGTCCGGCAGTGGCTCGGGTTCGAGTAGCGGCAGCGACGCAGGCTCGGGCAGCGGAAGCGGCAGTACGGACGGCACGGGTAGCGGAAGCGGCAGTGCGGACGGCACGGGCAGCGGTTCGGGCTCGGGCAGTGCGGGCGGCTCCGGCTCCACCGTGACCGGCGCCACCACCAGCGGCGGCGCTGTGGGGGATGGCCTCATTGCCACCAAGGATGACACGGGCAAAAAGCAGGATTCGGATGCAGACCACTCGAAGGTAGACAAGAGCGAAGTATCCAAGGACTTCTTCCGGTACGCCCCCGCCATAGGCGCCGGCGTAGGCGCCGTAGCAGCCGTCTGCCTGCTGTGGTGGCTGCTGTGGAGGAAGCGCAAGAAGGACGGGGAGAAAAAGTGACGTCATTCCCGGGCTTGTCCCGGGAATCCCGCTGTTTCCTCTTACTCTGCGCTGCGGATTTCGAAACTCCGTTCTAAGTACGCGGTGTAGCCGTCTGCGGTTGTGAAGGTGCAGGTCAGCAGGTAGCTGCCTTCCGCGCCTTCCTTCTGTAGCCGCTGAATCTCGAGCGTCACGGCCTTGGCGTCTCCCTCGTAAAGTTCGCTGGCGCCGTTGCCGCTCTTTATGGTCCACACCGGCGTGCTGTCCCCGGCCTCCGCGTCCGGAATATAGAAGCCCTGCGGGTTTATGTAGCTGTCTTCCCCCTCGCCTCCGGTAAACGCTATGGTCCGCTCCTTGCTCACCAGCGGCGTGTCGATTATCTGCGTCCCGTCCAGATATTTGGGCAGCAGCGTCACGCAGAAAGCCGCCACCACCGCCAGAATAAGCACAACAATAACCGCTATCCGCGCCGGGAGCCAGTACGCCGCCGGCATCTTGAGCGTCCGGATAATCGACTGCCAGCGCGACTGGAAGCCCTCTATCTGCGTCTCCGAAACGCGCCGCTCGGCCGCGCCCCGAAGCGCCTGGCCCAGCACGCTGTCCGCCCCGCCAAACTCCTCTTCCGCCAGCAGCCGCTCTATATTTTCGCGCCCGTAATCGTCTCTGGTCATATCAATCCACTTTCGTCAGCACCGTGAATTTTTATCAGCATCTCCTTCACCTTGGCCCGGCCCCACATTAAATTCGTCGAGACCGTCTGGAGCGACACGCCCATGACCTCCGCTATCTGCCGATAGTTCAAATTCTCGTAGTAGTACAAAAGAATTGTTTCGCGCTGCTTCTGCGGCAGCTTCTGGACAATATCGTACAGCTCGTCCGCCAGTTCCACGTTTTCGCAATACTGCTCCGGCAGAAAATCTCTGTCCACCTCCGGCGGCGCGGCCGTCTCTTCCACAGCCCCCAGATCCTCCGCCCGCTTAGCTCGCTTGTTAAACAGTTGGTAACAATGGTTGGTCACGATCTTTGCCACCCACGCGTCCACTTTTTCCGGTTCCTTAAGCTGATAGAAGCTGCGGAACATAGAAAGTATGGTCTCCTGCGCCACGTCCTCCGCATCGGTCATGTCTCCCAGAATACCGTAAGCAAAGAAAATAATCTCCCTTTGCTTCTTCATGCAAAGTTCCGTGAATGCCTCCCTATTCCCCTTAGAAGCCTCGCGCGCGAGTTCCACAATTTCTTTCGCAGCCATAGTGACCCCTATTATGCCACACGAATTTCAAAAATCAAAATTTCACTTAGTACGCGCACCAAGCAAGTTGGTGTGCGCAGTAAGTGCAAAGAGCGGGTTGGCTAGTGGGTTTTGCGGGCGCGGTTAGTGGTTGAACGCCGCGAGGCTTCCACCGCGCAAAAATTCAGTATTTCGTGTGCCCGCAAAACAAACCAACGAAAACCCGCGCCGTCACCAAGTGAACCACCCCCGCACCCCGTCATTGCCAGACTCGTTCCGGCAATCCAGCTCTGCACCCATGAATAAAAAAACAGCGCCCGCCGAAGCAGGCGCCGCTTGACTTGTTTTCAAACAAACGATTAGAGCTTCTGTATTTCCTCTTCCGAAAGCCCCGTGTACTTCGTAATCAATTCCAGCGACATGCCATCAGCTTTCATGGCGCGCACTGTTTCGCGGGTTTTCTCGCGCCCTTCCTCGCGCCCTTCCTCGCGGCCTTCCTTGCGGCCTTCCTTGCGGCCTTCCTCGCGCCCTTCCTCGCGCCCTTCCTCGCGGCCCATCTCAAAGCCCTCTTCCTTGCTCACCCGAATATACTCATCTACGTCAAACTCAGTAATCAACATGTTTCTTACCTCCGCACTGTGCTTGGC
>JAISTV010000030.1 GCA_031272485.1 Eubacteriales Family XIII. Incertae Sedis bacterium
CCGCAACAAATAGACATCCCGGCAGAGATAAAGAAAGCCAGCAAAGACCTCGACCACGCCTGGATGAAAGCCGCAGCCAAAATAGCCCGCCCCTTCATGCAAGGAAAGAGACGCTAACGGGACGCCCGGCCCCATGCCAGGCATCCCGCAAACGGCCGCTCACCGTACCCGCACCTCCGGATGCTCCTCCTCCTCGCGCCTTTTCCACACAACCAACAGCAGCAGTCCGCCGCCCATAACCGCCACCGCGGCCAGGACCCACATAAACGTATTAAACCAGGCGCTGCCGGCAGCCTTGTCCGCCGCGTCCTTCACGCCGGCGTCCGTCTTCGTGTCGTCGCCGCGGGCCTGCTTGCCGGCGCCCGTACCGCTCGTGCCCGCAATCCCGGCCGCGCCGCTGCCGCTTCCCGCGGAAGTCCCGCTGCTCTGCGTCACCACGGCGCCGCTTCCCGCAGCCGTGCTCCTTGCAATCGTAAACTGTATGCTACCCTCGGCCATGCCGGAAGCGGACAGCGGATCGCTGAACGTCACCGTAATCGTATGGGCGCCGTCGGAGAGCAGCGCCAGATAGTCCTTGCTAAGCGTCACCACGGCCGAGCCTTGCGTAAGCGTGCCCGCCGCGCGCCCGAGCTTTGAGTCGGTAAGCGGCTTGCTACCCGTATCCATGACCCCGCCGTTCAGCGCCCACAGCGTCTCCTCCGTCTGGTGGTTGGGCCCCTCTATCGTCACGCTCAGCACGTGCGGCAGATGCCCGGCGAACTCAAACGTCAGATCCCCGGCGCCCGTGTTCGTAACGACCACCCCGGCGCCACTCGAAGCAGCCCCGCCAAACGTGCTGCCGCCCTGCACGGGATCCTTCACAAGGCCGTGCGCCTGCACCAGCGCCGCGCGCGCCGCCTTAAGCTGCGCCTGCGCGTCCGCAATCTCTTTCTGCGTAGCGCCGCTGTCCGCCGCCGCCGCCTCCGCGTTCGCGTAAGCCGCGAGGAACGCGTCCAGCACGCCCGCCGGATAGTCCTCTGGCGAGAGCCCCGTGTGCACCCCGGCCACCTCGTCTTCCGAGACAATCCGGCTCTTCACAGCAGCCTCCGCCGCCACCTCGCTCGCGAGGTTTGCCGCGTCCGTAAGCCTGGCCAGCACCGGAATCTCAGCGGTAAACGTGAGGCTGTCGTAGTTGGCCGCCGCCGCGCCCGTGGGCGTAAAGACAGCCTGCCACTTAAACAGCCCGGCCTCGGCATTCGCGTCGTCAAACGCAGCGGGCGGCAACAGGAAGCTCACAGTGCCCGTAAGCAGCCCGTCCGCGCCCACGCCGCTAAAGTCGTAGAAGTCGTCCGGATCTACGGTCGAAACCGCGTCGCCAAACCGCACGGTGGGAAGGATGCCGCCTGCCGCCACCTCCGTGGGCGCAGCCTTGGCTACCGTAACCGTAACGGAAATTCCCGGCACGTCGTTGTAGTTCGCCGCATCCGCGGGCGTAAACGTCGCGTCAAAGCTCTGCGTGCCCGCACCGCCCACGGAAGTGGAAAACGCGTCGTCCCAGGCCCAGCCGTCCGGCAGCGTAACATCCGCGAGCGTATCCCCGTAGGTCGCCGTAATGCCAGCGGGCGTACTCCACCCGGTCGCCGGCGCCTTGGCTATCTGCACCGTCGCGAAGCCCGCCGCCGAGTTGTTGTGATCCAGGTCGCCGAAAACCTTGTAGTAGACGCGGTAGCTGCCCGCGTTCGTCTCCATTGGCGGAATGAGGCTGAACGCGGAATCCGGCACGGAAGCCACATCCGTCTCGCCGTCCCACAGCCAGTACTTCAGCGTGCCGCCGTCGCCCTGACCGGGATTCACCAGCACCTGATCCGCGCCCGTGTAAGTGAGCGTGCGCGGGGTAGGCGTAACCGTAACCTGCGCCTCGTCCTTGCTCGCGTCCACGCCGCCGCTGAGCGCGGTAATCGCTTTGTAGTTGTCATCCGCCGCGCGCCCGTAGGTGAGCTTGTACTCGCCGGCGGAGGAGATAATCTTCACGGTGAACGTCCCCTCCGCCGCGTTGAGCGCCGTAACCTCCGCAATCCCCGGCGCCGCGCTCACGAGCGTGTAGCTTCCCGTGCCGCTGCCGCCGGAAATGGTAACAGTCCTTGACTCGCCGAACGTAGAGGGCAGCTCGCCCGAAAGGGTCACGGAAGCCTGCGCCGCCTTGGCCATGCTCACCGCGACCGGCCCGGCCACCGCCGTATCCTCGTGGTTGCCGTCGCCCGCCACATAGTAGTAGACGCTGTAAGGCCCTGCGTCCGTCCCCGTAGGAACAGTCGCGTCAAACGGCCCGCCTGCATCAAGCGCGTAGCGCATCTCGCCGCCGCTTGCCGTCCCCGCGCTCACTAATGCCTGCGCGTATCCTGTGTATGTGGGAAGTAGGGCTTCCGGCGCGCTCTGCACAGCAGACGCTGCCGCCGCGACCTGCACGCTAACCACCCAGTCCGGGTGCGAAGCGTCCGCGTGCGCTGCGTCTCCCGCTATGCGGTAGTAGACGTCGTAGGTGCCGGCGTTCGTCTCCTTGGGAAGCGTAGTGCTCCATGCGCCGCCCTCGCCCACCTTATACTCGAGCGTGCCGCCCGAGGCCGTGCCCGCGTCAACGAGCGTTCTTGCCGCACCCGTGTAGACAAGGCCGCTCTTCCCGGCCGGCGCTTTGGTAAGCGTAGCGGAGGTAAGGCCCGCTTCAAATTTAATGGGGGCAGCGGCGTTACCGGCGGCATCCACCACCGTAACGAAAACGTCGCGAAGCCCTGCCGTAAGGGTAACGGCCCTGTCGGCAGCCGTACCCTCGCCTACCGAACCGAGGCTCTGGCCGGCGCTCTTAACCGCCGCGCCGTCCGCCGGTGCCTGGCTTCCGCCTTCCTGTTGGAGGTAGTAGGCCGTGCCCGCCTCGTTCGTCTCAAAGTTAATGGTAGCCGCCGTATCCGAGCTGCGGTTAAGCGAAAGGGGCGTAAGCGCCGGAGCGGTAATGTCCTTGAAGAGGACTGCCTGCGCGCTCGCGCTCGCTTCCGTGGTAAGAATCTCGGTATCTGTCAAGCCCAGAACCTTGACAGCCGCCGCCGTGCCGTTCGCGAAGCTTCCGGATATGCTCATCGTCCAGACCGCGCCGCCCTCCGAAGAGGCGAGCGTGCCGCTCACGAGGTTTACGCCCGCACCGTCCACCGTAAAGTTAGAGGTGGTAAAGCCCGTAACCACTTCCGGAACGGAAAGCGCGGAATCCGAGTAGAAGGAAATCTTAAGGCCGGTGGAGTTTGCGGTAGCGTCCGCGCCGCCCGTCTGCTCCGCGCGATAGTACAGCGCGCGCATGGTGTGCACGGAAAGGCCGGCGCTCACCGCGCCTGCCGCCAGCACGGACGTTTCCACCTTGCGGGCGGTTACCGTGTAAGCCGCCTTGGGCGTAAGACCGGCAAAGGTTATCTTGCCATCCTTCTGCCCGTCCTCGGTGGCCATGCCGCCGGCCGCGTCATCGGAAAGCCAGCTTGCGCCGCCGTCTATGGAATACTCTATTCCCGCAGCCGCCACTATGGAGATGCTGCTCGAAGTTTTGCTGTCTAAGACCGGAACCGCTGCCGCCTCCTGCGGCGCCTTGGCCACGACGCCCGTAAGCGCGGCCTCTACGCTTCCCGCGGCGTTCGCCGCCGTAACGCTTACGCCTATGCGTTTTCCTATGTCCGAAGCGGTAAGCGTGTAGGTCTTAGCGCCCCCGCCCGATATATCCTCTATGTAGTTACCGTCCGCGTCGTAGCGCTTCCACGTGTAGGTGAGCGCGCCGAATCCCACCGTGCCCGTAACATCCGGGCTGAGGGTAAGCGCCTCTTCGCCGCTCGCGGTAAGAACCGCGCCGTAGACCGCCGCATTATCCGCCGCGCCAGAAGTCGAGCTTACCGCGCCGCCGAGCGCCGGCATCGCGAGCGATATTTCCACCTCCGCAGTGGAAGTAACAAAACCGCTGCCAGCCGTGTAAGGCGGCTGCGCAAGCTGCGCAGGTGTAAAGAGCAGGACCGCATTCTGCGTGCCGCCGGAAGCGGAGAGAATCACAGAGGACGGATCCGCCGCCTGCCAGCTGAAGGTTCCCGGAATCTCATCGGCAGAACTAAGGTCGCCGCTTCCGGTATCCTCCACCGCCTTAAAGCCCAGAGACTTAAGGTAGGAATCAAGTCCGTACACGCCCGTATTCACATCCGCAAGGCTCGCGCCGTAGACGCCGGAAAGCGTGTAGGAATCCGGCACGATTATCGCCGTCGTCGGGCTGAAGACCGGAACCTGGGCCTTGGCCCTGCCGCCGCTTCCGTCCGCGTTGTATACCGAAAGCCGCTTATCGGTAGGCGTAAATACCGCCGCCTCTTCCTTTATGCCCGCTACGCTGTAGCTTACCGCGGAGGGGTCGGGCGCCGCCCACGTCCACACGCCGGCTGCCGCCGTCTGTCCGTTCGCGTTGCCGCTGCCAATGTTCCCCGAAAAGTCATAGTAGACCACGCCGGAGAGCGTAGACTTGGCGAGCGTGCCGCCGTAGCTTGCGCGGTTTATCGCCGAGCCCTGCGGCGCGTCGCCCGCGGCCATGTAGGTAGTCGCCGGGTCCACGAACGCCGTAGCGCTGAGTCCCGTAACCGGCGAGAAGTAGTCGCTGGCCTTGCCGGAACCGTAGGAGCCCGGCGCGTCCGAAGGCGTCCAGGTAACGGCGTAGGTATAGCCTGCCGGGTTAAGTCCGTTTTCTGCGCTGTCCGCGTCGTTTCCGGGGATAGCCGCCCCGTCATCCCAGCTGAACGTGCCGCCCGCCGCGCCATCCGCGCCGGAAGCCGTGCCCGTTACGCTCCAGGCGGAAAGCGCCTTGCCATAGGAAAGCGGCAAGCTGCCGTTAGCCTCCACCGCCGAGATGTTCGGCGCAGCCTTGCTCACCGTAAGCGGAATGACCAGCTTAATCGGCGCGTCGTTTCCGGCAGCGTCCGCATACTCTTCGCCCAGCGGGCTGCTCTCTACCACGAGCGTGTAGCTTCCCGCCGCAAGCGTCTCCAGCCAGTCCGCGGAAAGCGTTACGTTCCCGCCGCCACTCGCTTCGTAGTCGTCTCCGCCCGCTATGCTGCCGCCGGCGCCACTGAGCACTTCCGCGCTGCCGCTTGCCTCGGCAAGCTGTGCCTGCGCGTAGGACCCTTCGTAGAGCTTAATGCTCTTAACTTCGTTATCGTTCAGTGTCAAGGCAAAAGCTTGACTCTCCTTACTCGTCCGCGTGTAGCTTACGCTCTGCGCGCTTGCCGCCGTATCCGTGTAGATTACCACGCCTTCGCTACTGACCACGGTCACGTTACCCGCCGTGTCTGTTACCCGCGCGTAGGCCGCACCCTTCCAGTTCGGCGAGAGGCTTGGCTTGCTGCTGTCACTGTAATCCTGCCAGTCGCCTGAAGCCGCAAGCTGCCCGTCCGTAGGCGCCGTAGCCCAGGGCGTACCTGCTGCCGCATCCCAGAGCAGGTACTCCACCTTCTCCACGCCGCTGTTGGCGGGCGGATTGGCCGTGCTGTTTTCGTCCTTGGCCGTAATCTTAACGTCCACCGTTTCCTTAAAGAACAGGCCAAAGCTTACGGTATTAAGCAGCGTCGTAAACTTGTTATCCTTAAGGCTGATAATAGCCGCCGGCGCCGTCTTATCTATCTTCCACGTAGCGAGCGTGGCCTTGGATATCTTTCCGTCCGCGCGCATCACATAGAAGCTCTTCACGCCGCCGGCCGTCTCGTCCGTGCCAAGCGTGAGCGTGCCGGAAGTCCAGCCGGCTTCGTCCGCAGAGGAGCTCAGGCTGATCTTGCTGCTGCCCGCCGCCGTAACGGTAAACGCCCCGTTCGTCCAGCCGCCGTGCAAGAGGCTGAGCACGTAGTCCGTTTCCGCCTCGGCGGTAAAGCCCGCGCGTATGGTAGCCGTGCTGCTTGCGGGCTGCGTAAAGCTGTAGTTTGGCGCGGCGCTTCCGCCCACCGCAAAGCCCGTGAATTTAACGCCCACGCTCTTATCCGCGTCCGCGCTTCCCACGCCGTCAAAGACCGCGCTTCCGCCGGAAAGCGTAACGTTATCCGTATCCGCATCAATCACGCCGACAAGCGCCGGTGCGTCCTGCCCGCTCTTAAGCGTAGCCGAGGCCGTGCCGTCGTAGTCCTTATCCTCCGCTGTCGCCGTAATGGTAAGCGGCTTCTTTCCTATGACATATGTGACCACCGCGGAGCTTGCCGCCGTAAAGTTATCCGTAGCCGCAGCAGATGCGTAGACCTGCCAGCTTCCCGCGTTCTTCGGTAGATCCGCGGAAGATGCCGCCTGCGTAAAGGGCGCCTCGCCCGCGGTAGCCTCGCCCGCGTTCGCACGCCAATACCACGTGACGTTGCTGTCCGGCGCCGCGTCCGTATCCGCCGCGCCGGGGTTCGTAAGAACCTGCGGCACCACAGCCTGGCCGTCGTAGGTAAGCGCGCCCGCCGCATCCGGGTCGGCTATGCCCAGCGCGCCCGCCGCCATATTCACCTTAAAGGCCAGGGTGGCATTTTGCGTGAGCGTGCCGCTGCCGTTTCCGGAAAGGCCGCCGTCCGTCCAGCTGAAGCTGAGCGTTTCGCCGTAGGCCGCGCCGCTTGCGGCAAGGCCGCTCTTCGGCCGCACGCTCACGGAGAGCACCGCGCCCGGCGTAAGGCTGTAGGTCCCGCCCGCCTCGGCGGAAGAGCCCGCTACCGTAACAGCCGTAATCTCGTAAGCCGAGCTGCCCGCGCCGCTAAGCGCAGCCGTAAGATTCGTAAGCGTCTGGTTACCGGTATTTGTAAGCGTAAAGGCCTGCGCCGGAATTTCCGCGTAGCCGTAGCTTTCCGCGCCAAAGTCCTTGCCCGCCGGCGTAAGCACCGCCGCATAGCTTCTCGCCGTAACCGCCACCTTGGCAAGCGAGGTGTAGGAACTGCCCATGTTGTTCGTAAAGACGCAGTAGTACCACGTATCGCCTGCCGCGGAAGTATCCGCGTTCATCTGCGCCGTATTAACGCCGCTGTTTCCCGCCATCGCGCCGTCCGCGCCGCCCACCGCCGCATCATCCGCGTTGCCGCGCACATCGTCCGTGGATTTGTACCACTGCCACGTGCCGGAAAGGCCGCTTTCCGCCACGCTGGCCGTAAGGCTCACCGTCTGACCGGTAAACACGCCCGCGCCCACCGGACCGCCCACGAGGACGCGCGGCGCCGTGCCCACTATGCTTACGGTAAGAACCGCGTCCGCCGCAAACTCGTAGTTCGTTGAATGGATGGTAACGGGTATGGTCGCGCTCTGCCCAGCCAGCGCCGTATCCTTTACGGTAAGCGTTATCTCGCCCGCGTCCGCGTCGTATGCCGGCGCTTCCTTCAGGATTCCGCTCGCGTCCGTAGCCGCGCCCGGCTCATACGTAACCGTGCCGTAGCTCTTCCCGTCCGCTTGCGGCGGCAGGAAAAGGCTTATGGGCGAAAGCGCGTAAGAAGCCTCCTCGCCCTCGGCAGCCTGTATCTCATGCGCCACCGCCGTAGCCGGCGCCTTGGCTATGGTCGCCTTGAGGCTCACCGGAAATTCCGGCGCGGAATAGTTCGCGCTGTTTATCTGCACGCTGTCAATCACAATCGTCTTGTTCGTCCCCGCGTTCGCCCCGCTCGCGTAGTGCGCCGTGACCGTTCCCGGAACCGCATCGCTCCCGTCCGGCGAGACCAGGTTATCCGGCGTAAAGGTAACGGAAGCCGCAGCCGACCCGTCGTAGGTCTTGCCGCTCGCATCCCAGCTACCTGTTAGCTGCCTGGGCGTAACCGCCACCGCCACCTTCTTCGTCATGGTTACCGCGCTGTAGTCGTAGGTAAGAAGCGCGTCCGCGGAAGGCGTAAGCGTAACGTCGTAGCCACCGTTTCCTACCGTGGGAACAGCCGCGTCGCTGGCCCAGGCGAAGACCGCACCGCCCGGCGCGGCCCCGCCCGATAGTATGGAGGTGGAAAGTGTATCACCATATGTGACACCCGAAGCAGACGGCCACTTCACGTCTGCGTCTGTCAAGCTCTTTTTATTGACGGTCAGCGGAATCTCCACTGTCGCCGGCGCCTCGCTGCTCGGGTCCGCCGTAGCCGCGGCATACGTAATCCCCGCCGGCTTCAGCACCACCACGACCACGTAGCTTCCCGCGGCAAGTGTATCCAGCACATTGCCGTCTATGGTCACCGTAGCAGCAGTGCCCGCCGTCTCCAGCGCGTACTGCGTATTCGCCGTAAGCGCCTGCCCCGGCAACTCTGAAGCGTATTCAAATATGCTAACGGACTTTACCTCATTGCCGCCGAGCAGGAAGCTGAAGGGCGTATCCGTCTTGGTTGTCTTGGTATATGTAATGGACGTGGTCACAGCCGCGCTGTCCGTATAGATGACAAGCCCGTTCGTGCTTACCACCGTCACATTTCTTGCCTCGTCCGTAACCCGCGCGTATACCACGCCGGTAAAGTCCGCCGAGACGCTGAAGCTGCTTCCCTCCGTCCAACCGCTCATGGTAAGAAGCTGATCGCGCGTATGGGACAGCGCGCTCGCGTCGTCCCCCGTAAGTATGAGGTATTCCACCTTCGCCACGCCGGAGGTGGCATCGCTGCTCAGGATCTTCACATCCACCGTGTTCTTAAAGAAGAAGCCGAACGAGAGGGAGTTTAGCAGCGTTGTAAAGCTGTTTCCCTTGACAGTTATCTCCGCTTCCGGCGCCGTGCGGTCCATGTTCCACGTAACCGTCTCCTTCCTGGAAATGGCGCCCGTGGCCACGTTCTTCACGTAGAAGAAGTTCGTTTTGTCCGCCCCCTCCGCGCTGCCCAGCGCCACGTAGGACGTCCATCCGTCCGCGTCGGACGTGCCGGAAACCTGATAGCCGCTCTTCGCGTCCACGCCGTATACGCTCGCATTCGCCCAGCCGCTCGCCGAGCGCTCCGTAAGCACGTACTGCACGTTCTCCTCCGCGTCGAAACCCGTAAGGATGCGCGCCACGCTCTGTGCCGGCTGCGCCATCGTATAGCAGTCCGCCTTGCTTCCCGTAAGATCAAACCCCGTAAAGCTCACGGCAAGCGTCGTGTCCGCATCCGCGCTGCCGGCGGAGGCGAAAGTAGCCGTGCCCACCGTAACCGAAACGGAAGCCTCATCGCCGGATACCGGCCCTGTGGACCAGCCCCAGCTCTTCACGCTCGCAGCCTGCGTACCGTCATAAACCTTATCATCCGCAAGCGCCGTAAGGACCAGCGCCTTTTTCGCCACTTCGCCCGTGGCTGCCGAGGCCTTGCTGCCCTCCGCGTACGCCGAGGAGACCGTAACCGTGATTACCTTGCCTATGTCTTCCGCGACCGGCGTGTAGGTAGCGCCCGTAGCGCCGCCAATGACGGTCCCTTCCGTATCCTCCGGTCCCTCGTGCCGTCGCCACTCGTAGCTTAGCGTCCCGAGTGCCAGCCCCGCCGGGTTCGTGCTAAGCGCAGAAGTATCCGCCGTGAGCGCAGACCCGTATACCGGCGCGCCCGTTATGCTTACGCTGCCCGTTAGCGAAACCGCGTCCAGACCGAACGTAGCCTCCGCGCCCGTGCCCGCCGCGTTTGCCGCCCTTAAGGTAAACTGCCGCGGCGTCTTGGGAGAAAGTCCCGTAATCGTATAGCTCGTCATGTTCTCGGAGTTGGGAATGGGAATCCACTCCCCGTCCGCCACCTTGTATTCATAGCGCGTAACCGCCGCCCCGCCAAAGTCCACGGGCGCCGTCCAGCTCAGCGTAGCGCTCGTAGCAGACGCGTGCACCGCCGAAAGGCCCGTCGGCGCGCCGGGGGAGGAGAACGAAGTGAACGTTCCGTAAGCAGGCGCGCCGCCCGATGTGCCGTCAAACGCCGGCATGACATTACCGTCCGCGTCCGCAAGACCGCTTACCTGAACGGCATAGGTAGTATTAAACTCTATCCCCACGTACGGCAGGCTGAGCACGGTCTTCCCCGCGTTCCAGCTTCCCGCAGCCAGGCTAAAGGAGTAGTCGCTTGTTCCGCTGCCGCTTACCGGCGTAATCTTTATGCTCACCCCGTCCGTGCGCGTAGCGTCCGCCGCCTCGCTAAAGGTAATCGAAAGCGTGCCGCTTATCGGCGCATAGGTATTCCCGCCGCTCAAAACGGTATTCGCCTGACTCACGCCGCTCACCGCCGGCGCCGCGTACGCCGCAAGGTCCACCTTGAGGCGGTTCGACAGATTTCCGTTCGCGTCCTTTACCTGCACGTAAACGTCATACGCCCCCGCGCCAAGTCCGTCCGCGTCCGAGAGCCCTATGCTCACCGCCGTATCCTTCGGAATGGCCATGCCCGCCGCGCCCATATCAAAGGCCGGCGCGGCCTGCCCGTCCGGCACCACCGCGTAGTAGTAGCTGCCCGCCACATTGGAGGTGATGTTAAAGACCGCGTGTTCATCGTCCGTCCGCGTGGTCCTGCCGCTTAGCGCCAGCGTAAAGTCCTCCCACTTGACATAGTATGTCGCAGAGGCGTCGCTCGTAGCGGCGGATACTTGCACGTCTCCCGGATTCCACGCGTCAAGCGGCGCCGTGTCGCCGTCCTCCGCGAATGGCGCAAGCGTAGTGTACGTCCTATCCGTATACCAGCCGGCGAACACGTGCCCCGCCCAGGAGGCCACCGGCAGCACCGGCGCGTGGAACTCCTCGTACTTGGACTTCCAGATGCCCGTGCCCGCGGAAGACCAGACCGCCTTGGTCTGACCCACGTCGTCGCCGCCCAGAACCTCCGCGTTCGGGTTCGTAAACGTAGCGCCCGCGCCGCCGCCGCTCATGTCGAGGTACGTAGAAGCGTTCGCGCTCTGTATGTGCACGGTGAGGTACTTGGAGGCGAAGGCGTCCGTCTGCGCCGGAAGCCGCACGTCGTAGTTTCCGAGGGGAAGGGAATGCGGCGTTGCGCCCGAGGGCACACTAAGCCAGCCGCTCGTCGCGTCCGAAGAGCCGCTCGGCCTGTATTCAAACGCCGCAGCGATTCCCCCGCTGAAGAAGGAGATGTAGCCATCCGTGGAGTCATCCTGCGTGGTGTTCGTCACAACCACGCCGTCGGTTGCGTTCAGTTCGGGCGCGTCGCTCTTGCCCGTTACCAGAAGGTCGTCCGTCTCGGAGGCCGGTATGCCGGAATCCGGACCGACCCTCGTAAGCGAAAGCACGAAGTGTCCTGTCCCCGCCGCTTCCGCCGCCGCGGAAAGCGAGGCGTTGTTCGACACTTCCTTGCCGTTTAATTTCAGTACGTAGTTGCTCGGAATCTCGCCGGCGGAAAACTGCACGATCTCCTGACTGTACAGAATCGTAAGAACCGACGAAGCTTCCGGCTTGGCGTATGCCGTGGGAAGCGAGGCAGATGCCGCTTCGCTCGCACGGAAGTTATTGCTCGCGGCCGCCCTTACGCGCACCGCGTGCCGGCTGCCGGAACTGAGGCCCGCTATGGTGTAGACGCCGTCCACCGCCGATATTGCCGTAAACGCGCCGCCCGCCACGGACGCCTCCGCGCTCGCGCCTATCGGAAGGCCCGTCACCGTAAAGGAAACGGACGCCGCCGTCTGACCCGCGGAGGTAATCTTAATCTGGCTGCCGTCCCACACGCTCGGCTGCACATTCAGAGACAGGTTCGCCGTAGCCGTCCACGTGCCCGCTTCCACCGTCTGCTTGTCAAGCTGCTCGGCCGTGGCGCCCTCCGGCGCAGTATAGCGCACGCCGTCGCCGTCCGTGTCGCGGAAGTACGTCACGGTTACCACCGCCGCGTACTCCCCGGCGCCCAGACCCGTGATGGGCGTTACGGAAAAGCTCTCATCCTCCTCCGCGTGCGCTATCTTGTGCGCGCCCGTAAACACGCTTCCGGAAACGCTCCCGGAAGCCCCCCCGTAAGTGAGCGTAAATCTGGACGAGTCCGTGCCGCCCAGGCTCACTCCCGTTATGCAAATGTCCCCGCCCGCGTCCGAGGAGCCGTTGATCAGCTGCAGGCTCTGCCGCAGCGTCTGCGCGCTGTAGCCGTACGTGGGCGTGCCGAAGTCCACGGGCACCGCCATGAGCACCGTGGAGACCAGCTGATACCGTGAGGCGAACGTGCTTGCCGTAGCCGCCTCCCGCACCCAGTAATCCCCGTCGAGGCCCGTCGGAGAATCGTTGTCATATATGAGCGCTACGTCTGTGTAGGTGCTGCTCGCCGCCGTAAAGGAATGCCAGTCCGCGCTACCCTCCTGTCCTTCCGCCATGGGCTGCGCCCACTCATAGGTCTTTCCCGGTGTCAAGCTCAGAAGCTTGACAGACGCGCCGTCCTGCTGCGAGCGCACGTAGCTGGGCGCCGCCGGACGGGCCGCTATCTGCTGCGTGGTGGCCTCCGAGGCAAATGCCCCGCTGCCGCCCGCTGTCGCCGCGCTTCTCACAAGCGTCTGCCCGCCGCCGCCGGTCCAGCCCAGCGCGGACAGCGCCACGCCCTCATCCGGCACCGCCGCAAACGTGTCCCCGCCGTCCGTGGAGACCTCCACGTGTTTGCCAGCCTTGGGCTTCAGCTTCTCGTCCTGGTAGTCTATCTCGTAGTCGGTGTCAATGACAGGGCCCGCCGGCCGCACCGGCACCTCCAGCGTGCTTACAGGACTCACGCTGTCGTCCGTGTAGCCGTCCCAGCCCTCCGCGTATCGGTACTCCACCGTGACGCCCGTGGCGTTCAGTTCCGCCAGCCGCGCGAAGATGGACTTCGTAAGCCAGTCCGGCTTGACCGAAAGCGGTATTCCCTCCGCGCCCGTGCCCGGGCGCCACGCTTCCGTGCCGCCTATCCACGTCTGCGCCGCGTTGTTCGCGTAAAGCCGGTATTCTATCGTCGTGGGGATGACCGTGTTTTGCGCATCCGCGCCCACCGCCATAACCGCTTCGTTTACATAGTCTATGTCAAAGTGCGCAAACGGGTAGACGCGCACTGCGTCCGCCCAGCTCTGCCCGCTGCTCTTCGGCCGCATGACCACCTGATACGTACTCTCCTTAAGAAGGCCCGTAAAGGTCAGGGAACTTGCCCCGTCCTTAGCTGCGGAAAGGCTGCCCGTCTTTGTGTCGTAGATGGCGTACTCAAAAGCGTTCGTGTTAAACGCCGCAGGCTCGTTTCCTATGTTCGATAGCGTTATGCTGTCCGTTTCCCCCGCGTCCGTGCGCTCCACGTCCGCGGTAAAGCCGCCCACCGGCGTCCAGACCTCCGTGCCCGTCTCCGCCGCCTTGGCGTACGTTATCTCCGAATAGCCGTATGGCCGGGCTATGAGCATATACTTCTTGTTCGGTTCAAGGCCTTCAAAGACCATCTGCCCGCCCGTAGGCGTCTGCCACGAAGCCGCGGGGGGCGCCGTGACCGGGTCCGCATCCGAGTTATTGGCAAAGGAAAGCAGCGCATACTGCACGTTCGCGTTCGCGTTGACCATGGTGATGCGCGCCTTGGTGTCGTTGTCATACAGGGACGCGGAGACGTTGCCCATCTGGCTGCCCGTATCCGGCACGCTCACCGGAATGGTCGTGTCCGCATAGTAGCCGTCGTCTAAGACCTGCGTCGGGTCCGTGTTTGTGTTAAGTTCATCCGCCGGAGAGATAGCCCCCACCGGCACCCCCGCCACGCGGTAGGTCTTCCCGGGAATCAGCCCCGAGAACGTAATCGTGCCGCCCTCGCCCGGTGAAGCGTACCACGAGTTCCCCGGAAGGCTGCTGTCCGCGGTAGCCGCCACAGCCTCGCCGGCCCCGGCCCCGTCCGCGTCCACCGTAACCGTAACGCCCGAGGTAGCCACCGTAGCGCTCCCCCGCACCTCGCAAATCCCGTAAGCATACCCCGCCTTGGTAGGCACAGAGATGGAGTTTTCTCCGGAGAAGGAGTTGTCCGGCGTGAGCGTGAGCGTGCTACCCGACTGAAAGACCACGTTGTCCAAGATATTTCCCGTGCCGGCAGAAGCGCCGCAAGTCTTGATGCTGGCAAAGCCAAAGACCGTGCGCCCCTGCCCTTCCGGCACGCTGTAGCTGCCTTTCTGATGTTGCCAGGCGTCATAGGGCTGATTGCCTGTGCCGTTGTCTTCATCTACAGAAATGAATACATAATAGTTCTTGCCTTGATAGGTGGTCGAATAGGCCTTGTTTGCATATTCTGCGCTCTCGAAGCTGGCCTGCATGGCCGTCGTGCTCGAATTATCAAAAGTCGAACCTGGCTTCGCAGCCAAATCCGCCGCTAATTGATTCACGACTTTATAAAACAAAGTGTCTGTCGGCGCATGGCCGCTTTTATAATCTGAGCCGGTCCAAAGTGTGTTGGTCTCTACCTCGCCGTATGGATAGACATTCGTTGTGTCTTCTGCTGCCGGCCCGATGACGACGGCCAGGATGTCCTTGTCTGTCTTGCCTTCGGCCGGTGAAGTGTTTTCACGCTTGGAATGATCCAGCGACCATTCGTAAATCTTGCCCGGTACGGTCGCAAGTTCCTCGTAGAGGCTCGACTCAACGTAAGCGGAAAGCTCCACAACATAGTTACCCAATCTTGAGTCCGCTAGAAGGCCATAAGTCGTCGGGGGATAAGTTTCCATATCCTTGTAATAATGCGTTGTATCCCAGTAACCCATGAGGTGCGTTTGCCTATCCGAGTCCCCAGGAGCTAAGCTTGATATTGGCCGTGCCCTGGTGCTGCTGCCATTGCCGTCCGCACCTTCAAAATCACCGTTGTGTATCTGCGTAAAAAGCTGGTTGAACCCCAAATAGTAGGTATTGTAGTCGCTGCTCGTATAGGGCGTCCCATCGTCCCGCTTGCCGCCCACCGTGAACGTGTCCGCGACGATCTCATCCAACACGCGCACCTGGGCCGGACGCGTGTCCACAGAGGCGGTGTGCATCAGCCCGTCGTCGCCCTCCACGTGGTTGGTCACGGTACACCAGTAATAATAGTAGCCGGCCGCATCCGGCGTCCGCGTGCTCAGAGTCGCCTGATCCGCATTCAGGTCTGTAGCGCCCGTCTTAATCGTAGTAAGGCTCGAAGAACTGTAAACCCCGCCCGGATGAGAAATGGCACTCGTCTGCTTCGCCGACCGGAACCACTGATAGGTCAAGTACCCCCCGTCCGGAGAGCTCGCCTGAATATACAGCTTAGCCTGCGCACTCCGCGCATAAACGCTGTCCCCCGCAGGCTTAACCACAACAGGCGCCGCCGCACTCGTAACCCCAAGAGTCTCAATCCCCCGCGCGATTACGCCGGTTACCCCCTGCCGGACAGGACTTGCAATTTCCGAACTCGCATCAAGCCCCCCGCCGTCTTCCGCAGCAAACACCGCCCCCGGAAGCCCATACGTAACCAGCAAGGCAACACAAAGCACCAAAGCAAAACCGCCACGAATCCGACCACCCCCAGTGCGCCGCCCACCGTCATACCCGGGCTTCCGTCCGACACCGTCATTGCCGGACTCGTTCCGGCAATCCAGCCGTCTCTCTGTCTCCACCGAAAACCCTTCATGACGTGCCAGCGCATCCACCATACAACCGTCAAAAAACATCCTATGAATCTGTCCTACGAAACCCCTCAACTGTCCGCTCATATCCTCGTCCCCCGCATACGCGCATACGCCCGCACAAAGCAGGCAATCAAAAAATTGTATCCGTGTAATCCATACTAATCACCCGCTCACCACTCCACCACACCCCGTTTCACATTTTTTCAAATCAAAACCCCACCCTTTCGGGTGACCCCCCCCTCCACTACGCAAAATTTCAATATTTCGTGTATCGCCCCACCCCCCCTCCACGCAAAATTTCAGTATTTCGTGTGGATTCTCCAGCCTCTCACATTTTTGATACACGAAAT
>JAISTV010000014.1 GCA_031272485.1 Eubacteriales Family XIII. Incertae Sedis bacterium
TATTGAAAACCACATTTGACGAGGAGCTTGCAAAGGAGTACGGCGTTCCCGGCTTAGGCGCTTGCCCGCTTATGAAGAAAGGACAGGTGTTCTATGGGGACTATGCAAAGCCGGATGGATTATGCGACGAGGCATGGAAAGCCATCTATCAGTATGTTTTTGCCCTTGCCCACGGCGCTGAAGCCGATACGTTTTATTACGGCGACTGGATTAAAACACCAGGCGTAGCGATTTGCAGTTGCAACGATGGTCTGCGCCCTGTAATTATGAAGTTAGAAGCAACAGACGAGGTATCACAAAACTGAATTTGAAACCTTTTGACGATACCCCTGAACCTTTTGATTTTGCCCCATACATTTTGATTATTCCTCAGCGGAGAAAACGAAAGGGTGCAAATGCCGGAAGCAAAAATGAGCGAGGCGCACCCGTTTCATGGCAGTAAAATCGTGCATAAGGCCAAATTTTGGCCTTTTGGGGGGCGGGGGTGGCACTTGGCTGGGTTATTCGGTATAATACCCAGAGGCAGCCTTGCAAGCAGAGAGTGGAGAGTCGATGAAAAACGCATACCGCAACTTCCTTCGGAAGTACATCCTTACTGACGAGCTATCTTTTGATGCGCGCGTGTTTAATATTGTTTGTTCGGCGGGGGTGGTGGCCCTTACCGTTTCGGTTATAGGGCATATAATCGAACAGTCGGCGTGGCAGCTGATGATTATCAAGGCGGCCATGGTCATATCCGCCATTATGCTCTTTTTTATCAGCAATTCGTACAAGGCCCACAAGGTGGGCGCGGTGTGCGCCATCGTGGGGTTCGGCTACATTATGTTCCCGGCGCTGTTCTTTACGAACGGCGGCATAACGGGCGGTATTGCGGCTTACTTCGTCCTGACCATAGTTCTCATCGTGCTGCTCTCGAAGGGGGTGGCGCTCATAGTCTTCGTCACGACGCACATTGCGGTGATTATCACGTGCTATGTGGTGCAGCACCTGAAGCCGGATTACGTGCTCCCGCTTAACGACTTTCAGCGCTATGCGGACACGGTCATCTCCATTGTCATTGCGGGCATATTCATAGCCATCTGCGTGCGCGGCCTTTCGGCGCTGTTCGCCCTCGAGCAGGAGAAGGCCACGGCGGCCGGCAAGGCCAAGGGCGACTTCCTCGCCCAGATGAGCCACGAGATGCGCACGCCCATGAACGCCATAATCGGCATGATTACCATTCTCAAGCAGGAGCAGGATCCCGTGCGCGAGCACCAGGGCCTGCGCAAGATAGAGATAGCCTCGAGCCACCTGCTCGGCGTGATAAACGACATCCTCGATATGTCCAAGATAGAAGCGGGGAAGATGGAGCTCTCCTCGGAGGCTTTTTCCTTCCGTCAGATGCTGGACGACACGACCACCGTGGTGGGCGGCCTGATAGAGGACAAGGAGCAGATTTTCACGCAGGCCGTAGACCCGGCCGTTCCCGACATTCTGCTCGGGGACGAGAAGCGCCTGTCGCAGGTCGTGGCGAACCTGCTGTCCAACGCGAACAAGTTTACCGCTATCGGCGGGCGCATCCGCCTGCAGGCCACGCGGGGCGAGGACGCGCCGGACGGCAGACACCGCATAGAAATCTCGGTATCCGACAATGGGATAGGCATAACGGAGGAGCAAATCGGGCGTCTGTTTACGGCCTTTGAGCAGGCGGACAGCGGTACGTCGCGCAAGTTCGGCGGCACGGGTCTGGGGCTTGCCATTTCCAAGCGCATCGTGGAGATGATGGACGGCGAAATCTCCGTACAGTCCACGCCGGGAGAAGGCTCGGTCTTTTCCTTCTACGTGCTGCTGGCGGACGGCGTGAAGGCCTTAGGCGGCAAGGAGCGCGTCATTCTGCCGGACGAGGCGAACTACGCGGGCAAGAAGATGCTCATTGCGGAGGACATAGACATAAACCTGGAGATTCTCACCACGCTGCTTGCGCCCACCGGGCTTGAAATTACCACGGCGGAAAACGGCCGGCAGGCGGTGGAGCGGTTCCTCGAGGCCGACGGAAACTTCGACATGATTTTCATGGACATTCAGATGCCCGAGATGGACGGCTACGACGCCACACGCGCCATCCGTGCGAGCGGCCTTGCTACGGCGCAGACCGTGCCCATAATCGCCATGACAGCCAACGTGTTTAAGGAGGATGTGGCGCAGGCGCTCGAGTCGGGCATGAACGACCACCTCGGCAAGCCCGTGGTGCTCCCGGATATTATGGCAAAACTCCACGAATACCTTGCTTGACGGGCGGACTTTAATATAATAAAGTTAGGTATGTAAAAGAAGCACCACTGATCAGGAACCACGCAGGATTATATGAGAACTTTACATATTCCGCTGGGCGAGCGCAGTTACGAGATTCGCATAGAACAAGGACTGACCGGCTCGCAGGTGGAACGGATATGCGAACATATAGAACCCAGTGCAGTCACGGCGCTCATAAGCGACGAGAATGTCTGGCGTCTGCACGGCGAGTCTTTCGGGAGCGCCCTTAAGTCTGCGGGCGTTTCGTTCACCGAGATAGTTCTCCCGGCCGGGGAGAACACCAAACGGTTTCCTTACCTTGAGAGAGTATATAAATCCTTAGCGGATATGCGCATGGGACGCGACGGAACCATTATCGCGTTCGGCGGCGGCGTGATAGGCGACCTCGCGGGTTTTGCCGCGGCCACCTGGACGCGCGGCGTGCGCTACATTCAGGTGCCCACGAGCCTGCTGGCGCAGGTGGACTCTTCCGTAGGCGGAAAGACAGCCGTGGATATAGAAGGCGGCAAGAACATGGTCGGGGCGTTTTATCAGCCCGCGTTCGTGGCCATCGATCCGGATGTGGAATCTACCCTCCCCATCCGCGAAATCCGCGCCGGCATGGCCGAGATAATCAAGTGCGGCGCCATTGCCTCCGAGAAGTTGTTCGACAAGCTGCGCGACTTCCGGCTCGACAAGGTGCACGAGGACGAGTTCGAGGACATCCTGTACAGCGGGTGCAAGATCAAGCGCAACGTGGTGGCGGCCGACGAGCACGACAAGGGTGTGCGGCTGATTCTGAATTTCGGGCACACGTTCGGGCACGCGCTCGAGGCGAAATACGGATTTGAAAAGTACAACCACGGCGAGGCGGTGGCCATAGGCATGCGCATGGCGTCGCGGATGGGCGAGAGCATGGGGATTACGCAGAAGGGGACGGCCAAGGCCATAGACGAACTGCTGGCCCGCTATTCGCTCGACATTCGCGAGGACGCGTCCTCGCTGCTGCCGTTTATTAAGAGTGACAAGAAATCCGAAAAGGGTGGCGTAAAACTTGTGCTGCTCACCCAAATCGGTCAGACAGAAATCTTTTTTATCAGCTACGAAGAATTGGAATCGCGGTTAGCGGAGCTCGACAGTACATGGCAATGAATAGACCCGGAAACGAGAACGCGCCGCTGAAGAAAACGATCCGGCGCTTCCCGACCGGCATCGTTATTCCGCCACCCTCCAAGAGCATCATGCACCGCGCCCTCATCTGCGAGGCGCTCGCGGGTGTGCCTGCCGCAGCAAGCAGGATTATTAACCCGGCGGAGTCGGACGACATACGCGCCACGGCGCACGCGCTCGCGGCCATCCTTGCCGCGCCGCCGCCGCTGCCGGGTGCCATAGAATGCGGCGAGTCCGGCTCGACCCTGCGCTTCCTGCTGCCGGTCGCGGCCATGCAGGGGCGGGTTATGCACTTTACCGGAAGGGGCCGGCTCATGTCGCGGCCGCTTTCCGTCTACGAAGAGACGTTTCGCGCGCACGGCGCACACCTGACGCGCACGCCCTACGGCATAGAGGTGCTGGGGCCGCTGCAGCCGGGCGTGTACCGCATACCCGGCGACGTGAGCTCGCAGTTCATTACGGGTCTCATGCTGGCGCTGCCTGTCTGCAAGGCGGACAGCGAGATAATTCTCACCACGCCGCTCGAGTCGGAGAGCTACGTGCGCCTGACCATGGACGTGCTGTCGCATTACGGGATTACGATTCGCGAGACCGTCCCGGGCGAGCGCTACACCATTCCCGGCGGGCAGAAATACGTGGCGAAGGATTACCGCATAGAAAGCGACTGGTCGCAGGCGGCGTTCTTCCTCTGCGCGGCGGCGCTCGGACAGACGCTGGAAGTGCGCGAGATGAACTGGGACAGCGTGCAGGGCGATAAGCAGATAATGCGGGCGCTTTCAAGTATGCACATAACGGTGGCGCCCGGCCCCCCGCGCGATATGGACGGCCCTACGGCCGTGCTGCACTCCGGCGGGGCGTTTGGCATAGGCCGCCGGGGCAGACCGCCGGGGATTCCCCTCCCGGGCGGACACATCTTTGCGCCGCGGTTTTTGCGCAGAAAGCAGGTGCCGGAGGCGGACATGACCCGCGTGGTGCTCTATGTCTATCCGCCGGACGAGGGCTTTTCCGGCGCGGACATAGATGTGCGTGACATTCCCGATCTGGTGCCGCCGCTCGCGGCGCTGGCGTGCTTCGCGCACGGGCAGACGCGCTTCCTGAATGCCGGCAGGCTCCGGCTCAAGGAGAGCGACCGGCTGGCGGCGCTCGTAAGCGAGCTCGGCGCGATAGGCGCGGACATACATGCGGAGGGGGACACGCTCATAGTAAACGGCTCCGGCGGGGCCGTGCTCCCCGGCGGCGAGACGGACGCGCATGGCGACCACCGCATAGCCATGGCGCTGGCCGTGGCGGCCATAGGCTGCGATGGGCCGGTAACGCTTACCGGTTGGGAGAGCGTCTCCAAGTCCTACCCGGGATTCTGGGAGGACTTCGAGAAGTCGGATGTAGCGGAATGGAGGCAGGAAGATGAATAGCTGGGGCAAGAACTTTCGGGTCGAGATTTTCGGCGAGTCGCACGGCAAGGCCATAGGCGCCATAGTGGACGGTGTGCCCGCGGGGACGCCCATAGACGAGGCGTTTATCGTGGCGGAGATGCACCGCCGCGCCCCCGGCCGTTCGGAGGTTTCCACGCCGCGCTACGAGGCGGACACCCCGCAGATTCTCTCGGGCGTAAAGGACGGGTTTGCCACCGGCGCGCCCATAGGCTGCATAATATCCAACACGGACACCCGGTCCTCCGACTACGGGAACTTCCTGCGCCCGGGCCACGCGGAGTGGACGGCGCGCCTCAAATACGGGCCGTACACCGATCTGGCGGGCGGCGGCCACTTCTCCGGCCGGCTTACCGCTCCGCTCGTCTTCGCGGGCGCGCTCGCCAAGAGCGTCCTTGCGGCGCACGGCATAGACATTTTCGCGCGCATCTGTCAGGTGGGGAGCCAGCGCGACGGCATAGACCTGTCAAGCGGAGAACTTGACAACCGCATCATAGAGCGGCTCAGGGCCACGTCCCTCAAGCGTTTCGCGGCCGTGGATAAGTTCGAGCCGGCTTTCCTTGAGGAGATTCGCTACGCGTTTGAGGACGGGGACTCCGTAGGCGGCTGTATAGAGACGGTGGCAATAGGAGCGCTGGCGGGCCTCGGCGAACCCTTCTTCGATTCAGTCGAGAGCACCCTTGCCGCTCTGTACTTCTCGGTTCCGGCCGTCAAGGGCGTGCAGTTCGGCGCGGGGTTTGCGCTGGCAGCGGCGCGTGGGAGCGCTTCGAACGATGCCATCTACGCGGAGGAAGGGAAGGTGTACACCGTCACGAATCGCGCGGGCGGCATTCTGGGCGGCATAGCAAGCGGCATGCCCATCATAAGCCGCGTGGCCATAAAGCCCACGGCTTCCATACCCAAGGAACAGGATACGGTAGAGGCGGACAGCCTTGCGCCCGTTAAGGCCCGGGTGCGCGGGCGGCACGACCCGTGCATAGTGCCGCGCGCGGTACCGGTCATAGAAGCGTGCACGGCCATAGGCCTGCTGGATTTGCTGTTTGCAAATCTGAAAAACGGGGGGAAATGAACAGCGTAATTCTAATCGGTATGCCGGCAAGCGGCAAGAGTACCATAGGGCGCCGCCTCGCGAAAGCCTGTCAATATAAATTCCTTGACACGGACAAGCTCATAGAGAAGCAGGAGGGCGTGAGCATTAAGGAGATTTTCGAAAAGCGGGGGGAGGCCGCGTTTCGCGATATGGAGACGCAGCTTCTTACGGCGCTCGCGGAAGACCCTGCTGCCTATACGGCCGGAGCGCGGCATTTTATTCTCGCCGTGGGCGGCGGAACGGTAGAACGACCCGAAAACGTAGCGCTCATGAAACGGCTCGGCACGGTGGTTTTTTTAGACCGCCCGCCGGAGGACATAAAGAAGTACGCGAAGAAGGGCGGCAAGCGTCCGCTGCTTGCGGACGGCAATAAGGTGGACGAGCTTTACGCGCGGCGGCATGATATCTATGTCAAGGCCGCGGACTTGACAGTGAAAAACGGGGGCTACTTCCCGCAGGTTCTAACGGCGCTCAGCGAGATGCTCGACCTTTCCGGCATAACGGCAAGCTACGCGGTGATAGGAGACCCCATAGCCCATTCGCTTTCGCCCGCGCTGCATAACGCCGTGTTTGAAACGCTCGGCGAGCCTCTGCGCTACAGCCGCATCCGGGTGCGGCCGGAGAAGCTGGCTGTCAGTCTGAAGCAGCTCCGCGACGGCACGCTTGCGGGACTGAATGTGACCATACCGCATAAAATTGCCATCATACCGCTGCTCGACGAGATACGGGGCGACGCACAGGCGGCAGGCGCGGTCAACACGGTGGTGCGCGAGGACGGCCGGCTTATAGGCTACAACACGGACATGGAGGGGCTGCGCGTGGCGCTGGCACATCACGGGAGTGCATACACGCAAAAAAATGTTACAATAATCGGTACGGGCGGCGCGGCCGCCGGTATTGCAAGCAAGGCGAAAGAAACGGGAGCATCTTTGATTCGGATAATCGGAAGAAACGAGGCGCGCGGAAGTGCGCTGGCAGACGCGTGCGGCGGGACGTATGTTCCGTGGCGGGAAGGGCTTGCGGAGGATGGCGCGGTCATGCGCGACACGCACCTTTTAATTAACGCCACCCCGCTGGGCATGAACGGCTATCCGGGGCAGTTTACGGATTTTCGATTTATCAGCGGACTTCCGGAAAATGCCTTTGTCTGCGATCTCGTATACAGCCCGCCCAAAACGGGGCTGCTCGCAGCGGCAGAGGCACGGAAGCTCCGGTTTATGAACGGCCTGCCCATGCTCCTGTTTCAGGGAATCCTCGCGGACGAGCTTTTCCTCGGGAGGCAGCTGGACCGGCCGGCGCTGTACGAGAAGGCATACGCAGCAGTAGGGAAAGAGAATAAAGGAAAGAGTAAGAATGATCATCGTTTTCACAGAAGAGGCGCGCGAAGCGCAGGTAGAAAACCTTAAGAGAAATATGGAGAGCCTCGGGTTTGTCCTTTCGGAGATTGCGGGGCAGAGCAAGCGGATGGTGGGTCTGGCCGGCGACACGTCGGTGGTGGACCGGGAGAGTCTGGAGCGGTACGACTTCGTGGACCGCGTCATAAAAGTAAGTGAGCCGTACAAGCTGTCGGGGCGGAACTTCCACCCGCAGGACACGGTGGTGGACATAGCCGGCAGCGCGAAGATAGGCGGCGGGCAGTTTGCCGTGGCGGCGGGGCCCTGCTCCATAGAGAGCGAGCAGCAGATTCTCTCCGTGGCGCGGGACGTAAAGCGCTCCGGGGCGGCCATGCTGCGCGGCGGCGCGTTCAAGCCCCGGTCTTCGCCGTACTCGTTTCAGGGGCTGGGCTTAGACGGCCTGGAGCTCATGAAAATCGCGCGGGAGAAGACGGGCCTGCCCATCGTAACGGAAATCATGTCGGTGGAATACTTAGACGTGTTCGAGCGCGAGGTGGACGTGATTCAGGTGGGCGCGCGCA
Organism: Eubacteriales Family XIII. Incertae Sedis bacterium; assembly: GCA_031272485.1. GTDB lineage: Bacteria > Bacillota > Clostridia > Peptostreptococcales > Anaerovoracaceae > JAISTV01. The sequence goes on from JAISTV010000014.1 coordinate 7,877, forward strand.
ATATGCAGAACTTTACGCTCCTGAAGGAAGTGGGGCAGACGGGCAAGCCGGTGCTCTTAAAGCGCGGCCTGTCGAGCACCATAGAGGAGCTGCTCATGGCGGCGGACTACATACTCGTGAGCGGCAAGAGCCAGGTGATTCTCTGCGAGCGCGGCATCCGCACGTTTGAGACGGCTACCCGAAACACGCTGGACGTTTCCGCGGTGCCGGTCCTCAAGAAGAAATCGCATCTGCCGGTCATGGTGGACCCGTCGCACGGCACGGGTTACTGGCACTTAGTCTATCCCATGGCGCTCGCCTCCGTGGCGGCGGGCTGTGACGGGCTGATTATAGAAGTGCACAACCAGCCGGAGGCCGCCCTCTGCGACGGCCAGCAATCCATCACGCCGGTGTTCTTTGACAAGCTCATGGACAGCATCGAAAAAGTACGCGCAGCGATCGCATAATAAAAGGGAAAGGGAGACAAACAAAATGACCAAGGAACTGGAAAGCTACAGAGGCCGCATAGATGAAATAGATACGCAGATCGTGGATCTGTTCACGCAGCGGATGCACCTCGCCAAGGAAGTGGGCATCTACAAGCAGGAGAACAACCTGTCGCTTTACGACCCGGACCGCGAGCAGGAGATAGTCGAGAAAGCCGGCGGAGACGCGCCGGCGGAAATGAAGGGGCAGGCCATGCTCCTCATGCGCACGCTCATGGCGTTTGCGCGCGGCTACCAGCGGGAGAACATCTATCAGCAGAGCGAGCCGCTGCTGCCGCTCCCGGCCACCCCGAAGCGCGAGCACGTCATATGCGCCTACCAGGGCGTGCCGGGCGCGTGGAGCGAGCAGGCTTCGCGCAAGCTCTTCCCGGAGGCGGACCTGCACCCGGCGGAGTTTTTCGAGGACGTGTTCAAAATCGTCAAAAACAACAACGCGGACTACGGGATCGTGCCCATAGAAAACTCGCAGTCGGGCGCCATAGGCGAGACCTACGACCTGCTGCGCAAGTACGGCTGCTACGTGGTGGGCCGCACGTGGATAGAGATCAAGCAATGCCTGCTGGGAAAGCCCGGCCTGGGCATACACGACGTGCGCAAGGTCTATTCGCACCCGGAGGGCTTCCGCCAATGCCGGCGGTTTCTTTCCGATAAGTACTGGGAGCGTGTGACCTGCAGCAATACCGCCGTGGCCGCAAGGCTGGTGCGGGACGACGCAGACCCCGGCGCCGCCGCGATAGGCTCCCGCTTAGCCGGAGAGCTGAACGGCCTCGAGGTCATTCGCCCGGACATCACGGATACGAGCAACAACCGCACTTCCTTTGTGGTTATAGGCCCCAAACCGGAGTATGATGAGGAGAGCAACCTCGTGTCCATTACGTTCAGCCTGGAGCACCGCTCCGGTTCGCTGTGCGAGGCGCTCCTGCCGTTTACGGCATCGGGCATAAACCTCACGCGCATAGAGAGCCGCCCCGCGCCGGACGGGCATTACCGCTTCTTCGCGGAGATGGACGGGTGCATAACCGACCCGGTCGTCCAGAGCACGCTGCGCCAGGTGGAATCCGTGGCCGCGTACCTCGAGGTGATCGGCTGCTACAAGATGATATAGGAAAGACCATGAAAAACATTACCGTAATAAACGGACCGAACCTGAACCTGCTGGGCACCCGCGAACCGGGTGTCTACGGGGCGGAAACGCTCGAGAGCATCCAGGCCTGGCTGACCGGCCTGGCCGGGGAGCTCGGCGCACAGCTCACCTTCTATCAGAGCAACGTGGAGGGGGAGCTGGTGACCGCCATCCAGCAGGCCGGCGGCGCGGACGGGATCATCCTGAACGCCGGCGCCTATACGCACACGTCGGTGGCTCTTCGGGACGCCATCGCGGCGGTGGCCGCGCCGGTCGTGGAGGTGCATCTGTCCAATGTATACGCCCGTGAGGAGTTCCGGCACGTGTCGTTTCTGGCGCCTGTGTGCCGCGGCTCCATCTGCGGTTTCGGGAAGGATTCGTACAGACTCGCGCTTATATCCCTCGTTTAGTCTGTAGACACAAAAATTCACGCGCCTGTATAATGGGAGTGAAAAAGTACTGCAATTCGGAACTATTACCCCGAAAATCGGAGGAAGAATACGAAAATATAAAACATAAGTGGTATAGAAGAAGGGTCTATACAAGACTTGGGAAGGAACCATCAGAATGAAATCGCACTTCGGTGTCCGGAATCAGACGACCCCGGTTATGGCTTTTTTGCTTGCCATACTGCTTACGGTGTTCGGATGCCTGCCCGCCCTTACCGCCTACGCGGGGGATGAGAGCGGCGAAAAGCCCCCGGACGAGGAGCAGACCGTAGCCGCCATAGCGAGTCCGGAGGAGAGCCCCGTCAAGGAAACGCCGGATGTGGACGCCGCGTCGGAAGCCACGCAGCAGGCGGGCGATTCCGTAGAGGAATCGCAGTCCTCCGCCGCGACGGATACGGTAAGCGCCGCGGAAAAGAAAGAAGCAACCACCATTGGCAGCACCGAGACGCCGCTGGCTGAGCCTGTCGTCATAGAAGACCAGGAGACGCCGCTTTCGGCGAGAGCGGAAGACCAGTACTGGGCGCTGATTAACCTCATCCTCATGATCGTAACCATGGGCATGGCGGCCATAGTCATCATCACGTATTTCACGCGCAAGCCCGCCTCGTTCGATGAGGAATATACGAAGCAGAACCCGGGCCGCGTGCTGATATTAAACGGCGAGGTGAACCGGCACGGGCTGTTCCGCGTGCTGACCGTTCTCATGGCGGTAGGTGCCATAGCCATGTTTGCCGGCAGGGAGGACATGAGCCTGCCCATGCAGATGACAGACAGCAAGACCATTTACCACGCCATTCTCTCGTCGCTGGCGGTGCTTTTCACCGTGCTTTCGCGCAAGAACTACGGGGACCGCGAGGAGCAGGCCCCTGCGTAAATAAGGCCAGCGAAAGCCGCATAATCACGAAGAAAACGTTCCGGCTCCGCCCGGGACTTTTTTTTGTGATTAAACGCGCAGATTTGCGGTATAAACTTTCCGTGTATTGTAAATTTATCGCGTAAGGACGTGGCAGGGGAATGCAGTATGAGTAAAGAGGGCATATTCCACAGGGCGAACCGCTCGGTGAGCGGTATGTTAGACGGTTGGCTGAACAAGATGGGCATGGGCATGCGCGCCAAGCTCATCATTATCTTTTTAATTGTCAAGGTCATCCCCCTCATCCTGCTGCTTGCCATAGCCTGGTATCAGATTGTGTCCATGGGCCACCTGCTTTCGCAGATTGCGGTGGACGACGCGCGCGCGGCCTTAAACGACAGCGCGGTCAAGGACATAGAGCGCCTCTCCACCGACACGGCGCAGGAGGTGGCGAACTTCCTCTACGACCGCGACGACGACCTTCTTTACCTCGCCGAGATAACCCCGAGCGAGGAGGCGTACCGCGCCTTTATCGAGACCAAGACGGGCCGGGTGATAGACCAGGGCACGTGGGCGCTGGCGGAGGACGGCATGTCCTGGGTGCAGACCACGGAGCAGATAGAGCCGCCGGAGATTACCTCCTCCAACGCGGAGAACGAGGAGCGCGACGGCTTCCACTACCGCAAGCCGGACGAGTTCGTCTACAAGGATGTGCCCATCTACGACGAGATAGCCTTCATAGACCTGGCGGGCAACGAGGTAATCAAGGTCGTGGCGGCGGATTCCACCAAGACGAACTTTCCGCTGAGCGAGGAGAAGGTGAACGTGGCGGATCCGCAAAATACCTACGTGAAGAGCGAGACGTACTTTGCCGCGGTGCAGCAAATGCAGCCGGGCGAGATTTACGTTTCGGATGTGACGGGCGCGTACGTGCGTTCGCACTTCATAGGCATGTACACGCCCAAGCAGATGGCCATAGGCGCGGTGAACAGTGTTGTGACGGCCCTCGGCAAGATGGACCAGACGGATGAGGTGGAAAGCCTCACTAAGAAGCTCACGGAGATTAAGACCGAGAAGATTCCCGCGTTCCCGCACGACGCGGCGGCACGCGAAGAGCAGCTCATGCAGGACGTCATAGACCGTACGGTTCCGCTGCTTCAGGAGGCTGCCTCCGGCCTGACCGACGAGGCCCTCATAGCGCAGATGGACACGCTTACGGCAAAGGTTCAGTCGCTGACCTTTACGCCCGAGGCAGAGGCGTATGCCGGGCGGGAGAACCCGAACGGGCAGCGCTTCGAAGGTATAATCCGCTACGCGACACCGGTGGCGGACGAGAGCGGCAGCGTCATTGGCTACGTCACGTTTGCGGTAAACCACGACCACATCATGGAGTTCGTGGATCACATAACGCCCATGGAGGAGCGGTATATAGAGACGCCCAGCGCCTACGAGGGCAACTACGCGTTTATCTGGGACTACCAGTGCCGCAGCATTTGCCACCCGCGCCACCATTCCATAGTGGGCTTTAACGAGGAGACGGGCGAGCCGCAGGTGCCGTGGCTGGAATCCTCCATCTACGACGCGTGGCAGGCGAGCGGGCTTTCCTATTCGGAGTTTATAGGGACGGTGCCCACGTTTGACGACCAGTCGCGGGAGAAGACCCCGGCGGCGGCGCTCACGGCGCAGGGACTCGTGGGGCTGGACGGCCGGTACCTGAACAACGCGCCGCAGTGCACGGGGTGGATGGACCTGACGCAGGACGGCGGCAGCGGTTCGTTCTACATCCTTTGGAGCGGGCTTTACAAGCTGAACACGGCGGCGGCCATCCCCTACTACACGGGGCAGTACGGCGATTCGGCGCGCGGTTTCGGGTTCGTGGCCATAGGCTCGGGCATAGAGGACTTTACGCGGCCGGCGGACGAGACGGCGGTGCGCCTCGACCAGGCCATAACCGATAACCTGTGGAGCACGGTGCTGCAGCTGCTGTTTACGACCATCGTGATTATCATCATCGTGGTGTTCATAGCCATCTGGTTGGCGAGCTTCCTCACGAACAACATTCAGGCGCTCATAGCGGGCATCTCGCGGTTCCGGCGCGGCGAATGGCAGTTCCGGTTCAAGGCCAAGGTCAAGGACGAGTTCGGCACGCTGGCCGACAGTTTCGACGACATGGCGGATACCATCGTGGAGAGCGAGCAGTCGCCGCTGGTTATCACGGATATGGATATGCACGTGATTTACAAGAACGAGGGCGCGCTCGCGCTCGTGGACGAGGTGCTGGACGATTCGGTGGGACAGAACTATTTTGAGCACTCGATTTATCCCATAGATACGGAGTACGATCCGCTGCTGGCGCTCAAGGAGGGCCGTGAGGCGAAAGTCTATTACTATGCGCATAAGGGTAAATATCTAAAGGGGCAGGCGCAGTATCTGACGGACGTAAACGGCGAGAAGAGCGGGTACTACATAAAGACCATAGACCTGACGGAGATGGTCCAGAAACAGCTCGCGCTGGAAGAGGCCGTGGAGGTGGCCAACCGCGCGAGCGAGTACAAAGGCGAGTTCCTGGCGCGTATGAGCCATGAGATTCGCACGCCCATGAACGCCATCATAGGAATTACGAACATAGTCCAGAAGAAGCTGGACGATCTGGACGAGGCAGCGCGCGAGCAGAGCATCTACGCGGACATGGAGAAGATAGAGTCCTCCTCGCAGCACCTGCTGGGCCTGCTGAACGACATCCTGGAGATTTCCAAGATCGAGGCGGGCAAGATAGAGCTGTCCGAGGAGCCCATGGACCTCCCGCACCTGCAGAGCACGGTGGTGGATATCATCAAGACACGGTGCGAGGAGAAGCACATCCGGCTTACGACGGATTTCGATACGTTCTCGCCGGCCACCTTCCTCTGCGACCCGCTCCGGCTGCGCCAGGTGCTCATAAACCTGCTCGGAAACGCGGTGAAGTTCACGGGCGAGATGGGCGAGGTGGTGTTCGCGGTCAAGAATCTGGGACGCGAGGAAGGGCGCACGCACATCCTCTTCTCCGTACGGGATAACGGCATAGGCATATCCGAGGAGAATATAGCGGCCATCTTTGAGCCGTTTGAGCAGGCGGACCGCAAGGTGACCAAGCTGTACGGCGGCACGGGGCTGGGACTGGCCATCAGCCAGCACATAGTCCAGCTTTTCGGCGGGCAGCTCTCGGTTTCGAGCACGCTGGGCGAGGGGAGCGACTTCCGCTTTGACATATGGCTTACGGAAACGGCCGAGGACGAGGCCGCGCGGGTCAAGATATCCGATCCCACGGGGCGCTTTACCGGCAAGCGGGCGCTGCTCGCGGACGATGTGGAGATAAACCGCTTGATCGTCTCCTCCCTGCTGGAGGGCACGGGGCTTGAGATTGTGGAGGCTGCCGACGGCAGCGAGGCGCTTGAAACGTTTGCCGCGTCGGAGGAAGGCGGGTTCGACATAATCTTCATGGATATTCAGATGCCGGAGATGGACGGCTACGAGGCCGCCCGGGCCATGCGCGCCATGGCGCGCCCGGACGCGAAGCGCGTACCCATAATCGCCTTCTCGGCCAACGCGTTCAAGGAGGACATAGACCGCGCCAAGGCCAGCGGCATGAACGGCCACATAGCCAAACCGGTGGAGTACGAGACACTCGTGGAGGCGCTGTTCAAATACCTGACATAAAATACGAAAACCTCGAAAAAGTTACTAAGCAAGCGCTTATGTAACTTTTTCATTACATATAGACTTCCCGCGCAAATTTTAGTATACTTTTTTCAACTATTTTTATTCTTATCGGGGTTTTGAAAAGGGCAGAGTCCCGGTGGGTTGTGAAACTGCATATGCAGGGGAGTATTATTATGGGAGAGAGAAGGGGATCTCATCGTTCTTTTGGGGGACTGGCCAGCAGTACTTATGCTAGACCGTTTGCGTTTATTCTTGCGCTGTTACTCGTCGCGTTGATGGGGAGCAGCGTTTTTGCTGACATTCTGCCGGCAGAGGAGGAGGTAAGCTCTCCGCCTGCCGTAGCCGCTGCTTCGGAGGAAGCGGGCGGCGGCGAACAGGAAAATGCGGAAACGGAGGAAACCGCGCTGCCCCAGGAGGGTAGCGAGGGGACGGAAGCTACCGCAGAGACGGAAACGCCTGCCTCTGCAGAGGAAGCCGCGCCGGCACCGGAAGCCGCACCTGCCACCGAAGAGGAAGGCATCTCCGCGCTCGGCACGCAGGTGCTGGACGCGACCGACGTGGACATTTACATCGATTCGATTATTCTGGGAAGCCTCGCGAACAATGACGGCGACCCGCTTTATCTGCACACGGGCGACCACGCCATGGCGTTCTTTACCTTCCACGTGAACATCGTGGAGCAGGGCGTGGACGCGAACCGCCTGCTCTTCCGCATCAAGTTTGCCGATCCCGACGCCACCGTTTCGGTTACGGCCAACACGCAGTACAGCCTTGCCATTGGCGACCAGTACGGACCGACCACGGCAGCGCTCGCGGCAGGCATACCGGCACAGGACCGCTACTACTGGGTAGAATGGACGGAGCCCGTGAGCAGCGGCTCGGCGCGCTCCTTTACGCTGGACGTAAACCCGTTCTCGAACGGCAACACGGCGGACGGCACGGCGTGCGGCATCTCCGTGGTGGCCTTCGACAAGAAGAAGCCCGCAGCCTCGGGACAGGGGTACGAGCAGGCAAGCGTGAACGCCACGAAAAGCGTGACGGGCTTTATAGCCGTAGCGGATAAGTTCGGCTGGACGAGCGTTTCTGCGGTGTTCAGTCCGGCTACCATAGGGCCGGAGTCCACCGACACGGCATCGCCCCTCACGGTGACGCTCAATGCCACCTCGCTTTATAACGTAAGTTCGAGCTACGGCGTGGTCTGGGCCAAGGAAGCCACGTTAACCGGCGCCTTTTCTGTACCGACCACGGTGGCGGGCATAACGAACACCACGTCTACGGCCTCCGAGCCGTACCTGCTGATTTCCTATGACGACCTCCGGGACAATGCCGGGCTGTCGTTCTTCGATGCGGCAGGAAACTGGATTTACGCCGGGGCGGACGCTGTCACGTTTCCCGCGATTAGTACGACGGTCATAAGCGGCGTTACGTACGTAACGGGGTTCACCGTCTCCAAGACCATTGTGAACATAGCGCCCATGGACGAGAACGGCAATCCCACGTCGGAGATAGCGAACATGAGTGCGCAGGTGAAGATCATTGGCGCCGAGTATAACAAGAACAAGATAATCCGCGACGAGGGGCTGGCGAGCCAGGCGGTGCGGACTTTCCCGCTGCTCTACGAAGATCCTTCGCCGCAGCTGAGCACCGTGACGCCGTGCGTGGACGTTTCTACGCTGCCGGCCACGAGCTCGCAGGATATCACCAAGACCAACAGCGCGCAGGCCAACTACAGCTACCGCAACACGCTGGAGACGGGCAAGGAGACGTTTACCAACTTCCACTTTGCCAAGAACATAGTGGACATAGGGCATACTTCCACGACGGGCACGCCGGAGGAACTGCTCGGCGCGTTCCCCAACATGTCGGTCACCTACCGCTTCGGCGACGCGAACGTGAACGCCAAGTTTATCAACCGGCAGAAGGAGCCGCTGGACTACATGGTCATTTCCGACGGCGGCATAGGCCTGGGCTGGGATGCGAACGAGATTCAGCCGTTGGTCATCTATCCGGGTGTGTATAACAAGGAAGGCACGAACCCCGGCGCGGCCAACGCCGTGGTGGCGGGAAGCTCGCCTGCCTCCATAACCATAACCGTTAAGTACGGGGACGGCACGCCGGATCTGGTGCAGACCGTTAACCTGGAGCTCCTCTACGACAGCGACCAGGAGGCCGCGAACAAGATTACCATACCCGCGGCCAAGCGCGCTACCGTGGCGGGCATCTACTACGAGTGGGTAAACATTCCGGTGGACTGCCAGTTTAACACCTGGCCGGGCATGGAGGTCGAGGTGCAGAACCTGCCGGCGGACCGCGAGAACGACTGGCTTTATAACCGCGCCCAGATAGACTATCTGTACACCGACCCGGACCTCGCCCAGGCACCTGTCTGGGGCCACACCGCCACGGGCGTCACGACGCAGGACGACGCGCGCTTCCAGTACCGGATCATGGACGACACCCAGCGAAACCGCTACGGGTTTAATAAGGAAGCCGAGAACCTCACGCAGGATGCCGGGACATATCCCAAGCAGAACGACATAATCGGCTATCACGCGGAAATCTGGAACAAGTCCGGCGCCTATTTAGACATAGGCAGGTTTGAGGATCAGCTTTCCGCCAACCAGAGCTACTACGGCGGCGTCGTTCCGGCGACGAGTGCGGCGGTCTACCAGAGCGACGAGGCGCTGGCCAACGTCAAGCTGTGGTACCAGCCCATAACGCAGGTGGCCGGCGAGTGGCAGGATGCGGGCAGCCCCGTGGAGCTTACGCCTACGCAGTACGAGGCGCTGCTCGGTACGGGCAACACCATTACCTCGGCGGGGGTGGTTTCCGTTTCCGGCGGGGTGCTCACGGTGAACTTTGACGCTTCCGCGCAGATTCCCGCGGACACCAAGCTCGTGGTCACGTACACGAGCAAGGTCACGGTTAACTCCACCACGGCCATTTTCACGAACGACTTTACGGCGTATGACTACACGAACCAGGCCATAGGCGACGGGCACCACACATGGGGTCCGCCCGCGAGCGGGAACGCCGGCCGCAAGGTGTGGAGCAACATCTCGCCGGAAACCGCGGGCGGCTGGGCCGGCCCGGGCGACGCGAACCTGAACGCGGCCACGGCGCCCATAGAAGGGGACATTCTGGTCTTCAAGATTACCATTATAAATACGAGCGCGACCATGCAGTCCGGCTTTACGCTCAAGGACGTGTTCACGGGTGACAGTACGCTGGGCCAGCACTTTACGGCGCCCGTGCTCCTTTCCGAGCTCAACGAGGCACACGAGGAATATGACAATATCTCGGCGGCTGCCATAGCGGCCAGCCCGAACTATATCGCCGACGCGGATGCCCGCGCGATTAACCTCTACCTGCAGGCGGGCCCCACGGACGCGGGCAGCGTGTTTAACGCGAGCGGCGTTTCGGTTTCGGCCATAAGCGCCGTGGGACAGGGCGGTGGCTTTAACGTGGACTTTATCGGAAGCTCCCTGGCGCCGGGCGACTCGATTACCATAGGCTTTACGCTCAAGGTGGCGCCGGGCGTTTCGGGTACGGACATCCTGTACAACACGTACGAGACCGTTTCCGCGGACGAAACGCATATGGACGGCGGCTATGTGAAGATCATTCCGGACTCCAACGCGTCCAAGATCGGGTTTGCGCATATGATCAAGAGCGCCAAGGGTGTGACGGTTTCCGCCATCGAGCCGGTAGCTCCCAACAAGAACAGCCTGACCGACGGCGACACGGTGAAATACACCATTGATATTGGCAACTACCACACGAGGCTGGGGGCGAGCAAGACCCTGCACGTGTACGGGTTTATAGACTTCCTGCCGCCCAACATGACGCTGGTCACGACGGGCGCGCTGGCGCCGCAGGTCTACCGGGTGGAACTGAGCGACGACGCGACGGTAATGACCAAGACGGCCATAACCGGCTTCACTGTAACCACGTCGCCGGGCGGGGCCTCCGTGGGCGACCAACTGACCATAGAGTTTACGCCTACCTGGGAGCCGCTTCCGGCAGGCCTGACGTCCGCGAACGTGTCCGTGGAAGGCACGGCGGCGCGGCGGGTTGCCAAGAACCGCATCGTGGTGGAATACTACGCGGTGGCGGATACGAGCGCCAAATACGACCCGCTCACGGGCGCGAACGTGACGCGCTCGAACAACGCCTACGCCTTCCTGCAGGAGAAAGTGGAGGATGTGTACCAGTCCTCCGGCACGCTCAAGGATGACACGGCGGGCGGTGGCGGCACGAACGATCTGGACGGGAACGGCGACTCCAGGTCGTCCATCCACTCCTCGGCAGACGTGAAGATTATCAACGCGGATTATTCCACGGCGAACATAACCAAGACCGTGACTTCCGGCGCGTCCATAAACGTGTCCGACCCGGGCGATGGCAAGCGTTACTATCAGGTGACCGTGGAAAACTACGGCCTGGCGGCGCTTAATCTCTCGAAGCTCGTGGATATCCTGCCGAAGTACGAGACATACGTTCCCGGCTCGCTTTCTGTGGTGAGCGTGGACTCCTACGGGGTCACGTCGGCCGCGGTGGCGGTGGATGTTACGGATACCTACACGTGGTCCGGCGGCGATACCGTGGGCAGGCTCACGGCGACCGGCGGCTATACGGTGCCCAAGGGGCGGAAGAACCCGGCCTATACGGAGGGCGCGCCCTCGAGCATTCCGGAGATTCTGCAGGGCAAGCTGATATTCACCTACGAGACGACGGTAGATACGGTCACCGCGCAGGCGGATATGAAGGCGGCCGGTACGGCTACGCTGACCTACGCGAACCGCACAGCGTTCTACGCACAGAGCACGGCGGCTTCCATTACCATCAAGAGCAGCGGCGGCGTGGCGGCGGATGCCACGGAGGACTGGGACAGCGATCCGGAGACGGTGACCCGTTATCAGAACTACGCGAACGTGACCCTGCGCGACGGCTCCACATCGCCTTATGTGGGTCTGCAGCCGCGGATTCTGGTCAGCTTCGGCAGCTACGAGGCGGAGAGCGCCTATGTGCCGGGCACGAGCCGGATAGAGCCGGGCCAGATCGTGGGCTATTACGTGAGTTTCGGCAATTCGAGCAACGCCTCGGTGCCCATCACCACGGGCAGCAGCCTGGTGGTGGAACTGCCGGCGGGCATGACCTACGAGGGCTTTAAGCTCGACATGAGCGGGCAGCCGATAGACCCGGGCTGCTTCGTGAGTTCGCAGCCGGCCATAATCCCCAAGGCGGGCGGCGGCACCTACCTCGTATGGACCGTGGCAAAGACCTACAACGCGAACCAGGGTGAGAATTTCATGATTCGCGTGGGCACCCCCGCCAACTCCTACACGAGCTACGCGGTGGACGCCTACTATATTCCGCAGCAGACGGCCGCGCAGTACTTCTACACGGGTACGGTGGGCGCGGCGGCCAACCCGCACGTGACGGGGCATACGAGCTTCTCGTTCGATGATTCCACGTACCTGCCGGGAATCGGGCTTTCCGGTCCGGGGCGGCTCGTGCGCACGCAGAGCGGCATACAGGTGTTCGGAAACCTGGGGATCAACTCGCGCCTCACGGTGACCGAGGATGCGTATCCCGCCAATACGATTAACAGCACGGGCGGTCCGACCATCCTGACTCTCACCACCAGCACGGCGCTGGCTACCAATACGTTTACGTACAAGATGCAGATCGATGCGGTCAGCACGAACAGCTTCAAGAATCCGGTGCTCATTAACCGCCTGCCGCAGGTGGGCGACGACCGCGTCTCTACGGGCTCGCGCGGCAGCGATGCCACGGTCTGGCTCTTAGACGACGGCACGGTGACGCTGGGCGGCGTGACCATATCGCTCGTGGACCTTACCACGGGGACGGTGAGCCCCGCCGGCCTGAATCAGGCGGACTGGGTGGTGGAGTATTTCACCGGCGGTCCTACGGCGGTGTTTACGGACGCGGATTACACGACGGCCGCTGCGGTGGGCCGATGGCTCACGGCTGCCGAGGTTACGGACTACCGGCAGGTAACGGCCATTCGCGTGCGGCTTTCGGACACGGCACCTTCCTGGACGCTCCCCGAGGACTACAGCCTCGTGGTGGAATTCCGGGCGCGCCTGGCGGACGGCTACACCACGCCATACTTGGTCGCGTATGATTCGTTTGCATTCAAGGGACAGGTCGGCAGCACCCTCATTGGCCCCGCGGAGCCGACGAGCCTGGGCGTGCGGACCATGGTGCCTTACGACAAGGTGATAATGAGCAAGGTGCTCTACGACTCGTCGGGGCAGTACCGCGACGCGGCCGGCACGTTTCTCATTTCGGTAAATACGCCGCAGCTTACCGCGGCCGGGGTGCAGTCGTTTGACACGCTTCTGCCCGCGTCCGGGCGCTACGTGCAGACCGGGGACGTGGTTCTGATTCCCAATCTGGCGGGGCACGACACGCCTGTCATAACCGAGCTGAATAACCCGACGGGCTACAAGACGCCGGTCATAAGCATGATGCCGTCCGTGGCGGACGCGTACGGGAATATCACCTGGAACGTGACGGTGACCAACGAGCCTTACATCTGGCACGTCTACTACAACGCGAACGGCGGGACGGGGTCGCAGACGGATGCGAACCTGTATTATACGAACGATATCGTGACGGTGCTCGGCGCGGGGACCGTGGCGCGCGCGGGTTACACGTTTGCGGGATGGAACACCATGCCGGACGGCAGCGGGATAAGCCTGCCGCCCTCGGCGCTGTTCATGATCGTGGGCGATGTGACGCTGTACGCCATGTGGACGCCGGTTACGGTGCCGCCGGGACCCGATCCGGATCCGGACCCGGATCCCGACCCCGATCCGGAGACGACGGAATCGGCCATCACCACGCCGCCGCCGATTATCGGCGGAAACACCTCGGGTGGCGGAGATACGGACGATGACGATGACAGCAAGAACATAGACGACGACGATACCGCGCGCGCGGGCATAGCCGGATGGAGCCTGCTCTCGCTCATCATGTCGGTGATTGCGGTGATTATCGCGTTGCTGCTGCTGGTCGGGCTGATTCTGCGGCGCAACACCGACAAGGAGGACGAGCAGCTCGCGACGGAGGGCGCGCCGGTACGCTACTACGAGGAAGGCAGCGACAGGCGGAAGCAGCGGACCACCATCTTCACGTTCCTCGCGGTGCTCGTGGGCATTCTGGTGCCCATCGTGTGGCTCATATTAGATGACCTCACGCTGCCCATGGTCTGGGTGAACCGCTGGACGCTGTACGTAGGCATCACGTTCTTCGTGCACCTGGTCATGTACATCATCCACAAGACCCGGCGAACGGAGGAGGATGACGCGCAGCAGCAGGAGATCGGGAGCCTGTAGGAAACAAAATCGTGCATTAGTTGAAATTTTGGCCCCGGGGTTGTATAGTTTATCCTGTTAAGTGTGGGTAAGCATTTGCTTGGGAGTAAACTATGGGCGGAATTCCTCAGAATCGTTTGGATAAAAAGATGATAAATGTTTGGCGCATAACGGGGCTTATCTGGACCGCGTTATGCGCTTTGTTTTTTCTGCTTCCCGGGATTATCATCGGCGTCGTCTTTGACCTGCCGCTTGTAATGATTGGGTCTACGGGAGGACTTACGCTCATCATCTTCCTGCTGCTCGTAATCATCTTTCCGCCCATCCGCTACGCGCGCTGGCGTTACGAGGTGCGCGAGGACGAGATAGACATTTTCCGCGGCATCATCGTGCATAAGCGCATCGTGGTGCCGCTCATCCGCGTACAGTTCACGGACACCGCGCAGGGGCTCATCATGCGGCCCTTCGGTCTGGCGTCCGTAAACGTCTCCACGGCGGCGGGCAACCAGTCGATTCCGGGCCTTCTCCTGCAGGAGGCGGAAGCGGTGCGCGACCGCGTGGCCTATCTTGCCAAGCAGGTGCACGAGGATGTATAGCGACGGCAGCAACGGTTACACGCCACCGCCTATCCAGTCCGGAGCGCCGGCTGCGCCACAGGCCCCGGCGGACATTACTTCCGGCCCCCAAAGAATCAGCCCTAAGGTGATTCCCATCAGCATTATACGGGGGTCCTGGATTTTCCTTCTGGCCATAGCCGGCTCCATCGTAAGCCTTCTGGTCGGGCGGTGGACGAGCGACGAGTCTACGCCTGTGTGGGTTGTGCCGGCCATTCTCGGCGGCGCGGTGCTCATAGAGGGGATTATCGTGGCGTTTGCCGTGATTGAATACAAGCGGTACCGCTGGGAGCTCACGGACGCGGAGCTGCATATCTACAGGGGCCTGATTGTTCACAAGCGGATGCACGTGCCGTACGGGCGGATTCACACGGCGGATATTAACGCGCCGCTGCTCGACCGGCTTTTCGGGGTGGTGACGCTCAAGATGGACACGGCGGGCGGCTCGCACGCGCAGGCGGACGCGCAGATTCCGGGGCTTGAGATGGCATTGGCGGAGCGCATTAAAGATGAGATTTTCCGGCGGAAGGCGGCGGCCGCGGCAGGTGCGTCAGGTATGCCCGGCCCGTACGCTCCGGGGATGGCCGCAGGCGTGCAGGCGGCAGCGGCTGGCGCGGCAGGCGGGATCGCGGCGGGCGCAGCCAGTATAATAGGAAACGTAGATTATGCCGCGAACGAGTTTGCGGCGGATGTGGAGGCATACACGGGGGCCGGACGCGCCGCGCTCGGTCAGGTGCGACAGGAGGGCGAGAGCACGGTCTACCGCCTTTCCGTAGGGGAGCTCATCCTCTCCGCCATCTCCTCGGCCAGTACGCTGGTGATTCTGCTGATTATGGTGGGCTTCGTCGCTCAGATTTCGCAGTTCTTCGGCAGCTACCAGCAGCAGTTCTGGGAGACCGTGGGCCGCGGGATTATGCGGCTTGTGAGCATGGGCGCCGTCTTCGTGGTGCTTTTCGTTCTCGTCTTGGTTATCATCTCCATGGCCATAGCCACGGTCACCAAGGTCATGACCCTTTGGAATTTCACCGTCCGGCGCTACGGCGGCAACATAGAAGTCCGCCGCGGCCTGCTCACCAAGAACTCCTCGGTCGTGGCCGTCAGCCGCATCCAGGCGGTGCGCGTGAAGCAGGGCATGGTGCGCCGGCTGTTCGGTTTCGCGGAGATCAGCATCGAGAAGGTGGCGTTGCAGAACCAGAACGAGGGCAACAAGCAGCCCATCAGCGCGAATCTGGTGCACCCGTTCATCCGCATGCGCAAGGTGGACGAGTTCCTTCGCGCCATCCTGCCCGAGTTCGCCGAGGTTCCGCCCGAGGAGACCTACGAGAAGCTCGGCGGCGCTGCGCTGCGCCGCAGTTTCTTCCGCTACATCCGCTGGAGCCTGATCTGCCTGATCGCGCCCATGGTGGCGGCCGTCTTCTGCATAGGCGAGTGGGTCCCGTACGACTGGGAGTACAAGAGCCTTCTGCTTACCGTTCTGGTGGCAATGACGGCGGTCCTGTTTCTTTATTTGATGATAACCGCCTTTTTCGCCTGGCGGGGGCGGGCGTTCGGTTACGACGAGAAGATGCTCGTCCTGAAGAGCGGCGCCTACGGCCGTCGCTATGTGTACCTCCCCCGGCGGAAGATACAGACGGCTTCCGTGCGGCAGAACCCGTTTCAGAAGTGGGCGCGCGTGGCTACCTTCCGCGCACACTGCGCCAGTCCCAACATGCGCCTCGTGGGCACCATAGACGTAGAGGAAGCCTCCGCGGACGCCTTCATAGACTGGGTGCGCAGCTACAAACCGGCACGCGCAAAAGCTTGACAAATCGCCATTCTTTTTCGGACGGAAATTAATTTCGCTTTTTGCTGAACTTTTTGTTGACAGAACCGAATCGCGCTCATATAATATAAAAGCTGACCCTTGCACAAGAACAGCATTTTTCTTTTGTGAGGGAGGGCGCTGCACCTTGAAAATCGAATATCGATCCAATGTATTCCGGTGGGATTTCCTTGTGAGATGCCGTTGGAA
>JAISTV010000004.1 GCA_031272485.1 Eubacteriales Family XIII. Incertae Sedis bacterium
GCACGTATTCTCAGTCAACTGACTGTTCCGTCTTATTTCGCGGGCCGCCCCTCAGGACGGCCCGGTTGGAGCGGAAGACGAGATTCGAACTCGCGACCCTCGCCTTGGCAAGGCGATGCTCTACCCCTGAGCCACTTCCGCGCGCGCATACTATTATACTGTAGGCTCCGGCGGGAATCAAGTGCGATTCCCGCCGGAATCCTCTGGTGGAGGGAGAAGGATTTGAACCTTCGAAGCGTTACGCAACGGATTTACAGTCCGCCCCCTTTGGCCACTCGGGAATCCCTCCACGTATTTAGTTTGGGGCTGGCGCCCCTATGGAGCTGGCGGAGGGAATCGAACCCCCAACCTGCTGATTACAAATCAGCTGCTCTACCGTTGAGCCACGCCAGCTTGTTTCACCGCGCCGCATGACCCCGAAAATCAGTTTGGCGACCTGAACGGGGCTCGAACCCGTGACCTCCAGCGTGACAGGCTGGCATTCTAACCAACTGAACTACCAGGCCGTGTGGTGGGCGTAACAGGGCTCGAACCTGTGACCCCATGCTTGTAAGGCATGTGCTCTCCCAGCTGAGCTATACGCCCGTGTCATAACGGGGTCCTGCCGCCCGGTAAATTTATGGCTCCAAGGGTGGGGCTCGAACCCACAACAACCCGGTTAACAGCCGGGGACTCTACCATTGAGCTACCTTGGAACGAAACCCATTTGCTCATGAGCCGAATCCCATTCTAACATACCAAAAACACACTGTCAAAGGTTTTTTCGTTACGATTCACAAATCCGCAAAACAGGCGTATTTTCATGCGCAGCAAGCGATTAGAGCCCCCGCCGGACGAAGCGACGGGGGCCCGTTTAACCTTGGAAATCCGCTTACTTTTTCGGCGGGAACGTGCCCGCTTCAATCTGCGCTACGTAGTCCTGAATCTGTTCCCGAACCTCCGCGCTCAGCAGGTCCTCATTCAGGGCGCCCAGCGAGAGGCAGTCGTTCTCCAGCGAACCGTAGACTACCTTGTTGCCGAAATTCCCGTCAATCAGATCCTGCATGCAGATCTTGAGCATCCCGGCGTTGTCCGTCACCACGCTGCCTATGACGCAGGGGTTCTGCCCCAGGATGTCCGCCGGCTGACCTATGTCGTAAATCGTTATCGCGCCGTCGCCGTTCGCCGTGTCAATCGCCTGCCGCGCACCGGAGTCCACCGCCGAAGCGTCCCCGAAGAACACGTCCGCTTTCTGGTCTATCATGGACTTGGCGAGCTCCATGCCCTTGGCCGAGTCGTCGAACGAACCCGCGTAGGCCGTCAGCACCTCGATATCCGGGTTGATTGCCTGCGCCGCCGCCGTGTAGCCGGCCAGCTTGGCCAGCGTGGTATCCAGCTCCATGCCGCCTATGAACCCGATTACATTCGTCTCATCCACAAGCCCCGCGAAGACGCCCGCTATGTAGCCAATCTGATCCGCGTTCGGCAGGATGCTCACGATGTTATCCGTCGGCAGCGTCTCCGCCCCGTTCAGCACCACAAACGCGATATCCGGATAATCCGCCGCCACCTGCACCGTGGCATCCGAGTACTGGTTACCGGGCAGGAAAATCATGTCGTACCCCAGCTGGCAGTAGCTCTCAATCGAGCTCACATAGTCCGACTGCTTAATGCTGTCCGTATACGCCACTTCCCAGCCCAGATCCTCCGACGCCGAAACCAACGCGCTGTAGCACGCCGTACCCCAGCCGCCGTCCGAAATGCTCGAATCCATCACCATGGCTATCTTGTAAGTCTTCGCCTCGTCGCCACCCGTATCCTTGTCGTCACTCCCGCACCCGGCCAAAGCCAGCACGAGCACCACCGCCAAAATCACCGCAATCCATCTCTTCATAACTACTCCTTCTCCCCTTTCGGGCCTTTAACTACCGCTAACGTACCTATATAAAATAACGCTCCCGCGTTTTTCCTTTCGTTGGCAAAGTAAATGCTGTCCGTCTCTTACCGCTCCTCGCGCCTGTACGCCAGGCCCACGGACTTTGGGCCTATCTTCCGGATGCCGAACACCGCGAGCGCTACGAGCGTAGCTATGTACGGAATCATCTGGAACAACTGATACGGCGTATCCGGGTTGTTTATCTGCAGCCGGAGCTGCAGCGCGTCGCAGAAACCGAAGAGCAGACAGGCGAGCAGCACGCCGCCCGCGTTCCACCGCCCAAAGATAACCGCCGAAAGCGCAATAAACCCGCGCCCGGCCACCACGCCTTCCGAGAACGTGTTCACATAGCAGGTGGTCAGGTACGCCCCGCCTATGCCGCACAGCGCCCCGCAAATCACGCAGGCTATGTACTTATACAGGATGACGTTAATCCCCAGCGTCTCGGCCGCGCGCGGGTACTCCCCTACGGCCTTGTAATTCAGCCCGAGCTTCGTCCGGGTGAAGAACACGGAGGACAGCACGACCATGAGGTAGACAAAATAGACCATTGGCGTCTGGTCAAAGAGGAGCTTCCCGATAAAAGGAATGTCCTTGAGCACGGGGATGGCCACGGTCTGCATCTTCGTGCCCTGCGGCAGACTCGCGTTAATGCCGAAGTAGACGCGGTACATAAAGGCCGCCACCGCCGGCGCCAGAATATTCAGGGCCATGCCGTAGACGATCTGCTCCGCGCACAGCGTTATGGTGCAGAAGGCGAAAATCATATTCATGGCCACACCGCCCGCCATGCCGGCGAAGACGCCCAGCGCGGGACTGCCCGAGATGTAGCAGGCGAGGAAACCGCACAGCGCGCCGAAGGTCATGAGACCCTCGAGCCCTATGTTCACCAGACCGGCGCGCTCGGAGAAGACCTCGGCGAGCGCCACGATGAGGATGGGCGTAGCCATGCGCACAGTGGAAAGCAGCAGTTCCGAAATGAAAGCCCCGTTCATACTACGCTCCCTCCACGGCCGCCTCCGCTTTGCGGCGGCGCGTAAACCGGCTGAAGAACTGCTGGACCTGCGGCAGGTAGACGAGCGCCAGGCCCGCCACCGCAAACACGATGACCAACGCCTGAATGATGCTCACGACCGACGTGGGAACGCCCGAGCCCACCTGCATGGTGGTGGCGCCCGTACGCAGAATCGCGAAGAACCAGGCGACGAAAACGGTGGCGATGGGATTGAGCTGGGCAATCAAAGCAATTGCCACCCCGTCAAACCCGAAGCCGAGCGCGAAACCGCTTATCAGGCGGTACTGCGTCCCGAGAATCTCCACGCTGCCCCCGAGGCCGGCTATGGCGCCGGAGACCATGAAACTGAAGAGAATGTACTTTTTCGTGTCGAGCCCGTTGTAGCGCGCGGCGAGGCTGTTCACCCCCACGGCGCGCAGGCGGAAGCCCGCGGATGTGCGGAAGAGGAAGTACTGGACCACGGCGGCCAGCAGCATGGCTATGACTATGCTCCACGTGACGCGCACGCCCGAAAAGATGCGCGGAATCTGCGTCTCTGCCGGCACGGGCGGCGTCTGCGGAATGTTGCCCTCGCGCATGACGCTCGAGTACATGAGGCCCATGAAGAGCGTGGCCACGTAGTTGAGCATAATGGAGACGATCATCTCGTTCAGCCCGCGCGTGACCTTCAAGATGCCCGGGATGGCGCCCCAGAGTCCGCCCGCCACGGTTCCCAGCAGGATGCACAGCAGCGTGGCGGCAGGCCCCGTAACGCCCCAGGTCACGCCCACCCAGACGGTGACCACCGCGCCCATGATGAACTGCCCCTCGCCGCCGAGGTTGAACATACCGCAGCGGTAGGCGAAGCACGCGCACAGCCCCGTAAAGATGAGCGGCGTGGCGCGCACGAGCGTCGCGCTTATGTTTGTGGTATTGCCGAAGGCGCCCCGGAAGAGGTAGCCCATGGCCTGAATGGGGTTGGCACCCTGGGCGGCAATGATAATGCAGCCGATGGCAAACGCAAGGAGGACCGCTATGACTGTAACACCTGCACCGAAGAGGCGCTGCCGGTTCTTCATACGGCCACCTCCTTCCGGTTGCCCGCGAGCGCAAGGCTTATCTCGTCAATGGGCGGATTTACGCCGTCGAACTCCCCCATGACCTCCCCTTCGAAGAGGACCAGGATGCGGTCGGACATCTCCAGAATCTCGTCCAGATCTGAGCTTATGAGCAGAATGCCGCCGCCGTTTTCGCGTGCCTCAATCATGGCGTCATGCACGAAGCGCGTGGCGCCTATGTCCAGCCCGCGCGTCGGGTGAACGGCCACGAGCAGGTCCGGCTTATCCTCCAGCTCCCGCGCGAGGATGACCTTCTGCTGGTTGCCGCCGGAGAGGTTGCGGATTTCCTGGTCTAAGGAATCGCAACGGATGTCGTACTTCTCCCGCATTTCGTCTGTGTAGCGGCGCATGGCGTCCTTCTTGAGAAAGAGGCCGCGCGCCGCGGAGAAACTCTCCGCCTGCGCCTGCTTAATCAGGATGTTCTCGCGGACGTTCATGCCCCCGAAGAGTCCCATATGCGTGCGGTCCTCCGGCACGTGCGCCACGCGCTCGCCGAGGAACGTCTTGACCGTGAACTTCCCGACCGGCTTACCCATGAGGGCTACCTGCCCCTCGTCCGGCGCAAGGACGCCCGTCATAATCTGCGCGAGCTGGCTCTGGCCGTTGCCGTCCACGCCCGCTATGCCCACAATCTCACCGCGGCGCACCGCAAGCGAAATGCCGCGGACGCCGGCGTGTTTGGATTCCTTGTTGTAGCTGACACTTTCGAGGGAGATAACCGCGTCGCCCACGTTCTTCGCGTGGGGATAGTCGGACCGGGCGAGTTCCCGGCCTATCATAAGGCGAGCCAGGCCTTCCGCCTGCTCCTCGCCGCGCGCCACCGTGCGGACCACCTCGCCCGCCCGCAGCACCGTAATCCGGTCGGAGATTTTAAGAACCTCCCGCATCTTATGGCTGATAAAGATGATGCTCTTCCCCTCGTCCGTAAGGCGCCGGACCACGTCAAACAGTCCCTCCGCCTCCTGGTCCGTAAGCACCGCCGTAGGCTCGTCTAAAACCAGCACCTCCGCGCCGCGGTACAGCGCCTTGAGAATCTCCACGCGCTGCTGCGTGCCCACGGACATATCCGTAATCTGCGCGTCCAGGTCCACCTCCAGACGGTAGAGCGCAGACAGCGCCTCTATCTCCTTGCGGCGCGCCGCCCGGTCTATGAACAGGCCGCGCTGCTTCTTGTCTCCCAGAATGATGTTCTCGAAAGCGCTCATGGCCTCTATGAGCATGAAATGCTGGTGCACCATGCCTATGCCCAGACGCACGGCGTGTGCGGGGGAGTCGATTTTCACCTCCTCGCCCTTATAGAAGATGCGTCCGGCCGTGGGCTGGTAGAGGCCAAAGAGGATGTTCATCAGCGTGCTTTTACCCGCGCCGTTTTCGCCGAGCAAAGTATGAACCTCGCCGGCGCGTACGTCGAAGCTGATATCCTTATTCGCGTAAAAGTCAGCGAACTGCTTTGAAATCCCCTCCATACGAAGGACTGGATCCTCGTGAACCACTCGTTTCTCTCTCCCCAGGCTGATAATTTGAATGAAAATTATGACTAATTATAGCATAAATGAGCGGCGCGCGTCCCACAGAAAAAATAGAAAAACCGGATTCGTTGAATCCGGTCCGACGTTGGTGGGCTTGGGAGGACTTGAACCTCCGACCTCACGCTTATCAGGCGTGCGCTCTAACCACCTGAGCTACAAGCCCAAAATGCTTGTCTTTTTTCCGCTTCGCGCCTTGCGAAACGAAAAAAATCCTGCGCATTAAATAATACGAAGAAAACGCATAGTGCAGACATTTAAGTCTCCTTAGAAAGGAGGTGATCCAGCCGCACCTTCCGATACGGCTACCTTGTTACGACTTCACCCCAGTCATTGATTTCGCCTTAGGCAGCCTA
>JAISTV010000008.1 GCA_031272485.1 Eubacteriales Family XIII. Incertae Sedis bacterium
ATGGCGAAAGAAAAATTTGAGAGAACCAAACCGCACGTCAACATTGGTACCATCGGTCATATCGACCATGGTAAGACGACGCTGACGGCAGCCATCACCAAGACGCTGTATGAGAGATACGGCCTTGGCAAGAAGGTGGACTTCGACGAGATCGACAAGGCACCGGAAGAGAAGGAACGCGGGATAACCATCGCCACGGCACACGTAGAATATGAGACGCCCAACCGGCACTACGCGCACGTAGACTGCCCGGGTCACGCGGACTATGTAAAGAACATGATCACGGGTGCGGCGCAGATGGACGGCGCGATTCTGGTCGTGGCGGCCACGGACGGCCCCATGCCGCAGACGCGCGAGCACATCGTGCTTTCCCGTCAGGTAGGCGTACCGTACATCGTAGTCTTTCTGAATAAGTGCGACATGGTGGACGACGAGGAGCTTCTGGAGCTGGTCGAGATGGAAATCCGCGAGCTTCTGGACACGTACGAGTTCCCGGGAGACGACACGCCGATTATCCGCGGGTCCGCGCTTTTGGCGCTGGAAGATCCGAGCTGCCCGTGGGGCGACAAGATCCTCGAGCTGTTCGAGGCGGTAGACAGCTACATTCCGGAGCCGGAGCGCGCCATAGACAAGCCGTTCCTCATGCCGGTAGAAGACGTGTTCTCCATCACGGGACGCGGCACGGTAGCCACGGGCAGAGTAGACCGCGGCATCCTGAAGGTCTCGGACGAGGTAGAGATTATTGGTCTTACGGAAGACCGTCGCAAGGTAGTAGTCACGGGCGTGGAGATGTTCCGCAAGCTGCTGGATCAGGCGCAGGCGGGCGACAACATCGGCGCGCTGCTGCGTGGCGTACAGCGCACGGAGATTGAGCGTGGCCAGGTACTGGCGGCGCCGGGCACCATCAACCCGCACACGAAGTTCACGGGTCAGGTGTACGTCCTGAAGAAGGAAGAGGGCGGCCGTCACACGCCGTTCTTCAACGGATACCGTCCGCAGTTCTACTTCCGCACGACGGACGTAACGGGCGACCTGCAGCTGCCGGAGGGCGTGGAGATGGTTATGCCGGGAGATAACGTGGTCATGACCATATCGCTGATCACCCCCATCGCCATAGAAGAAGGCCTGCGCTTCGCCATCCGCGAAGGCGGCAGGACGGTAGGGTCGGGCGTAGTAACCTCGATCATCGAGTAGCCCACCTTTTTTGCGCTACTAATTAAAGAAATAAGAGAGTGCCCTTAGCGGCACTCTTTTCCGTTTGTCTGCGGATGATAAAACCTGTGAAAATAATGTATAATAGAAGGGAGCGTCTTGCGGCGCTCCCTGTATTCATGGTATCACTTGTCGGGAATCTTAGGAGGTAGGAAATATGGCTTGCTTTATTGTGCCGGCTGCGGAGGCTATTGTTACGACAGCTTTGCGGCATCACGTGAATAAGGTCGAGGCCCCTGCGGCTGCGGCTGCCTGCGAAACGCCGGGAGAAGAAAAGATCACCTGGAAGCGGAAGCTGACCTGGCTGAACAACATGCTCTGGGGCGGCGCGGCGCTGCTTATGCTGGAGCACATTTGGCACGGAGAGGTAATCTTTGCGCCGCCGTTTCTGACCGCTATGCGTAGCGCGGCGGACACGCAGGCTATGCTGCATGAGATGGCGACCGTGGGCATTGGCATGGCGGTGCTGGTGACGGTGGTCTGGGGCGCTATGATTCTCGTGGCGGACCGGGTGCCGGGTCTCCGGCGGCGGCTCGTAGCAGAGGGGAGCGGAAAATGACACTGTTCATAACGCTTGCGGCGGCTATAGCGGCGGCAGTGATTTGGCTGCTGAAGCCGGAATTTGCGCGGAAAAACCGCATTGGCTTTCTGGCGCTCATGTATTTTGGCGCTGCCATCATGTGGACGGTGGACGGCTTTGCGGCGCTTGCCGAGGGCGAGCCGTTCGTGGAGCTTTCGGATGCGGCCGTGGTCAAGGACGATGCGCTCTTAGGGCTTTGCGTCGTGGTGCTGGGGATTCTCATTTGGGGCATCTACCGCACGGTGAAGAACAAGTTCGCTACACAGAGAAACGCATAACCCCCTCTCAAACGGGAGAAAACCATGACACCAGGCAGACAGCCACCACACGAATACGGCTGGGAGCAGAACGAGAAGCAGGACTTTTATTCACTCACGGAAGAAGAGTCCGCGTATTACGACGCGCTTGACGGCGAGGCGGAGAGCCGGGCGGTTTACGAGCCGGGCCCGGAGCTTTCGGACGAGGATACGTTTATCGCGGCGGAGACCGGCCCGTTTTATGTGGGCAGACCCAAGTTCCTCGATCCCACGGAGAATGCGCCCAAACCCATAAACACCTCGTATGTGCCGGACTGGCACGACGCGGACTACAGCGGCACGCCGGCCAGGCGCAGCAAGATTATAGGCAAGCATCGCAAGAAGTCCAAAGACGAGGAACCGGTAGACGACGAGTTTTTCGAAGAAGACGACGATCCGCTCACGCCCGCGCAGAGAAGCCGCAGGCGCCTGATGATTATCTGCATCATAGGCGCGGTGGGCATAATCGCGACGGTGGCCATTTTGTATTTCGGGGTCATAAGGCCGCGGGGCAGCTACGACGCGCAGATGCAAATCGGGCTGGTCAAGTACAAGGACAAGGACTACGAGGCGGCGGAGAAGGCGTACAACAAGGCGCTGGAGTACAAGCCGGGAGACGTGGCGGCCATTCTGGGGCTGTCGGATGTGTACGTCGGCTGGGAGAAATATGACGAGGCGATTAAGCAGCTCACGGGGCTGATTGCAGAGGACGAAAAGGAGGCGCGCGCGTATAACCGGCTGCTTTCCATATACGTGGAGCATACGGACCAGATTGCGGAGGCGAACGCGCTCATAATGAAGTGCTATGAACTGGGGGTGGACCCGGAGAGTTCGCTTATCGCGGCGGCGCCCAAGTTCGACCCCGGCGGGGGCACGTACAATCAGGAGATAGCGGTGTCCATTTCCGGACCGGAGGGATACACCATCTACTTTACGAACGACGGGACGCAGCCGAACGGCACGGACGTGGGCATACCTTTCACGGAAGCTCTGCCGTACAAGAGCAAGACACCCATTACGGTGAAAGCCATTGGCGTCAATGAAAAGGGCCTCATAAGCTGGCCGTCCGAGGCGACCTATATCGTCGAGATTCACTATGTGATGGACACGCAGCCGGCGGAGATGGTGGCCACCTCGGCGAACGAGATTATAAGCAAGATGGGCGCGCTGTTCTACGTGGGCACGCGGGAAGACGGGCATTACTACCGCGATGAGTCGAGCACCTACCTGTTCGGCTTCCCCATAGCGGATTTCGGGGTGGATTCGGACGACAAGCCGAACGACCCTGAGAAAACACCGCTACCGGCGGCCTCGGTGTGCTTCGCGGTAGAGATGGATGCCGATACATTGTTCCCGCAGATCTACGGCTCCATAGGCGTGGACGAGCTGATGGCGGGCATAGATATTACGGATTACAGCGTGAACGACAACGGCGGCGGCAGCTGGTCGCTCGTCTTCTGGTCGGGCGGCGTGCGCTATCATTTCGCGCTGGAGTCTGCTACGAGCATAGCTTACAACGACACGGTACGCGTGTCGGTAGGATAAACGGAAACAAACAGTAAGGAGAAAAAAATGGCGAAGGACAGAGGAAAATACTACATCACGACACCGATATATTACCCCAGCTCAAATCTGCACATCGGGCACACGTACTGCACGGTGATGGCGGATGCCATGGCGCGCTTTAAGCGGCTGGCGGGGTACGACGTGATGTTCCTCACCGGAACCGATGAACACGGGCAGAAGATTCAGAAGATAGCCGACGAGGCGGGGCTGTCCCCACAGGCGCACGTGGATAAAATCGTGGAGGGGATTATCGAGCTGTGGAAGACCATGGAGATTTCCTACGACGATTTTATTCGCACGACCGAGGAGCGGCACGTGAAGCGCGTGCAGGAGATTTTCCGGCGCATCAACGCGGCGGGCGACATTTACAAGGGCGCGTATGAGGGCTGGTACTGCACGCCCTGCGAGTCGTTCTGGACGGACACCCAGCTGGTGGACGGCAAGTGCCCGGACTGCGGCAGGCCTGTGGAGAAGGCTAAGGAGGACGCATATTTCTTCCGGCTCTCCGCGTATGCGGACCGGCTGCTGGAGCTGTTTGCCACGAACCCGGGCTTCCTCGAGCCGGAGTCGCGCCGCAACGAGATGGTCGCGTTTATTAACCAGGGCCTTGAGGACCTGTGCATTTCCCGCTCGTCGTTCGACTGGGGCATTCCGGTGCCCGGCGACGAGGGGCAGGTAATCTACGTCTGGCTCGACGCGCTGTCCAACTACATAACCGCGCTGGGCTTCCCGGCGGTGGACGGCACGGACGGCGAGGACGAGAAGTACCGTAAATACTGGCCGGCGGACGTGCATCTGGTGGGCAAGGAGATCGTCCGGTTCCACTCGATTATCTGGCCTGCCATGCTCATGTCCATGAACGAGCCGCTGCCCAAGCAGGTGCTGGGCCACGGCTGGCTGCTCTTAGACGGCGGCAAGATGTCCAAGTCCAAGGGCAACGTGGTGGACCCTGTCAAGCTCATAGAACGCTACGGCGTGGACGCGCTCAAGTACTTCCTGCTGCGCGAATACACCTTTGGCCAGGACGGCCTGTTCACGAATGAGGTGCTGCTTAACCGCCTGAACGCTGACCTGGCAAACGACCTGGGCAATCTGCTCTCGCGCACCACCGGCATGGCGGAGAAGTTTCAGGGCGGGGCCGTGTATAAACCCGGGACGGGCGATTACGGCGAGCCGGCCTTGGACGAGGCGGGAAGTCTGGTTGATTCGGACCTTAAAAGCGTAGCCGTGTCTGTAGCCGCGACCGTGGAGGCGCACATGGATGTGTTCGCCTTTAACCATGCGCTCGAAGAAATCTGGGTGCTCATCCGGCGCAGCAACAAGTATATAGACGAGACGGCGCCCTGGGCGCTGGCCAAGGATCCGGCGGCGGCGGACCGGCTGAATCAGGTGCTCTACAACCTGTCGGAAGCGCTGCGGATAGTGTCCATACTCATCTACCCGTTCATGCACTATTCGTCCGCGGAGATTCGACGGCAGCTCGGGCTGGCGGGCAGCCAGGTGGCCTGGGCGGACGCACAGGCTTTTGGAATTTGCGAGAGCTACGCGCTCACCAAGGGTGAGGCGCTCTTCCCGCGCATAGACGTGGAGGCGGAGCTGGAGGCGCTCGAGGCGGAAGCGGCGGCTGCTGCGGCTGCGGCGGAGGCGCCGGCTGCAGAGGCTGCGGAAGCTGCGCCCGGCAAGGCGGAGATAGAATATGACGACTTCGACAAGATAGATTTCAAGGTCGGAAAAATCGTAGAGGCCAGGCGGCACCCGGATGCGGACAAGCTGCTCATCTTCCAGGTGAAAATCGGGGCGGAGACGCGCCAGATTATCTCGGGCGTGGCGGGGAGCTTTGCGCCGGAAGACTGCGTGGGAAGGAATGTCATTGTCGTCATGAACCTCAAGGCACGGAAGCTGCGGGGCGAGGAGTCCAAGGGCATGCTGCTGTTCGCGGAGGACGGCGAGCGGCTGGCGTTCGTCACGACGGACGCGCCGGACGGGGAGACGGTAAGCTGAATGTACTTCGATTCGCACACGCATTTGGATAACGAAGACTATACGGATGAGGCCCGCGCGGACCTCATCCGCTCCATACAGGCCTCGGATGTGGACGCGGTGGTGGACATAGGGTTCGACCTTCCCACCTCGCGCATGGCGGCCACGCACGCGCTGCTGTACCCGTGGTGCTACGCAGCGGTGGGCGTTCATCCGCACAACGCGAGCGACATGACGCCGGAGGTTTTAGCCACGCTCGAGCGGCTCGCGGCGGAAGACGATGTGGTGGCCATAGGCGAGATGGGGCTGGACTATTTCCGGAACCTGTCGCCGCAGCGGGACCAGATTCGCGCGTTTGAGATGCAGATAGCGCTGGCGCTTAAGCTTAAGATGCCCATCGTGATTCACGACCGGGACAGCGGCGGCGAGGTTATGCGGATACTGGAGGCTTGCGGGGCGTTTTCGGAGGAGCGGAAGCGGGCGTTTGCAAGGAACGCGGTCACGGGCAAGGCGGACGCGCGCGTGCTGCTGCACTGCTTTTCCGGTACGGACGAGGAGGCGCTTGCCGCCATAGAGCAGGGCTGCACCATATCCATAGCCGGAACGGTTACGTATAAGAAGAACGATAGGACCAAGGACGTGGCGCGCAGCATTCCGCTGGCGCACATGCTGGTAGAGACGGACGCGCCGTACCTTACGCCGGAGCCGTTTCGTGGGAAGCGGAATTCCTCTCCTTTGATTGAATATACGGTGCGGTGTATCGCGGGGCTGCGGGGACTTTCCGTGGAGGAAGTGGCGCAGGCGACCGCGGAAAACGCGCGGCGGTTTTTCGGGATAGCGTCATGAAGATTTCCGATGAGATGAGAAACGCGGTGAAACGCTCCGGGCTGCTGCCTTACGGCGGCGCGGTGGTGCTGGGGCTTTCGGGCGGCGCGGATTCGTGCTGCCTGCTGGATATTCTGTCCGGGCTGCAGGGGGCGGCGGATTTTCAGCTGCTGGCGGTGCACCTGAATCACGGGATTCGGGGTGCGGCGGCGGAAGAGGACGCGCAGCACTGCCGGGAGATTTGCGCGGCGATGGATGTGCGCTTTTCCTTGCTGGACGCGGACGTGCCCGGGTACGCGAAGAGCGCGGGGCTCACGGTGGAAGAGGCGGGCCGCCTGGCGCGCTATGAGGCGTTTTCGCAGGAGGCGCGGGAGCTTTCGGCGCGCAGTGGGGTGCCCGCGGCGCGGGTAAAGATCGCGGTGGCGCACAACTTGAACGACCGCGCGGAGACGGTGCTCATGCGGCTGATTCGCGGCACGGGACCGGACGGGCTGGCGAGCATAGGCGCGCGGCGCGCGGACATGGGCGGGTTTGAGATTATACGGCCGCTGCTATCCTTCTCCCGCGAGGAGATAGAGGCCTACTGTCAAGAGAAAAACTTGACATACTGCACGGACGAGACGAACGAGGAAGACACGTACCTGCGCAACCGGATTCGGATGGAGCTGCTGCCCCTCTTAAAGGAGCGATACAACGAGAACATAGTAGAGGGACTCGCCAGATACGCCGGCGCGGCGGCGCAAGACCGGGCCTACTTTGAGGATATTGTTACGCAGGTCATTGCAGACAAGGTACACATAGAGCGGGATCCGGAAGGACTCGCCGTACGCGCCCGCATGCCGCTCCCGCAGTTCGAGGCGCTGGATGCGGCCATAAAGCCGCGCCTGATTCGCGCGCTTTTCTTCGCGCTCGGCCTCACGCAGGACATAGCCGCCGTGCACGTAGAGGGCGCCCTGAAGATAGCCGCCGGCGGCACCGGAGGCAAGGTAGCCCAGTTCCCCCGCGGCTACGAGGTAAGAATCCGGCAGGGGCAGATAGAATTCCTGCGAGGATGAGGCGGAGATGGGTGCATTGTGTTACGGGGGGAACTGTGGTAGAATTCTTTCGTTACAGGCCGAGATGCGGGCTGCTTTTTTTCCTGTAAAAAAGCGCGCCCTCGGGAGAGGCCTTGGAAAGGAATAGCAAGACTCTTGGAGAAAAAAAGATATCGGAGCATCCTCCTTCTGGTTATTGTGGCTATGGTGGTCATAATGGGCGCGTTCTTCGTGAAGACCATTGTGGGGCCGGAGCCGCCCAAGGAAGTACCGTTTTCAAAGGTTGTTAAGGAGCTTAAGAATAAGAACGTGAAGGCGATCGAGGTTATCGATACGCAAATCACGGTTACCCTGAAGAGCGACAAAGAGCTCATCTGTTACGCCTCCAGTATAATAGAAGTCTCCTGGCTGTTCGACGAGGACGGCATGGTAGGCGACCTGATAAAGTCGGGAGATATAGAGTACAGCTCGCCGGCGCCTAAGGGCGGAAGTGTTCTGGTGACGCTGCTGCCTACGCTGCTGCTGATCGGCGTGCTCATCTTCTTCATGTACTATATGATGAGCAGCGGGGCCGGGGGCGGCAAGGTGATGCAGTTCGGCAAGAGCCGTGCGCGCATGCACCGGCAGACGGGACCGCCCAAGGTGACGTTTGACGACGTAGCCGGTCTGGACGAGGAGAAGGAAGAGCTGACGGAGGTGGTGGACTTCCTCAAGAATCCGCTCAAGTATAACGAGCTGGGCGCGCGCATCCCGAAGGGCATTCTGCTCGTGGGGCCGCCGGGAACGGGCAAGACGTACCTGTCCAAGGCTGCGGCGGGAGAAGCGGGCGTGCCGTTTTTCAACATAAGCGGCTCGGATTTCGTGGAGATGTTCGTGGGCGTGGGCGCTTCGCGCGTGCGCGACCTGTTTGAGCAGGCGAAAAAGAATTCGCCCTGCATCATTTTTATCGATGAGATAGACGCGGTGGGCAGAAAGCGCGGCGCGGGACTGGGCGGCGGCCACGACGAGCGCGAGCAGACGCTCAACCAGCTGCTTGTGGAGATGGACGGTTTTGCGGAGAACTCGGGCATAATCATCCTGGCTGCCACGAACCGCCCGGACATTCTGGACCCGGCGCTCCTGCGGCCCGGACGTTTCGATCGGCAGGTGGTCATAGGCATTCCGGATGTCAAGGGGCGCGAGGCGATTTTCCGCGTGCACTCCAAGAACAAGCCGCTTGACCGCGAGGTGAACGCCAAGGTGCTGGCGCGGCGCACGCCCGGATTTACCCCGGCGGATATAGAGAACATGCTGAACGAGGCGGCGCTTCTGACGGCGCGGCGCAACGGGCGCAAGATTCGTATGGACGAGATAGAAGAGGCCATAACGAAGGTCATAGCGGGTCCGGAGAAGAAGAGCCGCGTGATAAGCGAGGCGGAGAGGAAGCTCACGGCCTATCACGAAGCGGGCCATGCCATTGTTGCCAGGGTCCTGCCCAACACGGATCCGGTGCACCAGATAACCATTATTCCGCGCGGACGGGCGGGCGGCTTTACCATGATTCTGCCCAAGGAGGAGAAGTACTACGGTACGAGGACCGAGATGCTGGAGCAGATTGTGCATCTGCTGGGCGGGCGCGTGGCGGAGAAGCTCACGCTCAACGACATAAGCACCGGCGCGAGCAACGACATTCTGCGGGCGACGGAGATAGCGCGGGACATGGTGACCAAGTACGGCTTCTCGGAGAAGCTGGGGCCGGTGAACTACAGCGCATCGGATGAGGTCTTTCTGGGGAAGGACTTCACGACACATAAGAACTACTCGGAGGAGATAGCTTCGGAGATAGACGAGGAAATCAAGGCGCTCATAGACGAGGCGTTTACGGGCGCGGAGAAGATTCTGCTGGAGAACATGGATATGCTGCACCGGGTGGCCGAGGCGCTGCTGGAAGTGGAGACGCTGGACGGCGAGCAGTTTGAGGGGCTGTGCGCGGGAACGCTGACGCTGGAGGCGCTGGTGGAGCAGATCAAGTCGCATGAGGAGACCCGGCGCGAGAAGAACGCGCGGGAGGCGGCGGAGATGGAACAGAAGATAGCCGAGGCGGAAGCGGCGAGCCGGGAAGCCGAGGAATCGGCGGCGGCGGAAATGATTGACCCGCGTGGAACCCACGCAAAATGACGAGGTAGGAAACATGACAAAACCCATAGAGGACCTGAGGGAGCGCAAGGCAAAACGGATGCTGGGCGGCGGCGAGGAAGCCGTTCGCGCGCAGCATGACAAGGGAAAGAAGACGGCAAGAGAACGGCTGGCGCTGCTCTTCGATGCCGGCAGCTTCGTCGAGCTGGAGCTGTACTACGCGGACGGCGTGGTGGGCGGCTACGGCACGGTGGACGGCAGGGCGGTGTACGCTTACGCGCAGGACTACACGGCGGCGGACGGTGCCGTGGGCGCGCGGCAGGCGGATAAGATCGTGCGCATTCAGCAGATGGCGCGGCAGGCGGGGGTGCCCATCGTGGCGGTCCTTGACAGCGGCGGCGTGAAGCTCACGGAAGGCGTGCAGGCGCTGAACGGATACGGCAGGATGTTCTACGAGAACACGCTCAGCTCGGGGGTTATCCCGCAGATAGCGGTGGTTCTCGGCCCGTGTGCGGGCGGCGCGGTGTTCGGGCCCGCCATTTCCGACTTTCTCTTAATGGAAAAGAAGTCGGCCAAGATGTTTGTTACGGGGCCGCAGGTCATTCAGGCGGTGGCTGGTTTGGACGCGCTGCCGGAGGATCTGGGCAACGCTGAGTCGCACGCGGCGAAGAGCGGCGCGGCGCATATCATCTGTGAAGGCGAGGAGGCTGTGTTCGCGGCGGTCAAGGAACTGCTGGGGTACCTGCCCTCGAACAATCTGGACTTTCCGCCGGCGGCGGAGGTTGCGGACAGTGTGAACCGTCTGGCGCCGGAACTCGAGACCATCCTTCCCGAGAACGAGAGACTATCCTATGACATTTACGAAGTGATTCGCAGCATAGCGGACGGCGGTGCTTTCCTGGAGCTGCAGGGCGCGTACGCCACGAATATCGTGACGGCGTTTATCCGCCTGGCGGGCAGCAGTGTGGGCGTGGTGGCGAGCCGCGTGGCGGACAAGGCGGGCGTGCTGGACATAGTGGCGGCGGAAAAGGCGGCTCGGTTCGTACGGCGCTGCGACGCGTTTAACATTCCGCTGCTTACCCTCGCGGACGTTTCGGGATTCCTCCCGGATTTGGCCGAGGAGGAAGGCGGCATCGTGCGGCACGGCGCTAAGCTGCTCTACGCGTACTGCGAGGCGACCGTACCCAAGGTAACGCTGGTGCTGCGCAAGGCCTGTGGCGGCGCTTACGCGGTGCTGGGCGCCAAGGCGAGTGGCACAGACATTGTCCTCGCGTGGCCATCCGCCCAGATAGGTCCTATGGACGCGCCGGCAGCGGCAGCGGTGCTGTATGCGGACCGGCTTGCGGAAGCGGCGGACCCCATAGCGGCGCGCGCCGAGATGGAGGCGCTATACAAAGAAGAGTACGCGAGCGCCTACGTGGCGGCGGCAGAAGGGCTGGTGGACGACGTGATAGAGCCCGCGCAGACGCGGCAGCGGCTCGTGAGCGCGTTCGACCTGCTGGAGTCCAAGCGAGACAGTCTCCCGGCCAAGAAGCACGGGAACATTCCGCTTTAGGTGGCCGCCATGGGATTTTTCAGCAAACGAAAAAGAACCATACTGCTGCCGGGCCCGACCCCGGGTCCGCGTTCCAGCCAAAACCGTGCGCAGGGCATGAGCGACGAGCTTGTGGCGGTGCTCACAGCGGCAGTGGCGGCGGCGGATTCCTCGCAGCTTGTGGCGGTGCTCACGGCGGCGGTGCACGCGTACCGGGATTCCGAGGCCGGAAGCGAGTTAACCATACGGAAGATTGACAGGAGAGCCGGGGTGAGGCCCGCGTGGGCGGTGGCCGGCAATCGCGAATCGATAGAGACAAGAAGATTTTAATTAGGAGGAAAAACATGAGCAAGAAATACAACATCACGGTGAACGGAACGACCTATGCTGTGGAAGTGGAAGAAGTGGGCGGCGCCCCCGTGGTTACGGCGGCGGCACCTGTAGCGGCGGCACCGGCTCCGGCGGCCCCCGCAGCGCCCGCACCGGCCCCCGCACCCGCGGAGGCTGCTCCCGCACCGGCTCCGGCCCCCGCGGCGTCTTCCGCACCTTCCGCCGGCGCGTTCGTGGTCTCGGCGCCCATGCCGGGCAACATCCTGGACATCCGCGTGCAGGTGGGGCAGGAAGTGCAGCAGGGCGCGGTTCTGCTCGTGCTCGAAGCCATGAAGATGGGCAACGACATAGTGGCCCCGCAGGCCGGCGTGGTGGATGCCATCCTCGTCGAGCGCGGCGCGGTGGTGAATGTAGGCGACGGTCTGGTTGCGCTTAAGTAGACTATGCTGCTCGCTTTTGACGTAGGAAACACGAATATCGTTCTGGGCGTGTTCCGGGACGGTAAGCTCATTCAAAACTGGCGTATGGAGACGTACAACTCCCGCAGCGCGGACGAGTACGGCGTAATCATAAACCAGCTGTTCGCCTTCGAGGGGCTGGACCCGAAGGAAGTGGACGACGTGATTATATCTACCGTCGTGCCCTCGGTCGTGTTTACCATTCAGCATCTTTCCATGAAGTACTTCTCCCGGCGCGCCATGGTCGTGGGCCCGGGAATCAAGACGGGGCTCGTAATCAAGTACGATAACCCCGGCCAGGTCGGTTCGGACCGTATAGTCAACGCGGTGGCGGCGCTCTCCAAATACGGCGGCCCGCTCGTGATTATCGATCTGGGAACCGCAACGACCTTCTGCGCGGTGACGGAGAACTGGGAGTACCTCGGCGGCAGCATAGCCCCGGGGCTCAAGATCTCATCCGACGCCCTCTTTGAGAAGACGGCCAAGCTGCCGCGTGTAGAGCTCGAGGTCCCCAACCGCTCCATTTGCCGCAACACCACCGAGAGCATGCAGTCCGGGCTGGTGCTCGGGCATATGGGCATGATCGAGTATCTGACAGGCAAGATCAAGGAGGAACTGCGCGGTTACACCAAGTGCACCAAGCCCATTCGCGTGATTGCCACGGGCGGCATGGCCTCCATGATGGCGAGCCGCGTCAAGTGCATAGACGTGGTGGACCGGCTGCTCACGCTGGAGGGGCTCCGCTACCTGTACGAGAAGAACAAGAACCTTGGGCCCAGTCGTTCGGTGAGCCCGGAGGAGGCGCCCATAGTCGAACTTGATCAATAATACTTGTCTTTTTTCCGTATAGCACGCACGATGTGCCAGAACCCGTGCTCACGTACTTCTAGTACGCTCCGCGCGGAACCTGGCCCAGTCGTACGCACTCTACGAAAAAATCCTGCGTATTGAAGAGTATGAAATGAAGACCAACAAAGTGAATGTACAGATAGGAGATCTTTTGCTCGCGGGGCCGTTTCTTTTAGCGCCGCTCGCGGGCATCTCGGATGGACCGTTTCGGAGGCTGTGCCATGAGATGGGTGCAGCTTTTGTCTATTCGGAAATGGTGAGCGCCAAGGGGCTGTGGTACGGTGACCGCAAGTCCTTTGATTTGCTGCGGACCTGCCCGGAGGAGGGACCTATAGGGTTTCAGCTTTTCGGCTCGGAGCCGGAGATCCTGGCGGAGGAAGTCCGCAGGCTCGCGGAGCAGCCAAACGTCCTGTGGGACGTGAATATGGGCTGCCCTGTGGCCAAGGTGGTCCGGAATGGCGAGGGCTCCGCGCTCATGAAGACGCCCGAGCTTGCCGCGCGCATAGTGCAGGCCATGGTGGCCGCGTCCGGTAAGCCGGTCACGGTCAAGATGCGCATGGGCTGGGACGCGGAAAGCATAAATGCCGTGGAGATGGCGCGGTCGCTGGAGCAGGCGGGCGCGGCGGCACTCACCGTGCACGGCCGCACGCGGGACCAGTTTTACAGCGGGACGGCGGACTGGGGGATTATTTCGCAGGTCAAGGCGGCGGTTAAGATTCCGGTATTCGGAAGCGGGGACGTGTTTACTGCGGTAGATGCCGTAACAATGTTACGGGAAACCAGCTGCGACGGGGTCATGATTGCGCGGGGTGCGCTCGGAAATCCGTGGATATTCCGGGACGCGGCCATGCTGCTTGCCGGCGCCTCTGCCGAAGAGATAGAAAGCGTGAGCCCGACGGTCACGGAAATCGCAGAGATGTTTGTGCGCCAGCTTGCATTGACGACAGAGGAAAAAGGCGCGTATACGGCCGTGCGGGAAATGCGCAAGCACGTGGGCTGGTATTTCAAGGGGCAGAGCGGGGTGAACAAGCTGAAGGTGGCGGCGTGCAGCCTGACGACGGAAGAGGCCTTGCGCAGCGAGGTGCTGCGGTTCGCGGAAGCTCAGCTGCGGTAGCGGCGACGGGATTTTTTCTTTCTGTAAATAACCAGCGGGGTGTAGAGAATAAACCAGAGGATGGCCAGAATGCCTATGGCGCCGAATATGTATCCGGGGCTGCCGAGGTATGTCTGCAGGAAGGAGAGCGGCGAGTCCGGCGCGGCCTCGTTCATGAAGAAGAAGTTCGTGTCCAGGATGTGGTTGAGCCGGTAGATGAGCGGCACCGTGACGAGCAGGAAGAGCGAGGGCATCCAGAGGTTTTTCACGGCGGGCTTAAGCTCACCGGCGGCCAGCAGCATGATGGGGTAGGTGAGCTCCAGCATGTGGATGAGGAAGCTCTGCAGGCAGTAGAAGTTCAGGAGGGGGTACATGGTCCAGTCCGCGAAGATGAGCGCCATGGCGGCGCCGGGTATGGACAGGCTGTAAAGGTACTCGCCTGTAAAGCGGTTTTGCTTGACAGTGTGGATGGCGACCATGATTATGCTTATCCCGCACAGATGCAGGGGGAGCAGTTCCCAGTGGTAATAGATGTGGTCGCCCACGGTGAAGGTTACAAGCAGCTGTTTAGCCACTTCCATGAGCACTATGCAGCTGGCAATGATGGCCCGCAGGCGCTTCCGGGTCCGCTTGCCGGCATTCCGGTAGAGGAGTGTGAAGAGGATGATGAACAGTACGATACCCGCGAGAAACAGCAGGTGCTTCGCGCTGAAGTGTGCAAATCCGTGCCCGTCCGGCATGTCATCCCGATAGGTGAAAAACAGTTCCAATACTTTCGCTTTCGTAGTGAGGTCCCGGTTTCTTTCTTGTGATATTATATATTACCGAGGGACGGTTGGAGTGAAGAAATGGTGAAAGATTTATTTGGTTCTCTTATGCGCGCGCTTGCGGAAGGGCAGAGTGCGGCGGTGGTCACGAGGCTCACGGAAAGCGGCATAGAAAAGCGGCTGCTTTACGGGTCTGACGCGGCGGACCGCCGGGAGCTGCTCGGCCTGCTGTCTGCGCCGGGCACGACCATTTGCGGCCCGGTGAGCTACTGCGCGGGTGAGGAGACGGTGGTCGTGGAGCGGTATGCGCCACGGCCGCGGATGCTCATTTTAGGCGGCGGACACATAGCGCTGGCGCTTTCGAAGATGGCGGCAGCAGTGGATTTTCAGGTCGTGGTTTATGACGACCGGCCGGCCTTCGCGAGTCCCGAACGCTTTCCGGAAGCGGACGAGGTAATCTGCGAGGATTTCTCCAAGCTGTTTTCCCGGGTTCGGATTCGTCCGCAGGATTATGTGGTAATCGTCACGCGGGGGCACCTGCATGACACCGAGTGCCTCACGGGCGTGCTTCGTGGTCAGATTCCCGCCTACATGGGCATGATCGGCTCCAGGCGGCGCGTGGGAATCGTGCTGCGGGAGCTCAAGGAGCAGGGGTTTGAGCAGGGGTATCTGGATCAGGTGCACACGCCCATAGGCCTGCCCATAGGTGCGGTCACGCCGGCGGAGATAGCGGTCTCCATCCTGGCGGAGGTCATCCGGGTGCGGCGGCAGGAGTCCGCTGCGGCAGGCGAGGAGACGTGCGACATACAGACGGCCCAGTGGCTTGCGCAGTGTGCGGAGGAGGCGGATGCGCTGCTTACGGTCATCGGTACGGCGGGCTCGGTTCCGCGGGAGGCCGGCGCGAAGATGGCCATGCGCTACGACGGACCCTTGGCGGGCACCATTGGCGGGGGCTGCGCGGAAGGCGACATGATGCAGGAGGCGCGGAGCCTGATAAGGAGCGGCGGCTGGGCTGTCAAGCAAATTGACTTGACAGACGCGGCAGATGAAAACGGTATGGTATGCGGCGGGACCATGACAATCCTGCTCGAAACAATCAGTCATTCCTGAAGAAAAGAGGTAGCAGAACTATGGCGAAGAAACAATTCAAGGCAGAGTCAAAGAGAATCCTGGATCTGATGATCAATTCCATTTACACGCACAAGGAGATTTTCCTGCGTGAGCTTATATCCAACGCGAGCGATGCGATAGACAAGCTATATTACAAGAGCCTGACCGAAAAGATAAGCGGGATAAGCCGGGAGGACTTCCGCATACAGATTATTTGCGACGAAGAAGCGCGTACGCTGACCATCTCTGATAACGGGATAGGTATGACGCAGGAGGAACTGGTGAGCAATCTGGGCACCATAGCGCGGTCCGGCTCGCTGGACTTTAAGACGGGCGAAGGGGCCCCGGCGGGAGCGGACGCGGAGGCCATAGACATCATTGGCCAGTTCGGCGTGGGGTTCTATTCGGCGTTCATGGTGAGCAAGGAGATTACGGTGGTCTCGCGGGCCTACGGGGAAGAAAACGCGTGGGAGTGGGCGTCGCAGGGCGCGGACGGCTTTACGGTGAAGGAGGCGGTGCGCGAGGCGGCGGGCACGGACATAGTGCTCACGATTAAGGACAACACGGAGGATGAAAGCTACGACCGGTTCGTCACGCCGTGGCAGATTCGCTCGCTGGTCAAGCGGTACTCGGACTACATACGCTATCCAATAGTCATGGACATGGAGCACACGCGCAAGGTGGAGGGCTCGGACGCGGACGGCGCGGAGCCCAGGTACGAGACATATGTGGAGACGGAGACGCTCAACAGCATGGTGCCGCTGTGGAAGCGGGTCAAGAGCGAGATAAGCGACGAGGACTATAACAATTTCTATAAGGAGAAGTTTGCGGATTTTGAGGATCCGCTCAAGGTCATTCACACGGGCGTGGAAGGCGTGGTGAGCTACGACGCGCTGCTGTACATTCCGGCGCGGCCGCCGTACGGGTATTACTCGCGGGATTTTGAGAAGGGGCTGCAGCTGTACTCGAGCGGGGTCATGATTATGGAGCGCTGCGCGGAGCTGCTGCCGGACTACTTCAGCTTTGTGAAGGGGCTGGTGGACTCGCAGGATTTGTCGCTGAACATCTCGCGGGAAATGCTGCAGCACGACCGGCAGCTGCGGGCCATAGCGCAGCGGCTGGAGGGGAAGATCAAGTCGGAGCTGGAGGGCATGCTCTCCGCGGACCGCGAGACGTACGAGAAGTTCTTCGAGAACTTCGGCTTGCAGCTAAAGTACGGGATTTACGACAGCTACGGGGCGAACAAGGAGAAGCTGCAGGACCTGGTTCTCTTCCATTCCTCGAAGGAGAAGAAGTACGTGACGCTGGCGGAGGTCCTGGCGCGCATGCCGGAGGAGCAGAAATTCTTCTACTACGCGGTGGGCGAGAGTCTGGACAAGGTGGACAAGCTGCCGCAGACGGAGCTTTTGAAAGACAAGGGTTTCGAGATTCTCTACTGCACGGATGACGTGGACGAGTTCGCGCTCAAGGTGCTCGGGCGTTACGGCGAGAAGCCGTTCAAGAACGTGTCCGAGGGCGACCTGGGTCTGGAGGAGACCGAGGAGGAAAAGAAGAAGGCGGAGGAGCAGGCGGAGAGCAGCAAGGAGCTGCTGACGGCCATGAAGGAGGCGCTCGCCGGAAAAGTGGCGGACGTGCGGCTGAGCCGGCGACTGAAGACACATCCGGTGGTGCTGGTATCCGGCGAAGGGCTGTCGCTGGAGATGGAGAAGGTGCTCAACCAGATGCCGGGCGCGGACGAGAAGATTCGGGCGGAACGCATTCTGGAAATCAACGCGGACCACGGCATTCTGCCGGCGCTCGGAAAGGCGTTCGAGAAGGACCCGGACTGCGTAAAGACCTACGCCGAGCTGCTGTACGACCAGGCGCTTCTCATGGAAGGGCTGCCGGTGGAGGACCCGGTGGCGTTCGCGTCCTCGGTGTGCGCGCTGATTGAAAAAGCCGTGAATTAGGCGCATTGCGGCGGGTACGCCGCGGTGCTATACTTAGCATATATACCGTTGTTTCAGATGGGGTTAAGGGGTTAGCTATGAAAAGTGCGGTTTCTATCAGTTTTGAACTTGACGATGTCCAGGCGGCGGCGGACGAGCTTATAGCCGGCCTCGCGGACGGGGCGTCCTTCGGGCCGGATGCGCTCGGCATTCTGTACTGCGACGCGGACGTGGACGGCGCCGCGCTCACGGGCATTCTGCGCGAGCGGCTGGGCTTTGACGTGGTGGGTATGACCACCCTCGCGGCCCTGGGCCCGGGCGGCTACAATGAAATGTCTTCCGTCCTTACCGTCATAGCGGGCGAAGGCGTCCGTTTTGCGGTGTCGGTAACGCCCACGCTCACGGGCGATACGGCGGCAGATGGCATCCGGGCGGCTTATTCGGAGATGGAAAAAAACATAGGGCAGCCGGCTCTGTTGTTGCTCTTTCCACCGGCGGGCATGCCTTTCGCGGGGGATGTGTATCCGGATACGCTGGCTGCACTGGCGCCGGGGATGCCGCTGCTGGGCGGCGTGGCCTCGGACGACTATGACTATCTGCGCGCGCGCGTGTTTTTCTCCGGACGCGACTTTAGGGATGCGGCGGTGCTTGCCGGACTCGCGGGAGAGGTTCACCCGCGCTTTTACTTGCGGCACGTAACCTCCCGCTTCGCGGAGCGTCGCCAGAAGGTCACGGAGTCCAAGGGGACCACGGTTTACCGCGTGGGGGACGAGACCTTTATCGAATATCTGAACGGGTTCGGCCTGCGCACGGACGTGGACGACCCGCTCCTCGCTTTTAATTCCTATCCCATGATGCTTACGCGCGAGGGGACGGACGAGACGCCGCTCATGCGTCACATTAGCGGCCTCAATGCCGGGACCGGCGAAGGGGTTTTCCTGGGGAACGTGCCCGCGGGCACCATTGCCAACATATGCTTAGTGAACCGGGACGACATCCTGTCTTCGTGCCGGCTTTCCATGGAGGGGCTGGCGGCGGACGCGGCGGCGGGGGACGCCGAGGAGGGCTACTCGCTGGTGCTGTGCATCTCGTGCTGCGGACGCTCCATGATTCTGGGAACGGAGAGCGGTGCAGAGGGGCAGATACTCGAGGAGCTTCTGCCGGCAGGCTACCGGCTGGCCGGCGCGTACTGTCTGGGCGAGTTTTCGCCGGCGCTGTATAAGGACGGCGCGGCAACGAACCGTTTCCACAACTGCTCAATCGTGCTGTGTGAACTGTAGGGGGGCAAGAGCATAGACCGGGAATCCGAGAAAGAAATCATACGGCTTCAGCGGAAGCTCTCGAAACTCGAGCGGGACTATCGCTCGCTGTCGCTCATGCACGACCAGACGGAGCGGCTCAGGAACGCGAACGACGTAGAGCTGATCCGGGCCAAGGAGGAGGCGGAGCACGCGAACCGCGCCAAGAGCGAGTTTCTGGCGAACATGAGCCACGAGATTCGCACGCCCATGAACGCCATAATCGGCATGACGGAGCTGGCGCGTGCGGCGCAGGATCCGGCGCGCGTGCAGTACTGTCTGGAGCGAATCAGCGAGTCCTCGAACCACCTGATGGGGATTATCAGCGACATTCTGGATATGAGCAAGATAGAGGCCGACCAGTTCGACCTGGCGCCGGTGCGCTTCTGCCTGGCGGACGTGATAGACCACGCGCGGGCCTTTACGGCAGACCGCGCGGAGGCCAAGAGCCAGACGTTTACGGTCACGGTTCAGCCGGGCCTGCCCCAGATGCTTGAGGGCGATGAGGTGCGCCTGCTGCAGGTCATGGTGAACCTTACAAGCAACGCGGTGAAGTTCACGCCGGAGGGCGGACGCGTAGAGCTTACGGTGGGGCGCGCCGGAGAGGCGGACGTGGCCGGGCTTGCCGACGCGGCGGACGCTGACGGTGGCACCGGCGGGACGTTTTTCCTGCGCGTGGATGTGCGCGACAACGGCATTGGCATATCCGAACAGCAGAAGAGCCGGCTCTT
The DNA here is from genome assembly GCA_031272485.1 of Eubacteriales Family XIII. Incertae Sedis bacterium. GTDB lineage: Bacteria > Bacillota > Clostridia > Peptostreptococcales > Anaerovoracaceae > JAISTV01. The sequence continues at coordinate 19,707 of JAISTV010000008.1, forward strand.
CGCGGCGTTTCAGCAGGCCGACACCGGCACCACCAGGCAGTACGGCGGAACGGGGCTGGGCCTTGCGCTTTCGAAACGGATACTCGAGCGGATGGGCGGCCGGATTACGCTTCAGACGGAGGAAGGGAAGGGCTCTACGTTCACGTTTGTGGTTCCTTTTGCGCTGACGGATGCGTGCGCTTCCGCCGCAGACGGGTCAGACGCTGCGTGTGCCTGCGCCAATGTGGAGGCGGATATCCTAAGCGGAAAGACCATCCTGATAGCCGAGGACGTGGAGATAAACCGCGAGATAGTGGCGGGCATGCTGGAGGAGACGGGCGTGCGAATCGTGGAGGCGGAGAATGGCGAGGAGGCCGTACGCTGCTTCACGGAAAGCCCGGAGGACATAGACCTGATATTCATGGATATTCAAATGCCGGTTATGGACGGGTACGAGGCCACCCGCGCCATTCGCGCGTCGGATACGCCACGCAGCGAGACCGTGCCCATAGTGGCCATGTCCGCGAACGCGTTCACGGAGGACGTGGAATCCGCGCTTGCCTCGGGCATGAATGACCACGTGTCCAAGCCAGTGGACTACGCGCTGCTTTTGCAGGTGATAAGGAAGTACTTATAAAAAAGAACCCGCTCTCGCGGATTCTCGCCGTGGTGGATCTTAGGGGGCTCGAACCCCTGACCTCCGCGCTGCCAGCGCGGCGCTCTCCCAGCTGAGCTAAAGACCCTTGGTTGAAAGGCACTTAAACATTATCGGGCAAAGGGCTTTTCTTGTCAAATAATTTTTTTACGGAGGCGGTTGTCTTTACTATCCGCGGTTTGTATGCTAAAATTTCATAGCTGGTAAACTTAATTAAAGCTGTGGTGTGTAAGAGGCTGCGGCGCCAGTGGAGTCACGCGTCTACGTGAGGGAAGAACAGTAAAATGGGTAATGCAGACAGCAAATATATCGATGTAGCTTCGGCTCTCGCACGTGTCGGGGGAAACGAGGGGCTGTATCGCAAGCTTCTGGAAAAGTTTGAGACGAGCGTGGACATAGCCGGATTTGATCAGGCGATTTCCGAGAAGAACTATACGCGGGCAGGCGAGATTGTGCATGCCGCGAAGGGCATAGCGGGAAATCTTTCTCTGACGGGTTTCTTTCAGGAGAGCTCCGTGCTCATGGAACAGCTCCGCGGTGGCGGCACGCCGCAGCAGGAGAACGTAGACCTCTTCCGTAAACTATATGAAGAAACGAAGGTGGCGGTTCGCGCGTACCTCGCGTAAAGCAGAGCGCTTTACATTCCGAGATACTGCTCCAGCTCCATCCGGTTCCCCGCGCTCACCAGCGCGGTTTCTTTTGTTATGAGCCCCTTGCGGACAAGGTCTGCCAGGTCGCCGGCCAGCGTGTGCATGCCCACCGCCGCGTTAGACTGCATGGTGGAGCCGAGCTGGTGGTACTTGCCCTCGCGGATAATATTCAGCACGGCGTCCGTGCCTATGAGAATTTCCGTAGCCACGGTTCGGCCGCTTCTGTCGGCAAGTGGCACGAGGGTCTGTGTGATGACCCCGCGCAGGACGCCGGAAAGCTGAGAGCGAATCATGCCCTGGCTGTGCGACGGATACACGTCCACGATGCGGTCCAGCGTTTGCGCCGCGCCGGTCGTATGCAGTGTGGAAAAGACCAGATGCCCGGTCTCGGCTGCCGTGACGGCGGCGGATATGGTCTCGTAATCGCGCATTTCCCCCACCAGTATCACGTCGGGGTCTTCGCGCATGGCGGAGCGAAGGGCGTCCGCGAAAGAGGCCACGTCGCGGTGCACCTCGCGCTGGTGTACCAGGCAGTTCTTACTCTTGTGGATATACTCTATGGGATCCTCTACGGTAATGATGTGCGCCTTGCGCGTCTCGTTGATGTAGTCAATCATGGCGGCGAGCGTGGTGGACTTGCCGGAACCGGTAGGGCCGGTCACGAGGACTATGCCGCGCGGCTGCTCGGCGAGCTGCCGGATGACAGGCGGCAGGCGCAGGTCTGCAAGCGACGGGATGTCGTTTCGCAGGATGCGGATGGCCGCCGCCAGTTCGTTCTGCTGGCGGTAGACATTCACACGGAAACGCTGTCCGTCCGCCTCCTCGAAGCTGAAGTCCAGGTCCTTTCCGAGTGAGAGTTCCTCTGTCTGGTACTCGCTGAGCATAGAGAGGATGAGCGCGCGATACTGCTCGCGTGTGCCGGTAAACGGCCCGGGCACAAGGTCTCCGAGGTGCCGGAAGGTAGGCGGCTGAAAGGCTGTAATGTGTAAGTCCGAGCAGTCGTTAAGGCGGCCCCAGTCCGTAAGCGCTTTTATAGATAGTGCGTTGCTTTGATACGTCTCCATTATTCTTCCCTTTCCCCCGTGCGGGCGTCATCATATTTTGCGCCGGAATACTGTTTCATGGATACCCGCAAAACCCGTTAAAGAAACGTATTTGCAACATTTTTTTGGTGTGGAATTCCTTGACAATCCCTGTGTACGGCTTATAATTTAGTTGTTAGGGGTATAGTGCTTCTTAATTTTTATATTTCGGAAGGAGATAAGAACGTGAACAAACAGGAATTTTTGGCGGAAGTAGCGAAGAAGGCAGAGCTCTCCAAGAAAGACGCTGCAACATTTTTGAAGGCGTACGAAGAGACCATTACCAAGGCGCTGAAGAAGGGTGACAGTGTTACGTTCGTTGGCTTCGGATCGTACTCTGTGGTAAAGACTGCGGCTCGCAAGGGCAAGAACCCGAAAACGGGCGAAGCGATAAAGATCCCTGCCGGCAAGAGAGTAAAGTTCAAGGCTGGCGCCACGCTCAAGAACGCGGTGAGCAAGCCCAAGAAAAAGTAAGGATTTCGCCTCTCGCGAAAACAGTATCCTTGCTGGAAAAGCAAAGCGATCCGGCTTTTTCGATGACTCCGAAAAAGCCGGGTTTTCTTATTTCGGTGTCAAGTAAATTGCTTGACAGCCGCGCGCGGGAAACCGGGGAGATGGCCGGATGAAGGGTGAAGCGAAAGAAAAGAAGAAAAAGAAGAGCCTCGTCTACCTTGTGGAGTGCGCGGACGGCACGCTCTACTGCGGGTGGACGAATGATATTCAGGAGCGTCTCAAGGCGCACAACGAAGGCATCGGCGCCAAGTACACCAGAAGCCGCCGCCCGGTAACGCTTGCCTATATAGAAGAGGCGGAGAACAGGTCCGCCGCGTTAAGACGCGAGCGCCAAATCAAACGCATGAAGCGGGAGAAGAAGCTGGAGATGATTCGAACATCCGACGCGCCTACCCGCTCCCCATAGGGGGCTCTGCCCCCTCTTGGCGGGCTTCGCCCAGCTGGGTGCAGAAGGGCACCCGCGAGATGATTTCGCAGCTGCCCGCTATGCGGACATCTGCCGTTCTGCGCCTCCTCTTTCAGTCGGCTTGAACCACTCGCTACAAAATGCTTCACTGAAGCATTTTGCTTTACGCTCGTGCATGTTCATGTTCGAATCATCTCGCGGGCACACAGAAAAACAGTGAGGGACTCCGCCCCTCACTGTTTTTCTGGCACCCGCGAGATGATTCGAACATCCGACGCACGGTTTAGGAAACCGACGCTCTATCCTCTGAGCTACGCGGGCTTGTTTGCAGCCTGTTTATTATACAAAAATCCGTGCTCGCGGACAACAATCCGGTCGCCTGTTTACATATTGCGTTCCGAGCCGTCCGAACAGATTCACGCAGAGGTAAAAAAATATCAGATAGGTATTGACAAACAATATTATACGACGTATAGTATTGCCAGCAATACAGTATTTTATGCTTTCTAATATTCAGAAAGCGGCCGGATGAGAATGGCGGAGGAAAGAGCGAATGATATTTCAAGTCGGAGCGACACTCTTAGATGCGTGCGTGTTGGCCACCCTGGAGAAGGGCGACACGTACGGGTATGCGTTGACGCAGACGCTGCAGCAAGTGCTGGGCGTTTCGGAGTCTACGCTGTACCCGGTGCTGCGCCGCCTCATGAAGGAGCAGTGCCTGAAAGCGTATGACCAGCCGTGGCAAGGGCGGAATCGGCGTTACTACACGATTACCGCGCAGGGCCGCGAGAGGTCCAAGGTGTACAAGGAAGAATGGAAGCGGTATAAGAGCGGGCTGGACGGCTTGCTGGGTTAAAGGGATAGGAAGGGTTACGTCATGTCTATCAACAATGGATTTCAAAACGGTGCAGGCGGCCAGGCGCAGGACGGATACGCACAGTACGCGCGGCACGCCGGGAAGCAGAAGGCCGACGAGTATCTGAAGAAGCTCGACAAGGCATTGCGGAAGCTGCCGGATGCGGAGCGCGGCGATGCCTTGGAATACTACGCCGAGCTGTTTGCAGAGGCGGGCTATGAGAGGGCAGATGAGATTATCGCGCGGCTCGGAAAGCCCAAGCAGCTGGCGGCTACCATCCTGGCGGATGCGGCCATGCGGAATTTAGACGAAGGCAAGCCGCGCATCCGCAAGGGCATCTCGGCAGTCTGGTTCGGCGTGCTGGGTGTGTTTGCGGCGCCAATTGCATTGCCCGTGGCCATAGCGCTCTTCGCCGTCCTCTTCGCCGTGCTTATCTCGATACTTGCGGTCCTCTTCGCGCTTTGCGTGTCCGCCATAGCGATAGTGGGCAGCGGAATTTTCACCTTTATCATGGGACTTGCGGTCATACCGCAGGATGCGGGTGCAGCGCTCAGCTATACGGGATACGGGCTGTTCCTCATAGCGTTCGGTGTTCTGTTCTGCATCTTCTCCGCATGGCTGTTCTACATAACCATGAAGGGCATCGCGAAGCTGTTCAATAAAATGCGGAGAAACAAGTCACAGAAGGAAGCGGCGAAATACGGAACCGCCGCCTTCGCCGGCACCCCTCCCGCCTCCGCGGGACCGGATGCGACCGCTGCAGAGGAGGCCCAAGGCGAGGAGACGCCTAAGAAGCGGAAGGGACGTAAGACGCGCAACACGGTCATTGTCTGCGGCGCAGTGCTTATAGGCAGCGTGGGACTCTTCGTTTCGGGTTATGCCATTGGCGGGTTCAAGGATATCAGCTTCGGGCCGAACGGGATTCAGGTCTACTCGTTAACGGAACTGTATGCGGTAGAGGCCATAGACTATTCGTTCGAGGAAATCTCGGGCTTAGAGGTGGATTTGTCTCACGTCCACAACGTCATTATTCAGCAGGGCTCCGGCAGCGAGGTCACCGTGACCGGGAATCTGCAGAAGAGCCAGCTGGACCGTACGAGCATAAAAGAGACGAACGGCGTTCTGGAGATAATAGAGGATAAGGGAAAGAGCGGCGCAACGGAATGGTTTTCCTTCAGCCGGATTGTCCTCGGAGATTTAATGTACTGGATTGACGATCGCGCTCGGTCAACGATAATCATCACGGTTCCGCAGGGCACGGCGCTAAGTGATGTGCTCGTTATGCTGGACACAGGCGACACGAAGATTTCGGACCTGAATGGCGTATCGAAGTTTACTGCCGAATGCGACATAGGCGATATAGATATCAGTAACGTGAGCGCTGCGGAATTTTCCGTCACCGGCAGAACGGGCGACATGACCCTGGAAGGGATAAGCACGGGCGCGTTTCAGGTGCGGTCGGATATCGGTGAGGTTACCGTGACCGGCCTGGTGGCTAAGTCCGGCAGCATAGAATCAAGCACCGGGAATGTTTCCCTCCAGAAAGTCAAGTCCGGAAGCTTGACAGTGAGCGCGGACATAGGCGACATTGAAATCGCGGATTGGGACCTTACGGATGAAAAGGGCAGCACCACGATTAATTCGGACACCGGGAGCATAACGATTGTGCGCTGGACGGCGCTGGGCGAGGCCCTGGTTCTCTCGGATATAGGCGACGTAGACGTGCAGATGAATATGCCGCAGACAAGCGTGGGAATCGTGGCGGAAACCAATATAGGCGAGATAGAGATAAACGATAAACACGCCGGCTCCGGAGTGGGCAGTTACTACAAGGATCAGCCTGCGGATTCGCTGTGCGTGATTACGCTGCGCGTCTCCACGGGCGACATAGACATAGTGTTTAAGGATGCAGCATAGGATGGGCCGGGCGGCATTCTGCCTCCCCTTTCGCCGCCAATGCGTCAGGACTTGCTGTACACGGTGCTGGTGGTGACGCCGGGCAGGGCGCCTATCTTCCCCGACAGGGCGCTGATAGCCTGCTGCGGCGCATCCACCGCCACACTGATTATGTGACGGCCCTTTTGCCGGTACGGAATTCCCATCCGTCCGAGTATCCATTCGCGGTATTCGTGTAGCACGCCGTTCAGCCGCTCCACCGAATCCGTATTATCTACGATTATGGCGATAACCGCCAACCTTGTTTCCATGCGCTGCGCCTCCTTCCGTGTATGCAAACATTATATACCGTCCGCGTAAAATTTCTGTCGCATTCCGCATATCTTTCTGGTATAATGCTATTCGGTCGCGCTGCCCTAACTCAGTTGGTAGAGTACCTCCTTGGTAAGGAGGAAGTCGGCAGTTCAAATCTGCTGGGCAGCTCCACAAAAAACCCCTGCAATTTCAACAGTTGCGGGGGTTTTCTTAGTTACGCTACAAAAAGTCCTATGATAAAAGTGTGCGTTTACGCAAAAAGTCATATGATAAAAATGTGTATTTGTGCAAAAAGTCGTTGTATATTTATGTTGGATGTGATAAGCTGTTGTCATCTGGAAAGGAGGTGACTTGGTCGTGTATCGCACAGCGATAGAAGAGCTAAACAAATGGAAAACGGGTAAAAGGCGTAAGCCTTTGCTTATCAGAGGCGCACGTCAGGTAGGCAAGACTTGGCTGATGAAAGAGTTTGGCCGCATTTCGTATGAAAGCGTCTGCTACATAAACATGGATAATAACCCCCGCATGAAAGAACTGTTTGCCGCCGACCTCGATGTACAGCGGCTGATCACGGGGATTGAGATATATAACAATAGCAAGATAGACCCCGAGAATACGCTTATCATCTTCGATGAGATTCAGGAGAATCCTGCGGCGCTGGCTTCGCTCAAATACTTTCAGGAAAATGCCCCGGAATACCAGATTGTCTGCGCCGGTTCGCTCCTTGGAGTCGCTTTGCATCAAGGAACGTCATTTCCTGTCGGGAAAGTGGATTTCTTAGACCTTTATCCGCTTTCGTTCCCGGAGTTTATGATGGCCATGGGAAAGCAACAGTTTGCCTCACTTCTCGCCGAGGCCGATTACGGTATGCAGACCACATTTAAGCAGGACTATATCGAATTGCTGAAACACTATTACTTCGTTGGCGGTATGCCGGAGGTTGTTCTTGCTTTCTCGGAAAACAATGACTTCAATGAAGTACGCAGGATTCAGCAGAACATTCTGGCGTCGTATGAGCAGGATTTTTCAAAGCATGTTCCGGAGAAGGACGTGCCGCGTGTCCGTATGCTGTGGGACAGTATACCATCGCAGCTTGCGCGCGAGAACAAGAAATTCATATACGGCCTCATCCGAAGCGGTGCGAGGGCAAAGGACTACGAGGCCGGACTGATGTGGCTCGCAGACTGTGGACTCGTTCACAAGGTTCCTCGCGTGACCGCGCCGCATTTGCCGCTCAAAGCCTACGAAGATATGAAAGCGTTCAAGCTATTTATTGTAGATGTCGGTCTTCTTTCCTGCATGACACGGATGAAGCAGGATGTCTTGCTTGACGGCAATACGCTTTTTACAGAATTTAAAGGCGCGCTCACGGAACAGTATGTCCTCCAGCAGCTAAAAACAATTTCGGGCATCGAAGCGTACTATTGGACAAACGAGAACAATAGATCGGAAATTGATTTTCTGCTTGATACCGGAAATGCCATTGTGCCGCTTGAAGTTAAAGCCGAGGTCAACCTCCAAAGTAAAAGCCTGAAAGCCTTTTCCGACAAGTACAAGATGCCGATTTCTGTCCGCGCTTCCATGACGGATTACAAACAGCAAGATTGGCTTCTCAACTTGCCGCTCTATGCAGTAGGCAATATTTTATC
>JAISTV010000010.1 GCA_031272485.1 Eubacteriales Family XIII. Incertae Sedis bacterium
ACCTACGGGACGGATCCGGATACGGCTTGCATACTGCCGGACGGCACGTACCGTGTGGTGGACCTGCTTTCGGGCGACGGTAAGTATACGCTTAAGGTGACGAACGCGAATGCCACGACCTGGATGTTCGGGCCCACGGCTACGCGGGCGGCGAATCCGGGAGATACCATTCCCGATACCTCGGCAAGTCCGGCCACGGGCTTCCAGCAGAACATATTCGTGAGCACGGACGCGGACGTGACCGCTACCGCTACCGTCTCCGCCGGTTGGACGGATCCTTCCGGCGCGGACCTGGAGCATCGCGTTTCCTCCGAGGCGCGCTATAACATAGGCGTGCTGGGCAAGGCGGATACCACGCTCACCTGGCAGAGTGCGGACACGACCAAGGGTACGGTCTCCGGCGCCGGCGTAACGGGCAGCCCCGCGAAGAAGACGCTCACGGATGCGCCGCAGACCACGCTTACCGCGCCGCAGCCGGAAGTGACTACGACCGCCGGCTATACCTTTACGGGCTGGGTGCGCGTAACGGCGGGCGGCATAGCGCCGGCGTGGAATGCCACGCCTACCGCTGGCCTTACGGCTGCGCAGGTCGCCGCTTCCGTGAATTCTCCGTTCGGCTCGGGAAGCGGTACGTACGGGTACATAGACTACGACTACTATGCCGTGTTTGAGGCGGATTCGGCGCCCCTCGGCGGCGTGGCGAAGACCGTAGACGGGACGGACACGGTGCTCAACTCCACGCAGGAGGCCATCAGCTATCATGTGCTGGCCACGCTTCCGGCCATAACCTCGAACTACGAGACGCTCACGCTGGAGGATCAGGTTCCGGCTGTGTTTGAGATCCTCTCGGTGGGATTTACCGGCGACGCGACAGGGAAGGGCACTATAGGCGCCATTGCCAACAACAAGGTGACGGCTACCATAACGGCTGACGCGGACTTTACCGCGCTGGCCGGCAAGGTGGTAGACTTAGTGATTACGGTGCGCCTGAAGGCTGGCACGACGTCCGCGGATAACACCACGGCGCCCATAGTGAACACCGCTACGGTGACCCCGGAGTACAAGTCCGGGCCTCAGGATCCCACGCCGCCTGCCATAACCGGCCCGGGCGTGGATATAGACATACCCGATCCGCCCGCGAACTTCAGCAAGAGCATAGACGGGACGGATTATACACTCGATTCGCCATCTGAAGAGCTGACTTATCATGTGACGTTCGACATCCCATCGGATACGCATCTTTACAGTTCCATCACGGTGACGGATAACGTGCCGGCTGCCCTGCAGATCGTTACACAGGCCGCCGTGGGAGATTCCGCCGGGATGGGCACGCTTACGCAGAGCGGGAATACCATCACGTACACGATTAGCAGCGCGACGGAATTGGCGGCCCTGCAGGGCAAGACGGTGAACCTGGCCATAACGGTGAAGTCCGCGACGGGCGTCACCTCGGCTGCCGCCGTGAAGAACAAGGTGAGCATGGATGTGACCTACAAGACCGACGTGGACGACCCGCCCGCTGACCCGCCAGACGCAGAGGCGCCTCCCATAGATGTGGATATTCCTACGGCGCCCAGCGGCACGGTGAAGACCATAGACGGGACGGACAAGGTGCTCAACTCCACGACGGAGCTTCTCACCTACCACGTCATGACCACGCTTCCGGCGGTCACGCTCGACTACGAGACGCTGACCTTAGAGGATGAGGTTCCCGCGGCGTTTGAGATCGTCTCGGCCGGATTTGCCGGCGACGCGGCAGGCATGGGCACGGTTACCATTGTCAACAACAAGGTGACGGCTACCATAACGGACGATGCGGAATTCGCCGCTCTGACGGACGCCAAGGTGGACCTGGTGATTACGGTGCGCCTCGCGGCAGGCACGACCTCCGCGAACAACACGAACACGCCCATAGTCAACAAGGGCAAGGTGACGGTGGACTACAAGACGGCCCCCGACCCGACGCCGGAAGAGCCGGAAGCGCCGGGCGTGGAGATAAACATCCCCGACCCGCCGACCGGATTCTTCAAGCAGATAGACGGCACGGATACCCAGCTGAATTCCGCGACGGAGACGCTGGTCTATCACATCCGCTACACGTTGCCTGCGGACACGAGCCTGTATGAGAGCGTGCTGGTGAGCGACGCGGTGCCGGCGCAGCTACGGATTTACAATGTGAGCGCGGTGGGCGCGGCGGCCGGTCGCGGCCAGCTTACCCGCAGCGGCAATCAGGTGAGCTATACCATAAGCGCCGGCGACCTTACGGCACTGGCCGGGCAGACGGTGGACCTGGCGGTCACGGTAGGCGTGGCGGACGGCGTTTCCGTGGCGAGCAACATAATCAATGCGGCCTCCTTGGATGTGACCTACAAGGCCGACGTGGACGACCCGCCCGCGGATCCGCCCACGACGTACGCGCCGCCTGTGAGCGTGCTGCAGTACTACCTTGTGACCTTTGTCAATGGCTTTGGCGCGGTCCTTAAGATTGAGTCGGTCCCGTACGCCGGTTCGGCTACGGCGCCGGGGAATCCGGCGTACCCGAGCTACACCTTCGTGGGTTGGGACAGGAGCTACTCGTATATAACGTCCAATATTACGGTCACGGCGCGGTGGAGCTACGTTTACGTGCCGCCGGTGGTCGTGCCGGATCCCGATCCTACGCCGGATCCGGAGCCGACACCCGAGCCTACGCCTACGGCGGTAACTACGAGCACCACTCCCACGGTCACCACACCGGTTACGCCCGTGACGGACTCGGCGAATATAGGCGATGAGGATACGCCGCGCAGCGTATACCTGTGGAACAACCACGCGTGGTCGCTCGTGTCGCTCATCCTGTCGTGTATCGCGGTGGTTATCGCCATAATCCTGCTGGTGGGCGGGCTTACCAAGCGTCGCCGCGACGAGGATTACGACGAGGTTTCCGGTGCGCAGAATGCTACCACTCAGCAGCAGGAAGAGCGCGAGAAGCAGCATAGGCGCGGCAACCTGCTCAGGCTGCTGGCGATTATCATAGGCATCCTGACGCCCATCGTGTGGCTCATCCTGGATGACCTGACGCTGCCCATGGCACTGTTCAACGTGTGGACTATAATCGTGGCGTTCGTGTTCTTAGTGCATATTATCTTTACGCTGCTGTACAACGCGCGCAAGGATAAGAACCGCCATAACGGCGAGGACTACGAATACGCGCAGGCCAGATAGCCCTCTATCGCGTGCCTGCCGCGGACTACGCTGCGGCGGGCGCGCTTAACAAAGCAAATCACATGGAGTCTTCTCCCCAAGACTACGTGTGGTGAATACTCGAAGGTTCCGCGTGACCCGTTCCCACAGATCATCCGGAACCCACATACCCCCCCGAGGCGGGCCCGGCTACTCCCATGCCGGACCCGCATTTCTTTTTTTTGTGCGGACGGCGGGGGGGTGCGGCGCTGTTATTAGCTTTGGACATCCGAATGGGCGGGGCGGAAAAACACATAAATGGTACATTTATGAGTTTTTCCGCCATAGGAGTTGCCTGCGGACGTTCGCTGGGTGCGGTTGCTGGATATCCGGCTTGTTGCCGGATATCCAGCTGCCCTCGCCTCACCCTAAAGGGTGAGGCTTGGGTAGGAAAAATTCCTTTTTTGGGTGTGGTGCGCGCCTAAGCAGACGTTTAGTATTGTTTACACGGATACTTGTTTTTAGTTGCCGCGGTTTTCGTCGGGCGACTGGATTGTTGGCACAGGGCCTGCAATGGTGTACGAACTGAGTTTACGGGGGTGCAGTATGAGTAGCGAACGGTTGAGGGGACATGGCGGTGAACGCGGCGGGGCGCGCGGGGGCGCGACGGCTGTTGGTAAGTACCTTTTTGGATCCCGGAACAGATACTTTTTGATGTGCGCGCTGGCATTGGCGCTTTCCATCTTGATTCTTTACCCGCTGGTGCCGCAGGCGGCGTTTTCCGGCGAGGATTTGGAGCCGGCGGCCACCGGCGGTGCCATAACGGAGCAGCCGGCGGAAACACCGGAGGAGACGGAAACGCCTGCTACCGGCGAGGAAGAGGCCGCCGCCGCTGAGCCGGAAGGGGAGCAGGTCACGAGCGAGCCGACAGTCGTTGAGGCCGCGCCTGAAGAGCCGGCGGAAACCACTGCCGCACCCATTCAGCCGGGCACCGAGCCGGAGCCGGAGCCGGCTGCGGAGACCGAAACCACGCCGGCCATGGACCTCGATGTGCTGGACTCGGAGATTATGCCGCTTGCCACGACCAATTTCGGATCGGTAAACGTGGGCTACGGGCAGCAGTCGGAGGCCATAGTCTGGACCGTGGAGGGGACGTTCGTCCAGGGGAACGGCATGTCCACGTACTCCACATTAAAGGATATAAAGGCGACGCTGGGCGGCTCGAATCCCGGCGCTTTTGAAATCTCCACCGTACCGGCCGGGTCGGTGAAAACCGACGGCAAGACCACTTGCGGCGTGCGACCGGTGAACGGCCTGGCAGCGGGAACCTATAACGCTACGCTTCACATAGCCTGCACGCGGACCGTGACCGTGAACGTTCTGGGGCATACGAGCAGCGGCGACCAGGACGAGTCAAAGGATATCAACTTAGTTTTTACCGTGAACAAGCAGGGGCAGGGGACGCTGTACATAAACGGGACACTGCCGACCGCCTATAACTCTACCGCCTCGATAACCGTTTCGGGCGGAAACGGCACGGGCGCCTACTCTCTTTCCAGCAATAACACCGCCGTGGCGGAGGTCACGGGTTCCAACGGTTCCTACAACGTAAGGATTAAGAAGGGCACGGGCTCCTACACGCTTACGGCGGGGCGCGCGGGGGACAGCAGCTATAATGCCGCGACCTCGGTCTCCAAGTCCGCCACGGCTACCAAGATAGCGCAGGCAGCCGTGAGCATAAGCGGCTCTTTCCCTACGCAGTATAATTCCAGCGCCACCATAACCGTCTCGGGCGGTAGCAGCGGGGGCAATTACACGCTTTCCAGCTCGGATACTTCCGTGGCATCCGTGTCGCCCACGTCCAGCGCCACCGGACAGTTTACGGTCAAGGTGCTCAAGCCGAACGCGAGCTACACGCTAACGTACGGCAGGGCCACCGACGACAACTACTTGGCTATATCCGCCACGACCGGCAGCACGGCTACCACGAAGACCACGCCCACCATAAGCACGGCGCCCACGGCGGCTTCCGGCAAGACCTACGGTGTCAAGCTCAGCGCCTTGACATTCTCGGGCGGGGTGGCTACCGACCCGAACACGCACGAGGCCATAGCCGGCTCGTTTAAGTGGGTGGATCCCACCGTCATCCCGCCGGTTTCCAACAGCGGCTATCCGGTCTATTTCGACCCGACGGACGACGGGTATAACAACTCGCCGAATTTCACCGTGGCGGCGCCCATAGCCAAGGCCACGCCGCTTCTTAAGGGGACCGTTCAGGTCAGCGGCATAACCTACGAGCAGCCGCTTTCCGCGTCCATCATAACGCTCAGCACGAACGCGGTGGTAAACCCGAACGACAACAGCCTGCTGGTGAGCGGCACCGCGGACTGGCATGACGGCTCCGTGATCCTGACCGTGCCCGGCACGAGCGGAAACGGCGGCGACGGCTTGCAGCCCATAGACTTTACCACGGGCGACCCGAACTATGTGGCCGTCTCTACGCTCACCTGGATAAGGCCCACGGTGGCCAAGGCGGAGCAGGCGCACCTGAACCTCTCGGGCACGGCGCCCACGGAGTATAACAGCACCTCAAGTATGCAGGTTTCGGGCGGCAGCGGCACGGGCGCCTACACGCTCAAGAGCTCGGACCCCACGGCGGTATCCATAACGCCGGCGTCCTCCGCGTCCGGGGAGTTTACCCTGACGGTGCTCAAGCCGGACGTTACGTATAACCTGACTTTCGGCAGAAACGCCGATGTGAATTACTTAGTCAAGTCCTCCGTGAGCAGCGACTTTATTACGCGCAAGGCCACGCCGGTTATAGATACCCCGCCGCTTGTAACTAAGTCCTCCACCTACGGTGTCAAGCTCAGCGACTTGACACTTACCGGCGGTGTGGCGAGGGACCCGAACACGAACGAGGTAATAAGCGGCACGTTTAAGTGGGAGGAGCCTGCTACCGTTCCTACGGTGGGCAACACCGGCTATCAGGTGTATTTCGAGCCGACCAACAAGAGCTATAACAATTCGGTGAGCTTCCCGGTGACGCCCATAATAACCAAGGCGGTGCCGGTGCTGGCCATAGCGCCGCAGTTAGGCGGCATTACATACGGGCAGCTGCTTTCCGACTCGACCATAACCGCGGCCGCGGGCGCGGTGGTAAACCCCATAGACAGCAGTCTTATAGTAGAGGGCACCATGGACTGGCAGGACGGCAGCGTGGTGCTTACGGTGCGCGGCACGCGGGTGAACGGCGGCGACGGCCTGCAGCCCATAGACTTTACCACGGATAATCCGAACTATGAGCACGTGACGACCATTACCTGGATGCGGCCCAAGGTGGCCAAGGCGGACGTGGTGGTGAGCGCCTGGCCGCACACGGAAGGGACGTATATTTACGGCACCATAATCACGGACATCCCGCTCCTGGACGGCACGGTTAAGAGCGCGGTTACGGACTCGCACGGCGTGGCGCCTTCCGGGACGTTCTACTGGCTTAACGCGGGCGTCTATCCGACGGTGACCAACAGCGGCGCGGGCAGCAACGGCTACGTGGTGGCGTTTAACTTAGACGCCGCGACCAAGGAAAACTACAACGACATGACGGCCACGCGGCGCGTGACGGTTTCCAAAGTGGAGCCCCGCGAGCTTAAGGGCACGTGGGTGGCGAACGATAAGATTTACGACGGCTCGGCCAAGGCCACGGTGACGTTTAAGCCGGACACCTCCGGCAGCGGCAGCTTGGTTGCGGGCGATTCTGCCGACGCGGTGCTGGGCCAGATCACGGCGGAGTTCGTGGTACGCAAGGATGGTAAGTACGTGGCGGACGCGAACGCGGAGGATAACAAGAAGGTGGCGGTCCGGAACATGAAGCTGCTGGGCGCGGTGCCCAACTACTCCCTGCCCGCGGACCTCAAGGCGTACCTGGCGGACACGGCGAACACAGACCCGCCTCTTACCGAAGCTACCATAGAAAAGGCGGACGGCGGCGGCGCGAAGACCTTGCTCATCAAGGCGGTGGCGGATAGGCCGGCGCAGACCTACACGTCCGGCATGTATACATTTGTCCCCAACAAGGTGGGACCGTCCGGCACGGTAGATTTTCACGTGGGCAGCAAGACGGACGCGGACGGGATTCTGGGCACGCCCTCCATGAGCGGCGACACGCTGCAGGTTCCGGTGAACGCGGTGGCGTGGGACGGCGCGCACGGCGACGCTACGTTTACCGTGACGGTCGAGACGCAGAACTATACGGATGTGCCGGTGCACGTGACGGTGCATATGTATCCGCTCATAGAGGCGCACCTGTGGATTTCCTCGGCGCCGGATAAGGTGTACGACGGCATAAGCTACCGGCAGGCGCGCGCGGACAGCACGATTACCGTGCCGCCCGGATACGACGGCAACGCGGACACGAGCACGGGCAAGGTGCCGGCGGGCAGCATAGAGTTCTGGTACGAGGGGTTTGGCGACCCGAACGACGGCGGGACGAACTATGGTCCGTCCAAGACGCCGCCCACCGACGCGGGCGAGTACAAGGTCTGGGCGGTAGCCACGGGCGACTACACGGGCCAGTCCGAGGTGGATTATTTCCGCATAAGCAAGCGCACCATTACGGTGGTGGCGCCCAGCGTGTCGGTGGACGTGGGCGACCCGCTGCCGGAGCTTAACGACGGGGAGTATCTGGTGGAGTACGCGGGCGTGGTGCCGGCGGACGCGGGCGAGACGCTGTACGAAGTGGAGGCCGAGGCGGCTTACACGGTGCAGAATACCGACGAGGAAGGCTACTATAATATAGACTTCCTGCAGGAGAACGGCGGCAAGGAAGCGGTATTGAACGACGGCCCCGGCGCGAACTACGTGCTCAAGCACATGACGGGCCTGCTCACCGTGGGGAACCCCGGCGGGGATGTGGAAGGCAAGATTCCGCTGCATGTGACGGCGGTGCAATACGGCGGCGAGGACGGCCTGATTACCTCGAAGAATATTCTGCTTACCTTTACGCCGGTGAACGAGGGCGACTCGGTCGAGTGGCTCACCCTGCCGGAGAACGCCATCCGCCTCAGCGGCACGGGCGTGGTTTACGGCGGCGGCGTGTATAACCATGACGGCGCGAACGCGGGCGGCAATTGGGGCTTTTCCGTGACGGGCAGCTATGCCAATGAAACGTTAGCCAAGCTCAACGTGATCCTGCCTTCCGACTCGCTTTATACGGTGGTGGATAAGGACGTGGACGTTATGCTGTACCGCGACGCGAAACCGCCGGAGGCGCAGGTGGCGTATAAGAACCGGCAGTTCTACAGTTTCCTGAACACCGTTTCCTTCGGGCTGTTCTTTAAGGACACCACGCACGTGTATATCAGTGCGACGGACGAGGGCAGCGACGTGGAGATAGAGTACTACTTAGACCTGGGCGTGGCGCTGGGCGACACCGAGCCGGTGAACGGCTGGGCGCCTTATACCTCGGCGTTCTCCGTGAACGGCAGAGCCAAGTTCGCGCTCTGGGCACGGGTTACGGACGCGGAGGGCAACCGCGCGGTCTATAAGGACGGCGTGGTGGTCTACACGGACATAGCCACGTTCGGCGCGTCCGCGGTTACGGACCGCTACTCGGAGGAGGACGTGGCGTCCACCTACATAGCCATGAACGGAAACGCGGTCTCGCGCATAGTGGACATAACCAACGCAAACGAGGAGGCGCTGCCGCCTTCCGTCTGGGAGGCTGTGTACGGCGCCGGTGACGACAGCTACGTGGTGCTGAAGGGCTTCTGGCTCCGGACGCTGGCGCAGGGAAGCTATACGCTGCGCGTAGAATACGCGCCGCTGGGCGAAACCTACGTGGCGGATAACCGCGGCACGGGCGGCAGCGACATAAACGAAGCGCCGTCCTCTACCATCCTCTCGCTTACCGTACGCGGGCTTACGCAGGAGGAGCTGCAGGTGATCGGCCTGCCGGAGAGCCGCACGTTTACCTACGGCATAGACACGGGCTTCGTGGCGGCGGTCACGGGCGGAAGCGGCACGGGCGCGCTGCACTTTGCCATAGAAGGCGAGGCGGTGGAAGGCTCGGTGGCGCGGATTAACGCGGACACGGGCGAGGTTACGCTGCACAAGCCGGGCACCTTTATCGTGGAAGCGAGGAAGGACGCCGACTCGGTTTACAAGGAGGCCGTGGCGCACAGCGAGGAGCTCACGTTTATGCAGGCGGAGCCGGCCGTGTCGGTCACGGTGAATATTCCCTCCGCGACGGAGATAGACATAAGCGCGCAGGTCCTGGGCGTGGACGGCAATATGCCCCGCGGCACGGTGGACTTTAAAGGCTATCCGCTCGGGGCGGACGAAAACGCGATAGAAGACATAGCGTTCGGCGTACCGTTGGACGAGAACGGTGTGGCGCGCTTCACGCTGGACCCGGAGGAGGGCGGACGCGACTTTTCCGGCCAGTACGTAATCATAGCGCAGTACACGCCCATGCCGGTGCCGGAGGGCCCGGCGGATCCCACATACGGCGACCTGGGCACGGATGCCTGGTACCTGCCGGCTTCCGGCGAGTCCACGCCTTTTGAGCTGGGCAAGAAGGACCAGGAGCCGCTGGAGTTTATAGGCGCGTTCGTGCATGAGCAGGATCCGAGCGCCACAGCCGAGCAGCTGGTCTACGGCGGCGGCCTGCTTGACGCGCTGAGCACAGCCATGTTGCACGCGCAGGGCGGCTCGACCGGCGGCGAGATTACGTGGACGCTCATTTCCGGTCCGGCGGACGTGGAGGTGAGCGGCGAAGGGGCGCTCACGCTGGGCGGCGCGGGACGCGTGATCGTGCGCGCCACCATGGCCGGCGACGAGACGTACAATCCGGTGAGCGGCACGTTCGTGGTAGAGATAGGCAAGGCTACGCCGGGCATAGCGGGCGCGGCGGGCTCTGCCGTGGTATACGGACAGAGACTGAATACGTCGGTCATTGGCGCCACAATATCCGGCGTGAGCGGGAGCGGGGTACCGGGCCAGTGGCACTGGAAGCAGGAGTCCATACTGCCCGACGTGAACGAGGAAAATCCCGGAACGCCGCTTACCTACACGGCGGTGTTTACGCCAAGCGACTTGGACAGCTACCTGCCGGTTACGCTCGAGGTGCCGGTGCCGGTGAACCCGGCCACGCCCATCGTGAGCCAGCAGCCGCGGGCGTCTTCCATAGCGCCGGGCGAGGCGCTGGGCGCCTCTGTCATAGTGGACAACGGTAAGGTTTACGCGCTCATAGGCTCGGTCTACGAGACGGTGGCGGGCAGCTGGTCCTGGGATCCTACAGAGGATCTCACCTCGCCGTACAACGTGGAGGGCGACTACTCGGCGGCGGCGGTCTTTACGCCGGCGGACACGCTGCGGTTTACGCAGGCTGCGGGCACGGCGACGTTTACGGTGAGCCACGACAAGACGGTGGTTACCGAGCCGCCCACCGTGCGCTACCTGCGCGGCGCGGGCTTTGACCCGTCCGACCCGAACCCGGCGTGGATTACCTACGGCAAGTATCTGGTGAACTACGTGTCGCTTGAGGAAGGCGGGGTGCACCTGGATTCCGACGACTCCGAGACGGACATTCCCGGCGCGTGGTATTTCTGCGAGGATGCGCGGCGCGCGGACACGCCCGGCACCATGAAGAACGTGGCGGTCATGTTTGTGCCGGCCGACCCGTCCGTTCCGGTGGCGTACGCTACGGTGGACATAAAGGTGGGCAAGGCCGCGCTCACGCTGCGCTGGATGCCGGCGCCCGCGGACATCCGTTTCGGCCAGACATTTGGAGAGTGGGAGGCTTCCGGCAGCGGCATGGCAAGCTCCACCGACTGGCTGCTTACGGGCGCTTTCGGCGAGACGGTTGCCGGCACGCTCGAGTGGACGGACGAGGACCTGGCGCCTACCGACGAGGACGCCATATATATAAGTAACAACATAGTCTTTTATCCGGCGGTGGGCACCAACGCGTACGACGACTGGTCCGCGCGCTACGTGTCCATGAGCCTCAACCTGCAGCTGCACGTGAAGCCCAGCCAGTGGGACGAGATGGTCACGCTGCACGAACTGCTGGTCTTCTGGAAGCAGTACATAGTGCTGGGCCAGGTGGACGGCGTGGTGCACGCGGATAACTACCGGCAGGAGGCGCTGGACGCGCTCGAGGCGGCCATAGAAGAGGCGCAGGCGCTCATAGACGACCCGGTGAACGCCACGGAGCGCCAGACGAACAGCGCGGTGGATGCGCTCGAGGCGGCGCTGGCCGGGCTCAAGCACGACCACCCGATCCTCGACATAGAGGTAGACAACACGGAGAGCAACGTGGTCATAGCGCAGAACGAAGAGGTAGAGATTCGCATCAAGGGCGTCTTCACGGACGTCTACGACGTGACCATAGACGGGCAGGACATCATGCAGCCCGGACGCAGCCACGTGGTGCACTTGACGCTCAACGGCGAGCGGATAGGCACGCTCACCGAGGGCAGCGCGCTGATCACGCTGCACGGCTCCTACGTGAACACGCTGAGTGAGGGCGCGCATACGCTCGAGGTCCACTTCGCGGACGAATTCGGCGAGGGCGAGGGCGTATGCACCTTCTACGTAGACTGGCCTTCCTCCGGCGGCGGCGGTGGCAGCAGCGGCGGCAATGGCGGGCAATCCGGCGGCGGCGGCAAGGCAGACCAGACCGTCAGTAGCGGCGCGGTAGACGGTGGCGGCTCCGGTTCGAATTCCGGCGGCGGCAGCATTTCCGGCGACGACGACAGCGACGAGGGCGGCAGCGACAGCATCTGGCAGGGCATCCTCGACTGGCTTAAGGCCTGGTGGTGGGCCTTGCTCCTGGTGTTCGTAATCTTCCCCCTGCTCCTGTGGTGGCTCCTGCTGTGGAAGCGCCGCAAGAAGGAAGAAGCGGTAGAGGAAGAGGCCGTGTAAGAGAATTATAGCCCGGCAAGGCATAGCACGTCATTGCCGGGCTTGTCCCGGCAATCCAGTGGCGTACAATTTTCGGTGAAAAGGGTTGCAATTTCGGATGGTTTAGCGTATTATTTTATGGCTGCCGCGGATTTGGCTGCGGCAGCCTTTACAACTTATTATTACACACACCGTGCGGCTGAGGGCAGCGGTGCCTCACTGTCAGACATGAACGTGAGAAACTCCCTTGGTGTACCGGGCGGTGGAGGAAGAACCGGAGGTAATATCATGTCAGTTATTTCTATGAAACAATTACTGGAAGCGGGCGTTCATTTCGGACACCAGACAAGGCGCTGGAATCCGAAGATGGCGCCGTATATTTTTACGGAACGCAACGGCATTTACATCATCGACCTGCAGAAGACCGTCGGGAAGATAGATGACGCTTACGAGTTTATGCGGGAAGTAGCGGCGAGCGGCAAGCCGATTCTGTTTGTGGGCACCAAGAAGCAGGCGCAGCAGGTCATTAAGGACGAGGCGCTGCGTGCGGAGCAGTACTACGTGAACGAGCGTTGGCTCGGCGGGATGCTCACCAATTACAAGACCATATCCGAGCGCATTCGCCGTCTCTATGAGATTGAGCGGATGGAAGAGGATGGTGTATTCGAAGCCCTCACGAAAAAGGAAATCAGCAAACTGCGTCTCGAGCACGACAAGCTGGAGAAGTTCCTCGGGGGCATCAAGGAGATGAAGGGGATGCCGGCGGCTATCTTTATCGTCGATCCTAAGAAGGAGCGCATCGCCATCAAGGAAGCGAGGATTCTGGGAATTCCGATTATCGGTATCGTGGACACGAACTGTGACCCCGATGACGTAGACTACGTCATTCCCGCAAATGATGACGCCATCCGTTCGATTAAGCTGATTACGGCGGCCATGGCAGACGCGGTAATCGAATCGCGGCAGGGCGTGAGCTACTTCGAGGGCGAAGCGGAGGAAGACGCGGAAGCGGATGCGGAAGCGCTTGAGGAAATCGCACCCGAGGAAGAAGTAGCGGCGGAAGAGCCGGAAGCGGAAGCTGCGGCGGAAGAGGCTGCGGAGCCCGCTGCCGAAGAAGCAGAGGAAGAAGCTGCGGCGCCGGCGGAGGAGCCTGTCCAGTCTGAGGAGCCTGCTGCGGAGAATACAGAAGAATAGCATTGACATTGCCATGCAATGTAAATAGATATGAGAGGAGAACGACATGGCTATTACAAGTGCAATGATTAAAGAATTACGGGAGCGGACCGGAGCCGGGATGCTCGACTGCAAGAACGTCCTGACGGAGACGGACGGGAACCTCGAGAAGGCCATAGATGTCCTGCGGGAGAAGGGCCTGGCGAAGGCTGCCAAGAAGGCGGGCCGGATCGCGGCGGAGGGCCTGGTGCGCATTCGCTTGGAGAACGGCGGCGGCTCGGCGAGCATAATCGAAGTGAATTCCGAGACGGATTTCGTGGCCAAGAACCAGGAGTTCATAGATTTCGTGGAGAAGCTGGCGGAGCTTGCGCCTTACGCGGAGGACACGGATAAGTTCCTCGAGGTGAGCTACGACGGCGGACAGTCCATAGGCGACAAGCTGACGAACTTTATCGCTACGATTGGTGAGAATATAGGGATTCGGCGGTTCGAGAACCTGAAGCGCCCGGGTACGGTCTATGTGGGTTACCTGCATGCCGGCGGCAAGATCGGTGTGGTCGTGGGGCTGGAAACCGCGGCGAGCGTGGAGGAAGTCACGCCGCTGGGCAGAGACATAGCCATGCAGATTGCGTCCATGAATCCGCTGTTTATCGACGAGAGTCAGGTGGATCCGGCTTACATGGAGAAGGAGCGCGAGATCCTCGTGCAGCAGGCGCTTAACGAGGGCAAGCCGGCGGACATAGTCGAGAAGATGGTCATAGGCCGCCTGAAGAAGGAACTCAAGGAGACCTGCCTGCTGGAGCAGAAGTTTGTCAAGAACGGCGAGCTCACGGTGGGGCAGCACCTGAAGGACCAGGTCAAGGCGCTGGGCAAGGAGATTACGGTGGTCGAGTTCGTGCGCTACGAAGTGGGCGAGGGAATCGAGAAGAAGACCGAGAACTTTGCGGAGGAAGTCGCCAAGCAGATGCAGTAACTTTTTCACAGCATATGATATACTAAAGGGCAGAAAACTCTGCCCTTTTTTATAGGAAGGACCTGGTATGTCAGAAGCGAAATACAGGCGGGTACTGATTAAAATCAGCGGGGAAGCGCTGGCGGGGCCGGACCGGTTCGGGCTGGACGCGGCGGTGCTCGGCGCGGTAGCGGAAGAACTGAAGAACGTGCGCGAGCTGGGCGTGGAAGTGGCGCTCGTCGTGGGCGGCGGGAACTTCTGGCGCGGGCGCGGGGCCGGCGACATGGACCGCTCGACAGCGGACTACATAGGGATGCTGGCCACGGTCATGAACGCGCTGGCGCTGCAGACCGCCATAGAAAACGTGGGCGTGCCCACGCGGGTGCAGACCGCCATAGAGATGCGCGAAGTGGCGGAGCCGTACATAAGGCGCAAGGCCGTCTCGCATCTGTCCAAGGGGCGCGTGGTGATATTCGGCGCGGGGACGGGAAGCCCGTTCTTTACCACGGACACCACGGCGGCGCTAAGGGCGGCGGAGATAGACGCGGACATAATCCTGCTGGCCAAGAACGTGGACGCGGTGTACTCGGACGACCCGGAGAAGAATCCGGACGCGGTGCGCTACGAGAAGCTCACGCACCAGGAGGTGCTGGAGAAGGGGCTCGGGGTCATGGATTCCACGGCGGCGTCGCTGTGCCGGGACAACGACATACCCATTCACGTGTTCGGTCTGCGGGAGAAGGACGGGCTGCTTAAGGCGGTTCGCGGCGAGAAGATCGGCACGCTGATTACATGAGGATAGAGTGGGGCGGGCCACGGGGCCTGCATGAACGAGGCATTTGAAACAGGAGGATGGAGACATGGCTGAGGACACAGTAGTACAGGAAAAACTCGAAGAGAAGATGGGCAAGACGGTTTCAATTCTAAAGGAGAATCTGAACACCGTGCGCGCGGGTCGTGCGAACCCGGCGCTGCTCGACAAGGTGCAGGTGGAGTATTACGGCTCGCCCACGCCGCTGAAGAGCGTGGCGAACATTTCCGTGCCGGACCCCCGGTCGCTGCTCATTTCACCCTTTGACCCCAAGTCCCTGCACGATATAGAGAAGGCCATAGGGGCCGCCAACATAGGCATAAACCCGAGCAACGACGGCAAGGTCATTCGCCTGCAGATTCCGTCCCTGACGGAGGAGCGCAGAAAGGAGCTCACTAAGCTCGTGCGCAAGTACGGCGAGGACGCCAAGGTGGCCGTGCGCAACGAACGCCGCGACGCGAACGAGGCCCTCAAGAAGATGGAGAAGGCCGGCGAGCTGACGGAAGACGACCTGAAGGACGAAGAGAAGGGCGTGCAGAAGCGGACGGACGAGTGCATTAAGGAAATTGACCGGATCGTAGAAACCAAGGAAAAAGAAATCCTGGAGGTATGATGCAGTCCGCTCCCATACCGGTTCATGTAGCCATAGTGATGGACGGCAACGGCCGCTGGGCTACGCAGCACGGCAAGGGCCGTCTGGCCGGCCATGACGCCGGGATGAAGGCCATGAAGGAGATAGTCAAGCGCTCCGACCAGCTCGGCGTGAAGTACCTGACGGTCTACGCCTTTTCCACGGAGAACTGGAAGCGCTCCGCGGAGGAGGTTTCCGGAATCTTCAACCTCGTGGTAAAGTACGTTAACTCGGAACTCGAAGAGATATACCAGAATAATGTTATAGTAAACGTGCTCGGCGACTATACCGCGCTGCCGGCGCGCTCGGTTAAGGCGCTCGACAAGGCGCTCGCGCGCACGCAGACCAACACCGGCATGCACTTTAATATCGCGCTGAACTACGGGAGCCGCGCGGAGATTCTTACGGCGGCTAAAAAGCTCGCGGCTGCGGCGGCGGAAGGCACGCTGGGTAAGCCGCTTGAAGAGGTTACCACGGAGGACTTCTCCGGCCTGCTGCTTACGGCGGGCATGCCCGACCCGGATCTGGTCATCCGCACGAGCGGCGAGAAACGCCTCTCCAACTATTTGCTGTGGCAGAGCGCCTACAGCGAGTTTGTGTTTACCGACGTGCTCTGGCCGGACTTTTCGCCGGAAGAGTACGAGCGGTGTATAGAAGAATATCAGGCGCGCAGCCGCCGGTTCGGAGGAAGATAGACATGAAGACCCGCGTACTTTCCGGATTGGTTATGCTGCCGCTTCTTGTTTTTGTGGCGTTCGGCGGTTACGTGCTGGTAGGGGCGTGTTTCCTCCTGGGCCTGCTCGCCGTGCGGGAGTTTTTCAAGGCGTTTGCCTCGTCCGCGCCGGACAAGCTGCCGGAGACCGATGCGAAGGGCAGGCCGAAAGAAGGCGGCGCCGGTGGCAGGCACGCGAAGGCCCGCCGCCCCGCGCATCCGTCCATGCCCGTGACCGTCATCTGCACGGTGTTCCTCTACGCGGCCACGCTGTTTCTCAACACCTCGTTCATAGTCATGTGGCTCGTGCTGGTCGTGACGTTAAGCCTGCTGCTCATGTTCCGGCAGGAGAAGCACGACGTGCGCGACGCGCTGCTGACCATGGCCGGAAACGTCTACGTGATTTTCTTCCTGTTCCATGTGGTGCTCATAGGTCTTTTCTTCAACATAGAAGACGGCTGGGTAACGTCGTGGTTTCAGGGCATGCGAAACCCGGTCTGGCTCGTGCTGCTGACCGCGTTCGGCACCGACATCTTCGCGTATTTCGCGGGGGTCACGCTCGGCCGCCACAAGCTTTGCCCGAAAATCTCCCCGAAGAAAACCGTGGAGGGCAGCATAGGCGGCATACTCGGAAGCACTTTGCTGTGCGGGCTGTTCGGACATTTTTTCCTCCCCGAACTCTTCGTTCAGTGTATACTAATAGGTATCTTCGGATCCGTCTTCGCCCAGCTGGGTGACCTGACGGCATCCGTAATTAAGCGGCATCTTGGCATGAAAGACTACGGCAAGCTCATACCCGGGCATGGCGGCATCCTCGACCGCTTCGACAGCGTTTTGTTCACGGCGCCGTTCGTCTTCCACTGGCTCAACATTTATAACTCAATTGAGATCCTGTTGCATCAGGCGGAGAACTTAACATGAACAAGAAACGTATAGCCATTTTCGGCTCCACCGGCTCCATAGGCACCCAGGCCCTTGAGCTCATCGCTGCAAACCCAGACCGCTTCGAGGCCGTATTCCTCTCGTGCCGCGAGAACGTCATGGTTCTCACGCAGCAGATAGAGGCCTTTCATCCCAAGACCGTCTGTTGTGAGGACGAGGAGGATGCCGAGTTTTTGAGAAGAAGGCATCCGGGCGTGGAGGTGTTATGCGGGCCGGGCAAACTGGCTTACGCGGCCGCCGAAATCCCCTGCGATATTATGCTCAATGCCCTCGTAGGCATAGCCGGCCTTGTGCCCACGGCGTCTGCGCTCGTCTCCGGGCGGGACCCCGAGGCGTTTCATATCGCGCTGGCCAATAAGGAGACGCTTGTCGCGGGCGGCGCATATATTATGAATCTCGTGCAGGAGAGCGGCATAGGCATTTTCCCTGTGGACAGCGAGCACAGCGCCGTCTTCCGCGCGCTGGCCGGCGAGAGCGGCGAAGATGTCAAGCAGATCATATTGACAGGCTCCGGCGGACCCTTCCGCGGATACAGCGAAGAAGAGCTCCGCCAGGTCACGCGGGAGGAGGCGCTCGCGCACCCCACGTGGCATATGGGCGGCAAGATAACCATAGATTCCGCCACGCTCATCAACAAGTGTTTCGAGGTAATCGAGGCGCGGTGGCTGTTCCATGCACCCGCCGAGAAGATTCGCGTCCTCATCCATCCGCAGAGCATCGTGCACGGCATGGCGCTCTTCCGGGACGGCGCGTCCGTGGCGCAGCTCGGGATTCCGAGCATGAAGGTACCCATAGCCTATTCGCTGAACTGGCCGGACGGCCTTACGGACGCGGCGCCGGAGGCGGATCTGGCCGGCATAGGCACACTGACGTTTGAAGAGCCGGCCGGACCGCTGGCTGCCAATATAGAGCTCGCCTACAAGGTCATTGCCGACGCGGAAGAAGGGCTCACGAGCACCGGGGCGTTCCTGAACGGGGCGAACGAGGAACTCGTAGCGCGCTTCCTCTCGGGCGGCATCTCCTTCATGGAGATTACAGACCGCCTGCAGGAGCTCGTAAAAGCACACAAGCCATACGCGGCGGACACCCTGGAGGCCATATTGGACGCAAACAACGAAGGCAGGGAAAAGGCTTAGGCATGTACATTTTAGTAGCTATCTTAATATTCGCGATTCTCATTTTTGTGCATGAGCTGGGGCACTTTATGGCGGCGCGCGCCGGCGGGATTGGCGTGCGCGAGTTTGCCATAGGCATGGGCCCCAAGATTCTCAAGCGGCAGAAGGGCGAGACGCTCTACTCCCTGCGCGTGCTCCCCATAGGCGGGTTCTGCGCCATGGTGGGGGAGGACGAGGATTCCGAGGACCCCAAGGCCTTTACGAATCGGCCCATACCCGCGCGCATCATAACGCTGTTCGCGGGCTCGCTCATGAACATCCTGCTCGCCATAGTGCTGGTCTCCATGCTCATCTTTTCGTTCGGCGAGCCCACCACCACGCTGGATGAGGTGGAGGAGACTTCCTCCGCGGCCGCGCTGGGCCTGGCGCCCGGCGACACCATCCTGGCCATTAACGGGCAGAAGGTCAAGAAGTGGGAGGACGTGTCGAACATCATCCTGGAGATTAACGAGGACCTGCCGGCGGACGGCGCGGCGCCCACGGCCACCGTGCTATACAAGAACGCGGCGGGCGAGCAGAAGACCATAGAGGTTACGCTGTACAAGCCCACCGAGGACGACTACTACAAGATAGGCATTACCTCGCGCTACGGCAAGAGCGTGGGGCTGTTCTTCCGTTCGTTCGGCTACGGCACGCAGAGCTGCCTGAACATGATGAAGATGATGTACTCCACCATAGGCCAGCTGTTCACGGGCAAGGCCAGCGTGAACGAGCTCACCGGGCCGGTGGGCATAGTCAAGGCGGTGGAGGAGTCGCAGAAGGAGGGGCTGATTTACGTCATCCAGCTCGCGGCGCTCATAAGCCTGAACCTGGGGATCGTAAACCTGCTGCCGCTGCCGGCGCTCGACGGCGGCCGGATCGTCTTTCAGATTATCCGCATCTTTACCGGCAAGCGCGTGAGCGACGAGCTCGAGGGAAAGATTCATCTCGTGGGCATAGTCCTGCTCTTCGCGCTCATGATTTATATCACGGTCATAGATGTGGACCGCTTTATCCTGAACTGAGGCAGGCGGCATGCACAGACGGCTTACGAGACAGGTTTCAATAGGCGGCGTAACGGTCGGGGGCGGGGCGCCCGTGCGCATCCAGTCCATGACGAACACCGACACGCGGGACGTGGCGGCCACGGTGGGACAAATTCTCGCGCTGGCGGAGGCCGGCTGTCAGATAGTCCGTGTCGCCGTGCCGGATGAGGCGGCGGCCGCGGCCATCCGCGGGATTAAGAAGCAGATTTCCGTGCCGCTCGTGGCGGACATACATTTTTCGCACAGGTTGGCGCTCGCTGCCATAGACGCGGGCGCGGACAAGATTCGCATAAACCCCGGCAACATAGGCGGGGAGGAAAACGTACGCGAGGTGGTAGCTGCCGCGAAGGCGGCTGGCATACCCGTCCGCATAGGCGTAAACAGCGGATCGGTGGAAAAGGAGCTGCTGGCGGCGCACGGCGGTCGGTCCGCGGCGGCGCTGGCGGAAAGCGCCCTGCGCTGGGAAGAGAAGATTCGCGCCATGGGGCTGGAGGACCTGGTCATCTCGGTCAAGTCCTCGGACGTGGTGGAAAACTTAGAGGCGCACCGGATTCTTTCCGCGAGGACGGATACGCCGCTGCACATAGGCATAACCGAGGCGGGCGTGGGCGAGGCGGCCCTCGTTAAGTCCGCCGTGGGCATAGGCGCGCTGCTGCTGGAAGGCATAGGCGACACCGTGCGCGTATCGCTCACCGGCGACCCGGTAGCCGAGATTGCGGCGGCCAAGCAAATCCTCGCTTCTGTGGGGCAGCTTCCGGGGGCGGTGAACCTCATTTCGTGCCCTACGTGCGGGCGGTGCCAGGCGAACCTGGCCGGCCTGGCGGAAGAGGTGCGCGCGGGGATAGAAAAGCTCGAGAGCGCGCGCATTGCCGCCGGCAGAAAAGACGTCCTCACGGTGGCGGTCATGGGCTGCGCGGTGAACGGGCCCGGGGAGGCGGCGCACGCGGATGTGGGAATAGCCTGCGGAAAGGGACAGGCGGTCTTGTTCAAGAAAGGCGCGCAGGTGGGCACCGTGCGGGAAGCGGATGCCGCCGCGGCGGTTTTATCGGAAGCAGAGAAACTGTAAAGGAGAGGAATCATGGGAGACAATTCGCAATTTCAGTACGGGCAGGACCCGGCCGGCTACCGCGCCACGCCGACCATAGACAACCCGCAGTACCAGCCGTACTACGGGGAGGACTTCGTGCCCGAGGAGGTGCAGCGCTGGAACTGGGGCGCGTTCATGTACTCGTTCATCTGGGGCATGGGCAACCGGGCCTACATGTCGCTGCTGGTGTTCGTGCCGCTGCTGGGCGCGGCGTGGCCGTTCGTGTGCGGGGCCATAGGCAACCAGTGGGCGTGGAAGAGCGGGCACTTCAAGGACCTGGGGACGTTTCTCGCGGTGCAGGAGACGTGGAACCGCGCGGGCTTCGTGGGGTTTATCGTCATGCTCATAACCATGTTCCTGAGCATCATGCTGTTCATCATAATCTTTTCGGTTATCGGCTGGCGGTATTTCAGCTAAGTATACGGGAAAGGTAAAGATTTTATGGCTCGTGAAAAATACAGGATTTTCTTGCATTTTCGCGCCAGTTACTATAAAATGTTGTATAAGTTTGAGGGACTCTCGGGAGATAGTCGGTTCAGACGGGGTTGCATCCAGCTATAGAAAGAAAACGGGAGGAATCAATGGGTATCATATGTAAAAACTGTGGAACAGATAATTCACCGGAAAATATGTTCTGCAATAACTGCGGAACGCAGCTTGAGAAGCCGGCACCGGCGCCGGGCGCTACGTATGGTGCGCCGGTAGATCCGCCGCTGCAGTCTTCTTATACACCGCCTACGCCGCCGCCTTACCAGGCGCCTCCGGGACCGCAACCGGGCCCCGCGCCTTATCAGGCAGGACCGGCACCTTATCAGGCAGCGCCTGGCCCCCAGCCGTATCAGACCACGCCCTATGCGGGCGCGCCTTACGGCCAGCCGGTTGACCCGGGCAAGGGTCTGTCCATAGCGGCCATGGTACTGGGCATCTGCGGACTCGTCATTCCTTACGGCGGTCTGGCCTGCTCCATCGTGGGTCTGGTTCTGGGCATCATCGGACGGAAAAAGTCCATCGACGCGGGCCTCAAGCCGAGCGGCATGGCCATAGCCGGTATCGTGTGCTCCATCATAGGCATCGCGGCATCCGTTCTGGTTATCCTGCTGTGTGCGGGCGTGCTCTGCTCCACCGGCTACTACTACTATTAATATTTAGAACGAACGAAATGTGTGGCGGCGGCGGAAACGTCGCCGCTTTTATTAAGGAAAAAGCATGCACCCCATTCTGCACATCTTCGGAAAGGAAGTCTCCGCCTACGGCGTCATGGTCCTCACGGGCCTTATCGTGGCTTACATAGCCATGCTCATCCTGCTGCGCGCCAAGAAGGATAAGCGTTACGACGACTTTAAGCTGGCGGGCCTCATGGGCCTGGCCTTCGGACTGGCCGGCTCCTATCTGTTTAAGCCAATAGTAAATCTCATCACGTGGCCGTTTGACCCGGGCCGCTATGCCGGGCTCACGTTTTTCGAGACGCTGCGCGCCATGTTCGGGGAGATCGTCTTTTACGGCGGCCTGCTGGGCGCCATAGCCGGGGTCGCGTTTTTCTGCAAGCTCTTCAAGACGCCTATCCTGCCTATGATGGACATAGGCGCGGTGGTGGTGCCGCTCGGGCACGCCTTCGGCCGCATCGGCTGCCTGCTGGGCGGCTGCTGCTACGGGGAAGAGGTGGGCATAGAGAATCCCTTCGCGGTGGTCTACCCCGAGTACCCCATCCCGGAACTGTCGGCGTTCGTGGCGCCGGACGGGGTGCCTCTGCTGAACGTCCCGGGCCTCGAGTCCGCGTTCCTGCTCGCGCTCTTCGTCTTCCAGGTGCTGCTCTTCATTCGCGGAAACCGCGACGGGAGAAACCTGGCGGCCTACCTGATAGGTTACGGCACCTGGCGCTTTATAATCGAATACTATCGGGGCGACGCCCTCCGCGGCATCTACGGCCCTTTCTCTACTTCTCAATACGTAGCTCTCGCCCTGATAATTGCCGGCGCGCTCCTGCTCATAAGAATGCACCGTCAGATTGCGCAAAGACTCGAAACCTCCTATAATTAAAGTGTTATGCAGAGGATTGTTGTCCGCTTTTTGAAGGGCTTCGCGATTGGGGCCGGGATGCTTATACCGGGCGTTAGCGGCGGTACCATGGCGATTATTTTCGGTATTTATGATGACCTGATTCAGGCTGTCAGTCGTTTCCGTACCGCGGTGGGCAGGAATCTGTTTACGCTTGTGAACATAGGCGCGGGCGGGCTGCTCGGGGTGGTTCTTATGTCCACACCCATGAAGTGGCTGTTCGAACGCTGGCCGGTGCCCATTCTGTGTTTCGTGGTGGGCGCGGTGGTGGCCGGCGTGCTGCCGCTCTTCCGGCTTTGCCGGTACCTGCCGGGGCGGCCGGTGGAGTTCGTGTTTGACGGCCAGCCCATAGAAGGGCTGACGCAGACGAAGGAGCGCGCGGACATCCGGCCGGTGAGCATACTGGGGCTGGTGATAGGTACCGGCGTGGGCATGGGCTTTGAGCTTATTCCGGAAGACCTGATTCCCGGGCCGGAGGCGGCAGGGTTCGGCGCAGCGGCCATACTGCTCGTCGTGGGGTTCTTCTTCGCGATTCCCCTCGTGCTTCCGGGTATCAGCGCAAGTTACGTACTGGTGATCTTCGGCATTTACGCCGCCATACTCGCGGCGATAACAGACGGGAATGTGTTATACCTCGGCCCGTTTGTCATTGGCACATTTATAGGCGTGGTGGCTACGGCCAAGGTTATGGACCGGCTCATGAGCCGGCACCCGCAGGCGACGTACATGACCATTATAGGGTTCATGATAGGCTCGCTGTTTGTCCTCGTGCGCGAGGCCATGGAGCTGTGGCCTTCGGACGCGGGGATGGTTAACTGGATCCTCATACCGGGCATGGCGCTTACAGGCTTCGCCGCGGTTTATTGCATGGTTTCGTTAGGAGGGAAAAAAGAATGACGAAGGATTTTACAAAGTTTCAGGGGAGTGCGGATTACGTCGTCACGCCGGAGTTGCAGAACGCGGTGAACGTGGCCATGGCGCTAAAGAAGCCGTTGCTCATTAAGGGGGAGCCCGGCACCGGCAAGACCATGCTCGCGCTGGCCATCTCGGAGGCGCTCGGCAAGCAGCTTATCATATGGAACATAAAGTCTACCACCAAGGCGCAGGACGGGCTGTACGTGTATGACACGGTGCAGCGGCTGTACGACTCGCAGTTCGGCGAGGGGAACGTGGCGGACATAGCGCAGTACATAAAGCTCGGCAAGCTGGGCGAGGCGTTCACGGCCGAGGAGCAGACGGTGCTGCTGATTGACGAGATAGACAAGGCGGACCTGGAGTTCCCCAACGACCTGCTGTGGGAGCTCGACCAGATGGAGTTCTACATTCCGGAGACCAAGGAGACGGTCAAGGCCAAGCAGCGGCCCATAGTGATCATTACGTCCAACGCGGAGAAGGAGCTGCCGGACGCGTTTTTGCGGCGCTGCATCTTCCACTACATAGAGTTTCCGGACGAGGAGAAGATGGAGGAGATCGTGCGCGTGCACTATCCGGAGCTGGAGAAGGGGCTCGTGGACAAGGCCATAGAGAGCTTCTACGAGATTCGCAAGATGAACGACCTGCAGAAGAAGCCCAGCACCTCGGAGCTGCTCGACTGGCTGCAGGCGCTGGACATAGCGGGCGTGGACACGAAGCGCATTTCCAAGGAGTTCCCGTTCCTCGGCGTGCTGCTCAAGAAGAATCAGGATATCGATACGTTTGAGGATATAAAAGTGCGCGGCTACAGCACGCGCAGCTGGTAAGACTATGTTTTTGAGTTTCTTTTATCTACTGCGGGCGCGGGGGCTTAAGGTCTCCATGGGCGAGTGGATGACGCTCATGAACGCGCTGGACGAGGGGCTCGGCGGCAGCGGCCTGACGGGCTTCTATTACCTTTGCCGCAGTATCCTGCTCACGAGCGAGGCGGACTTCGACAAGTTCGACATGGTGTTCATAGAGTACTTCAAGGGTGTGACCACGCCGGAGGACCTGCCGGAGGAATTCTGGGAGTGGCTGGACGACAATGAGCAGTTTAAGGGCGCGGACGGATTTGACAGCTCTATGATCGAGAAGATGCAGGTGGACCTGGACGAGCTCATCCGCAAGTTCGAGGAGCGCAAGAAGGAGCAGCTGGAGCGGCACGACGGCGGTGCCTACTGGATAGGCACGGGCGGGCGGTCCATGTTTGGAAACGCAGGCTTCAATGAAGAGGGTGGTATTCGCGCCGGTGGGGAAAGCCGGCATAAGACCGCGCTGAAGGTGGCCGGGCAGCGGAACTATCGCGACTTTCGGCAGGACAACGTGCTCGACATTCGCCAGTTTCAAATGGCCTTTCGCAAGCTGCGGCAGTACTCCGCGCGCGTGGACGAGGCCAAGACGGAGCTGGACATAGACGAGACGGTGCAGAAGACCTCGGATAACGCGGGGCTGCTGGAGATCGTCTTTAACAAGCCGCGGAAGAACACGGTCAAGCTGCTGGTGCTGTTCGACTCGGGCGGCAGCATGCTTCCCTACAGCCGGCTTACGAGCAGGCTGTTTCAGGCGGTGAGCACCAGCAACCATTTCCGGTCGCTTAAGTGCTACTACTTCCACAACTGCATTTACGACAAGCTTTACACGGACCCGCGTTGCCGGTACGGGCAGTGGATTGATACGGACTGGGCGCTACACAACTACGACGAGAGCTACAAGGTAATCTTCGTGGGCGATGCCATGATGGCGCCTTCGGAACTTACGCGGCCGGGCGGGAGCAACCAGTACCAGGTGTATAACGAGGTGCCGGGAATCGAGTGGCTTAAGAAAGTGCAGCGGCACTATTCGAAGAGCATCTGGCTGAATCCGGTGCGCTCCGGGTCGTGGGACGGGCTGTACCACTTCCGGACCATAGCCATGGTGCGCGAGGTGTTCCCCATGTATGAGCTTACGCTCGACGGGCTCGAGGCGGGCATCAAGCACCTGCTGGTTTCGCGATAAAAGGTGACGGAGAAAAGGGATGGATGAGAAGACGCTTTACGATGTGATTATTCTGGGCGCGGGCCCGGCGGGGCTTTCCGCCGCGATTTATGCGGGGCGGAGCCGGCTTAATACGCTGCTCATAGAGCAGGGCGAGGACGGTGGGCAGATAATCCTCACGCACGAGATAGAAAACTATCCCGGCCAGATGCCGCAGGGCGAGCCTGGACTGGAGCTGGTGGCGCGTATGAGCGAGCAGGCGGCGCGCTTCGGCGCGGTGCGCGTACGCGACCGGGTTACGGCGGTCTCCGCGGCAGGCGACGTAAAGAGCGTCACCTGTGAGAAGGGCACGTACGAAGGACGCACGCTTATCCTGGCGCTGGGCGCCTACCCGCGGGCCATAGGCTGCGCGGGGGAGATGGATTTCGCGGGAAAGGGCATTTCCTACTGCGCCACCTGCGACGGAAACTTCTTCACGGGGCTGGACGTATACGTGGCCGGCGGCGGCGACACGGCCGTACAGGAAGCGCTGTACCTTACCCGCTTCGCCCGCAAGGTTACCATTGTCCACCGCCGGGACGAGCTGCGCGCGGTAAAGTCCCTGCAGGAGAAGGCATTTGCAAACGAAAAGATAGCCTTTCTCTGGGACAGCGTGGTGGAGGAGGCCGGCGGCAGCGGGTTGCTCAGCCGCATAAAGGTGCGCAACGTAAAGACCGGCGAGGTCACAGAGATAGAAGCGGCGGAGGGATTCATGGGGCTGTTTGGGTTCATAGGCTACGTCCCGCGCAGTGAGCTCTTGGAAGGGCAGGTCGCCACGGAAGACGGCTATATCCTCACGGACGAGGAGATGCGCACGAGCGTCCCCGGCGTTTTCGCGGCAGGGGACATCCGCAAGAAAACCCTGCGCCAGGTAATAACCGCCGCCGCAGACGGCGCCACCGCCGCCATATCCGCAGAGCGCTACCTGGACGATTAACGCAGGAATCAAAAAGGCGGGCCACGCGGCTCGCCTTTTCTTTATGTTAATCTTCACTCTCGTGGTTTACTAATTCAAGTAGCGGAATACGCCGCGGACCAGTCCCAGTATGCTTGCGTCCTTTACGATGATGGGGCTCATGTTCTTGTTCTCCGGCTGCAGGCGCACGTGGCCGTCTTCCTTGTAGAAGGTCTTGACCGTGGCCTCGCTCTCGAACCCGTCCACCATGGCTACCACTATGTCGCCGTTCGTGGCGGTGTTCTGCTGCCGCACCAATACCAGATCCCCGTCGAAAATGCCGGCTTCTATCATGCTGTCGCCCTTGACCTTGAGCATAAAGTTCGTGCCCTTGATATACCGCTCCGGCACGGGCAGGGATTCTTCTATGTTTTCATCTGCCAGAATGGGCTGGCCTGCCGCCACACGGCCAACGACCGGCACGTCTACTATGTCGAAGCGCTCCAGCTCTTCCGCCTTGGTCCTGGGCCCGGTGTTCTTTTCCGTAACCATAAGGGCGCGCGGCTTGGACGGGTCCTTCTTCAGATAGCCCTTATATTCCAGACGCTCGATGTCCTTGTGGACCGTAGACGTAGACTTAATGTCCAGCTCGTTGCAGATCTCCCGCACCGTGGGCGGGTAGCCCTGCTTCCGGCTCTTTTTCTTTATAAGTTCAAGGATCTTTTTTTCTCTGGGTTTGAGTGTGTCCATGAGTACCTCCTGTATCTATGTTCGCGCGTGCTTATTTTCTAAGGATTATCCTATCACAGGAACGGCAGATTGTAAACACTTGTTTCAAAATTTTTTTCGCGCAGGCTCGCTGATCGAGAACGCGCGGCAGAAGCAACACAAGGCGGCGCGGCAGAAGCGGAGGTGAAGTAGATGTGGGGTGCGGCGCGGGGGGCTGGCTCGAGGTGCGGTGCTGGATTGCCGGAACAAGCCCGGCAATGACGTGGGCTGCGGGCGGTGCCGCCTCGCGCGGCGCGCGCGCTTCTCGAAAAAAGTATTTTTTTGAAAGAGCGGCGTTATATTCTTCTCAAACTTATTCTTTCCGAAATTAGCCCAGAAAACCGAGATTCTTCACGAAATATACTGGTAAGGGAGCGGCGTGCCTGGAGGGGAGCCGCTCTCTAAAAACAAAATAATTTGAGGGGAGTCTCGATTAGTTTTGCCGGTTTCGGGTAAAAAA
This sequence comes from Eubacteriales Family XIII. Incertae Sedis bacterium, assembly GCA_031272485.1. Lineage (GTDB taxonomy): Bacteria > Bacillota > Clostridia > Peptostreptococcales > Anaerovoracaceae > JAISTV01. The sequence goes on from JAISTV010000010.1 coordinate 27,723, forward strand.
AGAGAATAATTCGCACAGGCGGATTACCTGGATTTATTTTTTTCGGAGTAGCCGGGGGGGTTGGCCGTAGGGCCTTGGAACCGGTAGAAAGCGAGAGAGGGTTATGTATCGGGGGAACAGTGTAAGTCCCGCTAAGGCGTGGGCGGTCATTCTGGCTATGGCGCTAGTCATCGCATGCGTAATGCAGGGGGCATTTGCATATGCGGACGAGGGCGACGAAGTCCAGAGCACGGAAGAGCAGCTTCAGGGGACGACAGAGACGGTAACGGAAGAAACCCTGCCGGTTAGTGAAGAAGAGGGCGTGGGCGAGACGGAAGATGGTTCTGTCTCCCCTGCGTCCGTGCTTGCTGTTCCTGCGGAGGAATCCGTATCCGAAGAGGCAGGCACGACCGTAAGCGAGGGTGGCATAAGCGCTCTGGCTGTGGTCGGTGAAGCCACGGTGCCGAGCGAGCAGTACCCGACCATAGAGTCGGCGGCAGCGGACGCCTCGGTAAGCACCATTGTCCTCACGGAGGCAAACTACAACCTCACGGGATCCCTCAACATATCCCGTGACCTCACCTTTAAGAGCGATAGCGGCGCGGTGATTACCGCCACGGGCCTGACGCGGCACATTTACGCGTGGGCGCCGGTGCGGCTTGCGTTTACGAACGTGACGCTCGATGGCGGCGGCGCGGGCGGCGGCATCCTCCTGGGCGCGGCCGGGATGAGCGTGATAGACGGCGCGCGGATTATTAACTGCGTATCGTCGGATAAGGGCGGCGCAATCATGACGGCTTTCGACACGGGCGTTTCGCTGACGCTTACCGGCAGCGTGGTCTCCGGAAACTCCGCTGTGAGTAACGGCGGCGGCGTTTACTGCTATGGCAATATAATAGTAGAAAGCTGTGTGATCTCCGACAACGTTTCCGCCGAGCAGGGCGGCGGCGTGTACACGTTCCTCGGCGCGACTATCAGCGGGAGTACGTTTAGCGGCAACCGGGCGGTGAGCTTTGGCGGCGGCGTGGACGCGTTCAGCGGCACGGTGACCGTAGGCTCGGGCTCGCACTTTAGCGGCAACTCCATTTCCGCAACGGGCGGCAAGCGCGGCGGCGGCGCGGTGTGCGGCGAGGTGAGCGACGTGCTTGTAAGCGGCACGGACATTTCCTTTGACGGAAACGCGGCGGGCGTGGGCAGCGCGATTTTTGCGAACGGCCAGTTGGACATAACCGACGGCACTTCCGCGGCGCTGGCGAACGCGACCATTTCCTTTACGAACAACACGGGCGCTTACGCCACCTACTCCGGCGGCGTGACGAACGTGAACGGCAACGTGCTTTACAGCGCGAACTACGCGGCGGCGCAGGCGGGCGGCGAGCTGAACCTTTCGGGGAACGTGGTGGTGACCGGCCACAACAAGCACTGGGGGATTCTCGCGGGCAGCAAGCTAAACATTGACGGCGGCAAGTACACGGGCAACGTGGGCGCGCGCCAGTTTGCCACGGCATGGCTGGACGCGAAGAACTGCGAGATTTCGAACAACACCGACGTGGAAAGCGGCGGCGGGGACTACGCGACCTTTATGTTTACGGACGGCGAGGGCGTGCATGTGAAACTCACGAACGTGGTCATGACCGGCAACGCGAATCACAGCGGTGACTTTGGCAGCGGCGGCGCGCTCTTCTACATCCGCACCGGCGGCGCGGTAGAGGTGGACGGCCTTACCTACAGCGGCAATACGGGCACGCAGAACGGCCTGTTCCGCAACTGGGGCCCGGCGACCGTGACGAACAGCACGTTTACGAACAACACCGGTTCGAACGGCACGGCCTTCACGGCATTTGGCGATGGCCTCAACTACAAAGTGGATATTATCGGCTGCACCTTTACGGGCAATGTGACGACCGGCGGCTACAGCTACGGCGCTATCCGCGTGGGCGGCGACGCGCTGATTTCCGGCTGCGTTTTTACGGACAACCACGTAAGCAACGGCGGCAGTGCCTGCGGGGGCGCGGTGGCGTTCTTCGGCAGCCGGCTCCATGTGACGGACTGCGCGTTTGCGAACAACACGAGCGACGGCTATGCCGGACACATGCTCGCGGACGCCCCGGAAATCCTGATTGAAGACAGCACGTTTGACGGCGGCAGCGCGCCGTATGGCGGTGCGCTCTACCTGCAGAACGCAACGAATGCGGTGGTCCGTAGCTCCTCGCTCACGAACAATGCGTCCGACTATTACGCCGGCGGTATTTTCGTGAACAATGTTAAGAACTTCACGGCGAGCGGCCTTACGGCCGGCAGCAACCGCTCCATGTACGCCGGCGTGTTTTACCTTCGCGGCACGGCTGACGGCAGCAACACCGCCGTCATAGAGGACAGCGTCTTTACGGGCAACCACGCGGACGAGTTCGGGGGCGTGTTCTACGCGCGGATTAACGGCACGCTGGACGTGACCGGCAGCACCTTTACGGGCAACGACGCGACCAACGGCACGGACGGCTGGACCGGTGTGGGCGCCTTCTACGCGAACACCGTGGGCACGATCAGCGGCTGCACCCTTACGGGCAACTACGCGGAGGACCACGGCGGCGCACTGTGCGTAAGCGCGGACTCCGAGCTTACCATTAAGGACAGCCTCCTTTCCGGGAACTACGTTACGGCGGAAGAGGGCGAGGGCGGCGCGGTCTTTACGGACGACCTGAGCCGGCTGCACACGGACGGCGTGACCTTTGAGAGCAACAGCGCCCCGCGCGTCTACGCACGCGGCCTTACCACGGCGGACGAGACGCTGCACACGGAGAACATTCTGGACACGGTCTACACCGCTGTTTTCCCGCACGCTTACAACAACGCGGACATAAACTACACGCCGGACGAGTTCGCGCTGCGCTACATGCGCAACTTCAGCGCGGCGGACGCGGTCTTCGCCTTCGGCGGCTCCGGCAACCCGGACGACCCCTTCCCGCTGCTCCTCGAGGCGGCGGAGGTAGAGGCGCTCGGCTGGACGCGGGACGGCTATGCGTTTGCCGGCTGGACGCTGGACGCGGAAGGCCTGGAGCCTTTCGACGCACCGGCCTCGTTCAAGGACGCAAGCATCACGCTTTATGCGCAGTGGACGCCAATGGAAGTGGAAGTTGTTCCTACGGTGGACCCCCCGGTGGTGCCGCCCGTAGAGCCGCCTGTAGTCCCGCCTGAAGTGCCGACCGTGGATACGCCGGTTACCCCGCTCACCATAGCGGAAGTAATCGCGGCAGCGCCCGCGCCGGTTGCGGCGGCCATAGCGGACGCGACGGCGGAAGTTCTCGAAGTCGAGACGCCGCTTGCGGATATTGACGAAGAGGCATCCCCGCGCGCGGCGTCGGAAAACACCTGGCCGCTGCTGAACCTGATTCTCATGATACTGGGCGCGTTTGTGGCGGTGCTGGCCGTGGCGATTCGCAGAAAGTCGGAGGAAGAGGAAGACGAACAGCAGCCTCCGGTCGGCGACACGAGAATCCCTTACTCCTTCAGCGCGCCTGCCGGGGCTTTGGCGGCGGAGGAGAAGAAGCACGGGAAGGCCAAGTGGATGTTTGCCGCGGTAAGCGTGGTGGCAGCCGTAGCGGGAATCTGCTTCTGGATTCTCACGGAGGACTTTGCCGGGAAGATGGTCATTACGGACCGCTACACGCTTATGCAGGGCTGCATCGCGGCGGCCACGCTGCTCACGGCCATACTGGCCCGAGCGCTCAGACCCGACGGGAAAGAACGGGCCGAGCAAGCGCACATTTAATTATCAGACAATTCGGTTTAGAGGGACCGGATTGGGGTATTAACAGTTCATGAACCACAGTGGTTCACACGTTCGGGCAAGGGATAAGAGACTTGCCCGGGGGGAAAACGAGAGGGGACCCGCGGGGGCGGGGGAGGTAGAATTATGACGAAGCATGTAGCTAAGAAGAGAGGACAGACCTGGATATCGCCGATTTTGGTGTTCCTGCTGGTAGTGACCATGGCAGGCTCCGGAATGCTGGTTTATGCAGACGGCGAGATGGAACAGGAACTGGCGACGCTCTCCACAGACTCCGCCATAGAGACGGCGGAAGAAGAGGCCGTAGCGGAAACGGAAGCTGCGGAAGAAGAGACGCAGACAAGCGAAGAGGGCATTACGGCTCCGGCCGAGGCCGCCGAACCGGCTACCACCGAAGAGGGGATTAGCGCTCTGGCGGTGAACGAAGATGTCACGGTGGACCTGAGCCAGGCAAGTGGCCAGATTCGCGTTTCCGAACTTCCGGACGGACTCATCCTTATCAGCGGCAACAATATTCAGGCGGCGGCCACCGGCGGGGAAATAACCACCGGCGGAATCGCGGTTTCCGCTGTCAATCAAATTACCTTGACAGGCAGCCTCAGCGGGTCGGTTCATATTGATACGCCGGCGAACGTGGTTTTCGAGAACGTGACGGGCATGACCGGCGGCATAGAGATTAACGCGGACGCTACGCTCACGCTGCGCAACGTTTCGATTGACGCGAGCTACGAGGCCACAGCGGCCATAAAGGTGAATGCGCAGAAGCACGCCACGCTGGTATTCGGCGGGAACAACACGCTCACGTCCGGTATATACTCCGCGGGGATCCACACGGTGGGCTCGGCGAGCGCTTCCGACTTTACTACGGTTACCGTAGCGGCGGAGACGGCAGATGCCACGCTGACGGTCCGGGGCGGATACAAAGGCGCCGGCATAGGCAGCGGCAATTATGACAACAAGTACTTCCGTGTTAATATCACCGGCGGCATCATTCAGGCGTACGGCGGCGCGGACGCTTCCGCCATAGGCGGCGGCGGCGCCTACAACAGCGACATGGAGATAAACATCTCCGGCGGCCAGATTCTCACGGCGCAGGGTAGCACGGACGGCGCGCCCGGAATTGGCGCGGGTCGTTACTGCCAGGGCAAGATGGTCATAAACATCTCCGGCGGCGAGATAGGCAAGGCCGGCAGCGAGGGCGCGGGCTACGACCCCGGCTACGGGGCGTTCGGCGGCCACTGTGCGGCGGGCATTGGCGCCGGCAACTACTGGAACACCAAGACGACGAGCGGCATCATTAACATAAGCGGCGGCACGATCTACAACACCGTGGCTTCCGATGAGGGCACCGGCATAGGCGAAGGCGGAAACAACATGGGCAACATGGCCATCAACATTTCCGGCGGACGGATTGTGCACGCGAAGGGCACGGCCAACGGTGCGGGCATTGGCGCCGGCAAGGCGGGCGACAACGGCTCTACGGTACAGGTGATCATCTCGGGCGGCGTGATTGACGAAGCGATAAGCTCCGGACAGCCGGGCATTGGCGGCGGCGGCAGCGGCGCGGTGACGGTGAAGATAAGCGGCGGCACGATTAACAGTGCGACCGGCACCATGGGCATAGGCGCTATGGTCAGCGGTTCTCCCAGAGTGGAGATTACGGGCGGCACGGTAAATGCCACGTCCATCGGCAGCGCTATGCCGGCCATTGGCGGATACGGCGGACTGCTGATTACGGGCGGCACCGTAACCGGTACGGGCACGAACGGCCCCGGGGTAGGCGGCAACTACGGCGTGGAGATTCGCGGGGACGCGACGGTCTACGGTGTGGGCAGCGCAGCCGGTAACTACAACGGCATTGGCTACAGGAACAGCGGCGTGGTGACAATCGTGGCGGAGAATGGCGTGCAGCCCAAGGTTTCCGCGACGGCCAGAAACTATGCGGCTATAGATATCAAGGCGACCCTCACGGGGATCAGCGGCGCGAACCTCTACTTCTCGGATACGGGCACGGGCTCTGTGACCACCACGGCCAAGTCGCCCTACGGCAGCGACCTCGTGATTAACCCGCAGGGTGCGGACGAAAACGTGGCTTCCTCTGCGGTGCCGGGCAAGGGCTGGTACGAGCAGCTTGAGGATGAATCCTCCTACGCCGAGCGTGCGCAGGCAGTGCTCGACTGGTACACGGATTACTACTATAAGACGGTTACGGATCTGACGGGCTACAGTTTTGACGCCTGGAGCTATGCCACGAGTTACCTGTCCAACAACAACGGCGTGAACGTGATCACCACCCCCAGCGTGGGGAACTGGAAGATTCTCAGCGCGAGCCTGCGCGAGTACTACGAGCAGTTCGTGGCGGCCTTCGCGGCCTACCAGTCCGAGGGACATACGGACGCGGTGCGCCCGGCGCGTGACTGGGACACCTATCCGGAAGAGCCGGAAATCGTGGTCCTGCCGCATGACGGCTACACCTCCTTCGCCTACACGGGCCAGGAAGGCACGTATGTGAACGAGATTACGCTCCCCTCCGGGCAGACGGTCGTGGCGTGGACGTTTGACACGTATGCAGAGGGCGAGACAAAAGACATTGCACTCAATGCGCAGAATCTGTCCAACCCGGTGCCGGTGCACATCCTTGGCGAGAACGGCGAGGAAGGCATTCCGTCCAAGCTCATCTACGACAAGAACATTGCAGCGGATAGCGCCTATCCCTTGCTGACGCCGGTAGACTGGTATGCGGATGACACCATAGGCTTCGGCGTGTCCATAGGGGCACTCGCGGACAGCGGCTATGCGCAGAGCAAGGCGAATCCGCCTACGCGTGCGGGCTATGTGTTCCGCGGCTGGAGCGCTTTCATAGGCGGCGAGGGCCAGGGCATCTGGGTCGAGAACGTGGGCGTGAACTCCCGCATCTATGGCGAGACGACGCTGTATGCCAACTGGGAGCCGGAGGTTTACTCCATAAGCTACTACATGCCGCAGGAAGTCTCGGCGTACGAGAACGGCAACGCGGACCTCTCCCGGTTCAACAAGGTCTACTCGGCCGAGCAGCTTCCGGTAAGCTCGCTCACCGAGCCGGTGGCAGGCGATGTGGAAGGACACCACTTTGTGGGCTGGCAGGTACGCATGCAGAAGGAAGACGGCTCGCTTACTCCCTTTGAGCTGACGAGTGACGGCCTCCTCCCGGCGGGTACGTACGGCGACCTGGTGCTCATAGCCAAGTACGACACGGACAAGTTTGTCCTCAGCTTCGAGCTGAACGGCGCGGACACCCCCGCGGCCATTACGCCGGCAGAGCTGGTCTACAACACGGCCATACTGGACAAGGTGAATGAATATGCGCCGGCGCGCGACGGTTACGATTTCGCGGGCTGGTTTACAACGGAAGATTTCGCGGAAGGCACGGAAGTAACGGACGAGACGCGCATAACGGACGACATGACCGTATACGCCAAATGGACGGAAGCGGAGGCTGTCGCTGAAGAGCCGACGGAACCGCCGGTAGTGCCTCTGGGCGATGACCCGGTAGCGCCCACGACGGACCCGGTGGTCCAGCTTCCCGCGGAAGTCGTGGCAGCGGTAGTCACAGCCGAGCCGCCCGCAGCGGTTGCGGCTGTGGAAGAGGCCGTGGCGGAAGTGCTCGCGGTTGAGACGCCGCTCACGGATATAGACGAAGAGGCATCCCCGCGCGCGGCGTCGGAGAACACCTGGCCGCTGCTCAACCTGATCCTCATGGCGCTCGCGGTGTTCGCACCCATCCTGGCGGTGGCCGTGCGCCGGCAGCGTGAGGACGAGGGCAGCATCCGTTACAAGGATCTGCTGCTCAAGGATACGGGCTACGCAGGGGATCCGCGTGCGGACGAGCAGAAGCGCAACCACCGCGTAAAGACCGTCTTCGCCATCGTGGCGCTCGCGGCAGCGGTGCTGGGCCTGGTCTTCTGGCTCTACACGGAAGACTTCACGGGCAAGATGGTTCTGACCGACCGCTACACCATCCTGCAGGGCTGCATAACGGTAGCCGCGTTCATCGCGTCGCTCCCGGCCATCCTGGCCCGCACGAAGGAAACGGAAGAGCTCCACGTGACGGTGTTCGGAAAGTAAGCAAGACCCCGCGGCGCGCCGGGCTTGGCGGACTGTCCCGGCGCCGCCGCAAGAAATATGGTTGGCAGTATGACAACGCAAAA
>JAISTV010000027.1 GCA_031272485.1 Eubacteriales Family XIII. Incertae Sedis bacterium
GAATGTCCTCTCGCCCAAGGTGGTAAGCGTAGGCGCGGTCTTTAACGAAGGCGCGGCTGCGGATACCGTGCCCAGCTACATGCAGGGCGTCACGGCTACGGACAGCGAGGACGGCACGAAGAGCGACTCGGATATCACGCATGACACCCCGGTCTATACGACGACCGAGGCGGCGTTCCTCGTATCGTACAGCGTAACGGACTTCGACCATAATGTGACGACGCGCGGCGGCGTGGTGCTCGTGGGCGACTGGGATGTGGCCAGCGGGTACGCCATCTCGGCGCATGACTTTACGAAGACCATCAGCGAGGTCACGGGCACGGAGGCGGAGGCCATAAGCTACGCCCAGGCCAAGGCCGTAGATGTGCGGCAGTTCCTTGCGGACGGCGTGACGCCCAACCCGAATCTGGGCAAGTCGGTGCCTGTGAACGTGGCGGTCGATGGCGGCTACTACGGCGCGAGCCCGGGGACGTACAACGTGACGTTCAAGGTGAACGACCCGACCAATCCGGATTCGCAGCAGGTGACCAAGACGATAGTGGCTACGGTGGGTGCGGGCGCGAGCCCGGTGATAACCTTCACCGAGGCGCCGCTCGTGATTACGGCGAGCGCGGCGAGCCACGTGATGACGGCGGACGAGATTAAGGCGGCCCTTACGGTAACCGACGCGGAGGATTATCCGACGTGGGCGGCGGCCACGGGCCCGAGCCAGGCGCTGTACACGGGCATGAGCACGGTCATCCGGCAGGGCGGCGACAGCGGAACGGTGGTGGCGAGCATAGACACGCAGAACGTGGGCGTCTACAAGGTGATTTACACCGCGACGGACGTGCACGGGAACACGACGACTACGAGCCGCGCCATAGTGGTGAACGACGGCCGCTACATAATCGATAAGACGGACAACGGCGGGATAATCATTGGCGCGCGTGACTTTGTCATAGCGCAGGCGGATGTGGACGGCAGCGAGTCGCAGGCCAAGGGCCGCAGCTACGCGGAGGCATTTGACATAGACGGCGACCAGCTTACGGTGGTCTGGGCGGGCGCGCCCGCGGGCTACACGGCGAATGCGCCGGCGGCGGTCTACGGCTTCACGTGGCAGGTAACCGGCTACTCGACGAGCAAGTCCATAAACGGCACGGTCTCGGCGGCTACGGTGGTCGACCCGGGCACGAAGAACAGCAAGTACGCGCTGGTGGCGTCCGACTTTAACCGGAACACGGTGGACGCGCAGGCCATGGTGGATGCGGGCCTCACGACGTCGCTCGTAACGGCGGCCGACGCGAAGGTCATAAGCCTCGTGCCGAACATCCCGGTCAAGACAGCGGTGGTGGTGCAGAACGGCGACGCGACCACGGGTCCGTTCTCCGCGACGCAGAACACCTATCCGATCCGCTTCGGCGTATCGGGCCTCGACCCGAGCGAGCTTCGCGCGGACATCAAGGGTGTGGTGAGCAACGGCAATCCGCCGGCGCTTAACGTGACCACGCCGCTCGAAATCACCAAGACTGCCACGAACACCTGGGGCAGCACGTATGACGTTAGAACGGGCGTCTCGGTCCTCGACGTAGAGGACGGCGCGGCGCTTACAGCCGGCGCGGTTTCCATTGCCGCCGGAAGCGACAACGTGGATACCAGCGTGGTGGGCATTTACAAGCTGACTTACACGGTTACGGATTCGGATCACAACACGGTCACGGCCAAGCGCGTCGTGGTGGTGAACGACGGGACGTACGAGGTGAGCACGCAGCAGGGCGGCCGGATTCTGAAGGCAGCGAGCTTCGTGATTAAGGCCGCGGACGTGACGACGGATCCCACTCTCAAGCCTGCGCAGATTCTGGCCAAGGGCGATGTGGTGCTCTACGACGGAACGAGCGGCAATGTGATTAACGACACGAGTGTGGCTTCCGACGGCGGCTACACGAACGTGGCGGCGGACTACAGCGTGACGGTGCGCGGCGTGGATCCTGCGGAAAGCAGCGGCTATCTGACGAAGGCGCTCACGGCCAAGGTCGTGGATGCGGACGTGATAGACGAAGGTCCGGATACGCCACCGCCGGGACTCACGGATAAGTACTATGTCTACGGCAAGAACATAACCATTCTGCCGTCGCAGGCCACAGCGCTTACGACGCCGGCTTCGCAGCTTGCGGCGCTCTCCGCTTCGGCCATCAAGGTCTCGGCGCCGAGCACGTTTACGGACGCTACGGCTACGCTTGTCTCGCTTACGCCAATGACGGCGGGCAATAGCCTGACGGCGGGCGATGTGGGCCTGTACAAGGCGGTGGTTACCGACGCCGGCAGCAACGCCTCCATAGAGCTGACCATCACGGTGGTCACGGGCGGTCTGCCGACGGTTAACACGCCCAAGCCCATAGTGGTGCCGGTGGATCCGTCCAGCCCGGGCAGCACGCTCAGCAGGAATGACATCTTGAACGGCGTAACGGCGAGCGATCCGGAAGACGGGAATATCACGTCGAACCTGGTCATCAATCCGGATTCTACCGGGACGGAAGTGCTGCCGAGCATTCCGGCGGATGTGCCGGGCGTGACGCAGGTGGCCATAACAGTCAAGGATTCGGACGGCAACGAGGTGGAGGTCAAGACGGCGGTGGTCGTGGACGACGGCAGCTTTGTGATAACGCCGGATTACATCCTGTCGGCCAAGAGCTATATCATCAAGGTGAGCGAGGTGGATGCGTCCAGCAGTTCGAACACGAAGAGCCAGATTCTCGACAAGGGTCAGGCGGCGGCGTGGACGACCGAGGGCGACGCGGCCACGGCTTACATAAAGGATACGGGCGCGTACGCGGCGGTCAAGGGCGAGTACTTCCCGGTCGTGGGCATAACGAATGCGCCGGCGGTGACCAAGAACATCGAGGCGAAGGTTATAGACAACGACGGTACGTACACGAACGGCAGCAGCTATTCGCTTACGGCCACGGGCTTCAGGATTAACCTGACGGATGCCGTGAGTGTGGCTACGCAGATGGCGGCGGGTACGGATGTGATGAGCTTCGATCCGCTGACCATAGGTGTGCCGGATGCGAGCGAAGAGTTTATCAAGCGCGCGGCGGCTACGAGCTACCTGCGGACGGGAACCACGCTCTCCAAGAGCGGAACGCCCGAGCTGATTCTGCCGGTGGTCGAGAAGGTGTCCGGGACGAAGCAGTTCTCGCTGGGCAGCTTCGTGGAAGGCGAGGTCTATCTGGCCACGTTCCGCGTGGCGGAAGAGCCGGCGACCACGGTGACCATAGAGGTGCTCGTCAGCGACGGCAACAAGCCCAAGCTGGATGTGCCGAATGTCAAGATCGTGGCGCTGGGCAGCACGTTCGGCGAGTCGCAGTACATGAACGGCGTAACGGCGAGCGACGTGGAAGACATAGTGCCGGCGCCCATCACGCATACGAATACGGTCAACACGGCCGGCGAGGCGGCATACTTGGTGAGCTACTACGTGACGGATAAGGATCACAACTCGGTGAGCAAGGACGGGCTGGTGCTCGTGGGCGACTGGGTAATCGTGGGCGACTTCGCCATAGCGGCGCACGACTTCGCCAGGGCGCTGTCCCAGGTGGACGGTAGCGCGGCGCAGGCGATAAGCTTCGCGTCTGCCAAGGCCGTGTGCATCGTGTCGAACAACCCGAGCTACACGCTCGGCCAGAGCGCGCCGCTGGCGGTGAGCGGATATTCCAAGACCGCGGGCGTGCAGAACGTGACGTTCACCATTCCGGGGACGAGCAGTGCGCGGACGATTGTAGCTTCCATAAGCGACGACACGCCGCCTGAGCCTATAGTCATCCCGGGTCCGACGATTGTGGTGCCGGGACCGACGACGGTCATCAACAACACGATTATCGAAGAGGTGGTTGTGACGGAAGTGGCCGTGGTCGAGGAGCCGGTGGTCGAGAAGCCCACTGTGCCGGAGACGGTTACGCCGGAGGAAGACGGCTGGGCGCTGCTGAACCTGATCTTCACGCTGTTCTCGGTGGTGATTCTGATTATGCTGATCGCCATGTTCACGAGACGCTCGAAGGAGCTGGCGCGGCTGCAGGCCATGGGTATCGACAGGAAGCGCAACAAACGCGATATTGCCTCCATAGCGCTGGCGGCGCTGGCGGCACTGGTGGCGGTACCGGTCCTGCTGCTCACAGAGAGCTTCACGGGACCCATGAGCGTCATAGACGACTACACCTGGATGATGGCAGCCTTCGCGGTGGTGTCGGTAATCGGCTCGCTGCTCATGCTGCACTCGGATCCGGAGGATGTGCCGGAAGCGTAAGTTAAACGATAGATCCGGCGCGGGGCTACGCGCTTCGCGCCGGATATTTCATTCTTGTATCAGCGGGCGCGCTTATTGACTAATCCTCATATTTAGGGGATAATGCCAAAAGGTATGTGACTTGTTATTATGAGGGGGAAACTGATGATAACATCCAAGACGGTGGTACGAATCCTGCTTGTAGTCGACCTCGCGCTCGCGATTTTCATCGTGGCGTCGCTGGGATTCGGAGCCAGTACCGCGAAGAAGTATTTGGCAGAGATAGAGGTTGGCAGACAGAGCACGGGCGGCGCGGAGACAATCAATTACCTTCCGATTATTACGGAGGACGCGGATTGGGGTAACGCTTCGGAAAAGACGCGTGAGAACATAGCGAAATATGCGGTGGACCAGTCGGTGAGCAAGGCGGAAAAGGACGGCGTGACGCTGTACAACGTCATGGGCCTGGCCGGCGATGACCGCGCTCCGATTTTCCTGTATACGCAGACGAGCGGGGTTATCACAATTTATGACTTGAGCGGTGAAAAGGCAGATGAGGTGAAATACGCATGAGTGAAAATACTGTGGGAACGAAAAATCCTCCGAACATGAAGGAGGTATACAGAAACAGGCGCCTGGCGCTGCTCCTGGGGATCGTGCTGATCGTGGAGCTTATCGTTATCGCTATATTCGTATTTTGAGGGAGACAGATATGAATAAAAAAGTAATTGTATCATTTGTTTTAGTGGTTGTAGTAGTGGTTGCGGGGATTCTGTTCTTTACGCTGGGTAAGGACAGCAGCACTTCCTCCGCCGGCGAGGTGGAGACGACGAGTGGCGGGTTCGTATTGGAAGATACGACCACGATTGACGTAGATATTCAGGACGACGGTACAGGCGAAGGCGAAGGCGAGTAGACGCTGCGCCGCGCGCGCAGCTGCAGGTGAAGGCCGGGCCGCGCGTACCGATTAACATAGCAAGCCCTTCTTCAATGTTGCCGCATTGCTTTTCTCCCACATTGGCAATGCGGCACTTTCTTTACCTTTCAATAGGGTGCACAATGAAAACCCGCGGGAAAGCAGCCCGCGGGTTTTCGTTGATACTCAGTTTTGTCGTAATCGACTGCGTGTGTTTTCGCATAGTTCGCCGGGAAAGTCAATAGATAGGGTTTATTGTGGTATAATAATGGCGTTATTTTGAGAGAGCTTACGGAGGTAGATGTGAGCGATTTTCTTGGGTTTTTTGAAAGCGCGGATGGCGTGGTGCCTGTTATCCTTCTGGGCGTGGCGGTGCTGTTTGCTATCTGCCTTTTTATTTCGCTCGGAAGCGGGGCGGCTGCGCGCGGCAGGCTTCGCGAAGAGAACGCCAAACTGCGCAAGCAGCTGGAGGACGCCGCGGCCTCTCTTGCGGAGAAGCAGGAAGTGCTTACGGCGATTGCCGCGGGCGACCTGACCCGTCGCGTTGCGGCGGCGGACCCGGCGGATAAGCTGGCGGTGTCCGTAAACGCGGTGGCGCTCAAGTTTGAAGACGCGGTGCTGCAGGTGCGGGAACTGGCAGGCCTGCTGGTTTCGGGCACGGACGCGCTGGCCGGCGAGCTTGGGGGCATAACGGACCTGGTGCGGGACAAGACGCGCAAGGTGGACGAGGTACAGGCGTCGGTGGACGAGATTTTCGACAACGCTACGACGAACGCCGAGATGTTCAGCAACGAGGCGCGGCTCGTTGCGCAGATTCGTCACAGCGCGGAGGAGTGCAAGGAGCAGATGGAGCGCATGACGCAGGCCATGGCGGAGATCAACACGGCCAGCGCGTCTATCAGTTCGGTGCTGCGTGCCATAGACGACATCTCGTTTCAGACGAATATACTGGCGCTCAACGCGGCGGTGGAGGCCGCGCGTGCCGGGCAGCACGGCCGCGGGTTCGCGGTGGTGGCGGACGAGGTGCGCAACCTGGCCGGGCGCAGTGCGACGGCCGCCCGCGACAGCAACGAGCTGATTAGTAACACGCTCACCAAGACGAAGCTGGGCTCCGACATAGTGCAGGAGACTTCCGATAACCTGAACACCATAGTGGAAGGCATAAACAGCAGCACGTCGGTTCTGGACCGGATTGCGGATTCCACGAACCGGCAGACGGAGGCCGTGGAAGGGGTGCGCGGCAATATCCTCAAGCTCATGGATGAGATTTCGCGCAGCGGACAGGTGGCCGGCTCGAGTCTGGCGCAGAGCGCGGACATTCGCGCGCGGGCGGACGAGATTCTTGCGCTCACAGCCGGGTTTAAGACACGACAGGTCCGCCCGACGGCTGTAGATACGTCATCCCCGGGTGTAGACTGGACCCTCGGGACAAGCCCGGCAATGACGGGTGCTGAGACAGCGAGTCCGGCAATAACGGCGGCTGAGACGGTGCGTCCGGCAATGACGGGTGCGGCGGTGCCTGACGAACAGCCGTCATACCCGGGCTTGCCTGGGGTATCCAGCAGCGCAGATGTCGCTGAGGAGGTTACGCCCGCGTCGCCCGTGGCAATACCAGTAGAGACGGATAGCTGGGAGTTTCCGTCGTCGGCGGCCGTAGATACGCCGTCCCAGGGTGGCGACTGGACCCTCGGAACGAGTCCGGCAATGACGGGTGCGGTGGTGCCTGAGGCGGTTGCGCCTGCGCCGGCGTTTGCTTCTCCCTTTGGCGGGGGGAGCGCGGCTGTGGCGGGGCCGTTTGCGGCGCTCACGCCTGCACCGGAAGCGGCGCCGGACCCGATTCCGGACGACGAATCAAAATATTGACGCCTTACAGGGCGAATCCGTGGGAAACGTGAGGGATTTGTTTTGAAAGCTTTGAAGGTTCTTATTAAAACGCTCATTTGTATTGTGGCGCTCGCGGCTGTGGTGGTGGGCGGCTACGTGATCTATCTCATGGCGGGTTACGAGCGGATAGCCGACGGGGAGCCGAGCGAGATTAACGGGGTTTCGTTTCCGGAACTGGCGACCAGCGAAGAGATGGCGATTATTGGTGTTATAGGCGACCCGTACGATGACCACGTAGTGGAGCAGGCCATGCTGAAGCAGGGCAAGGAGTATACGGCGGTTACGTTCAACATAGGCTTCGGCGCGTACGACCAGGATTTCTCGTTCTTCATGGACAAGGGGCTCATGGCGGACGGAGCCGAGACGGTGGGGACAAGCAGCCGGGCCAAGGACGAGACCACGGTTATCTACAACACGCAGACGGCCGCGGCGCAGGTGCTGGCGCAGCATCCGGACATTGTGCTGTTTCAGGAGGTGGACGTGAAGGCGGATCGCAGCCATGGGGTGGATCAGGTGAGCCTGATTCGCGACGCGTTCATAGACGACCTTAAGGCCAAGGCGGGGACGGCGGACATGTACGGCTCAAACCAGCTTTACAGCGCGTTTGCGGTGAACTTCCACACGTCGTATCTGTGCTACCCGCCCACGAAGCCCATAGGCAAGATAGAAAAGTCGGGCATCCTGACGCTGAGCCGGTACGGCATCAGTACTTCCACGCGGCGCAGCCTGCCGGTGGACGATGGCTTCCCGACCAAGTTTTTCGACCTCGACCGGTGTTTCCAGGTGAACTATATGTCGGTACAAAAGTCGGACGGAACCATAGGCAAGCTGGTGCTCATCAACCTGCATACTTCCGCGTATGACGAGGGCGGGGTTATACGCAAAGAGCAGATGAAGATGCTGACAGAGGTGATGGCCGAAGAGTACGAGAAGGGCAACTGGGTCATTGCCGGCGGGGACTTTAACCACGCGATAGCGGGCTCAGAGACCAAGTTCATGAACGGCATGCAGATGCCGGACTGGGTGCAGCCGTTCGATGAGGACATGCTGCCGGCGGGGTTCACCATGCTCTACGCGGACAACGCGGACAGCGTGGCCACGGACCGCGACTCGAGCATCCCGTACATTCCGGGCACGAACTACGAGGTGATTCTGGACGGGTTCATGGTGTCGGATAACGTGCAGGCGAGCACGAGCAATCTGGATCTGGAGTATCTGGTCAGCGACCACAATCCGGTGCGCATGAAATTCATCCTTTTATAAATATGAAGAAGACGCATTTTTTCAGTTTCGGGGGGACGAGGGACTGGCGCGAATGGCTTGTGGCGTTTGCGCTGGCACTGGTGTTTTTTGTTCTCCTCTACGGCGGGCTCTCGCTGTCGGACCGCTCCCGGACGAAGGAGATGGACGCGCTGGCGGCCTCCACGCTCGAGGTGGCGCGCGAGGCGGGCGACGTAGAGGTTACGGTGGGCCCGGACGAGACGCTGCAGAGCATGAAGTACATCCTGCTGCAGCGGCCGGTGAACACGCGGCGGTTCGAGGGGCGCGGCCGGTGGATTCGCGCGGACGAGGAGCAGACGCTGGCGGAGAAAATCGAGGAGACGGAGTTTCATTGGCTGCACCACAAGGTGCTGTTTGAGCGCGAGCAGGATGCGCGGGTGGCGCCGGGCTCGCTCACCAAGCTCATGACCATTCTGGTGGCGCTGGAGCAGTATCCGAACTTGGACGCGGAGGTGGAGCTTACGGCGGAAATGTTCGCGCTGTTCTACGACCAGAACGCGGCCATAGCGGGGCTTTCGCCGGGCGACGTGGTCACGGTGCGCGACCTGCTTGCGGGCGCCATGCTCACGCCCGGGGCGGAATGCGCCTCGGCGTTGGCCATCTACACGGCGGGCAGTGAGCAGGCCTTCGTGCAGCGCATGAACGAGAAGGCGGCGCAGATAGGCATGACCTCCACGCACTACACGAACGTGACGGGCATAGAGTCCGAGCAGGACTACACCACGGTTTCGGACCTGGCGCTGCTGCTGGACTACGCGCTCTCGAACGCGGATTTCAAGGAGATTTTCACCCTCTGGCAGTACACGACCTCGCCGGTCTACGGCTACGCCGACGGCATGACGCTCACGAGCACGCTCTACGGCAAGGAGGGGTTTACGCCGGTCATGAGCGGCGGCGCGATTCTGGGCGCCAAGACGGGCACCACGGAGCAGTCCGGGCAGTGCGTGGCGGCGCTGTTTGAGAAGGACGGGGTGGAGTTTATCTTTGTGAGCGCGGAAGGGCAGCCGGGATACTCTCCCACGCACACCACGCAGGTGGACGACCTGGAGAAGGCGTTCGGCTTGGTGACCGTTTCTTAGGCACCGGATGCCGCGTTGCCTACGCGGTCTTCTTCTTATTTATATAGCGAATATACGAGAACTGGATGCACAGCATGGCCAGACCCGCAAAGACGGTCATAAGCACGTAGAAGCTCGTGTAGGTGCCTGTGAACTCCTTCATGCGCCCGGGGATGGACCCGAACACGAGCGCGCCCACCATGTACGTAATCTGAAAACGCTTGACCATGCGGCCGTAGGTGTCGGGGGTCGAAACGTCCGCGGCGTATACGGAAAGGCCCACGGTGGAAAGTGGCAGGCCCAGCCCGAGGCAGCCCATGGCCACCAGTCCGCCAGGCAGTCCCGCCTTCCCGGCGAAACAGCACAGCGCCTCGCCCAGCAGAATAAACCCGAAGAACAGGTAGTTCGACTTGTAAGCGCCGAGCTTGTCGTTAATCTGTCCGTAGAGCATCTTGCCGCAGGTCAGCACGATGCCGGCAAACATGAGCATGTACGCGACGGTCATCTCCTTGAATCCTTCTGACTCGTACAGGATCTCGAGGTGGACCCAACCCGGATTCGTGAGGGCCCCGATCAAAAAGATGGCAGCGCCCATAAGGAGGAAAGCCGTTTTATTGACGCCAATGGATGGTGCCGGCGGGCTTGCTGCGCTGTCCACTGCCTGCTCTTCCGCCTCTGCGGTTTCGATTTCGGCCGCCTCAGAGGCGCCGGGAATCTCCTCCGGCTCGTCTGCGCCCAGCGGCGCGAGATTCCGGTCTGCGGGCCTGTTGCGGAGCACGAGAAAGACGAGGACGGTGACCAGGCCCACGAAGGCGGCCTCCACGAGGAAGGCGGTCTTGAGCGAGTGGTTAAGGATGACCGAGGTGAGCAGGGGCGGGGCGACTATGGTAGAAGCGCCGGTGCCTGCCGCGCAAATGCCCAGCGCGAGCGCCTTGTGGGTGTGAAACCAGCGGCTGATGAGCACGGAGACGGGAATCATGCCGCCGAGGCCGTAACCTATGCCGGAGAGGGCGGCGGAAACGCAGTAGCTCAGGAAGCTTTTCGAGAACGCGTAGAGCACGAAAGAGCCTGCCACAGCGGCTATGGCCACGGTCACGCCTATGCGGATGTCGGTTTTTTTGTGGTACTTCTCCACGACGAGCATGGCGAAGAGGGCGAAGAGGCTGCGGACCATAAGCATAGTAGAAGCCTGCGAGTCTGTGAGTCCGGCGTCAACAAGGTGCGACTGATAAAGGGTGAACGCGCTCGTCGTTAGTCCGCCTGTGCAGAACATCAGCAGGGTGCAGCCGATGCATATGAACCATCCATAATGTAGTCTTCTCATAGGTCACCTGTACTTTCAAACATAGTATAACACCATAGAAAAAGGAAATACATAGAAAGTAAAAATTCTTCTTGACACGCCCCGCCCGCGGCCATATAATATGAAAGCTGACCCTTGCACAAGAACAGCATTTTTCTTTTGTGAGGGAGGGCGCTGCACCTTGAAAATCGAATATCGATCCAATGTATTCCGGTGGGATTTCCTTGTGAGATGCCGTTGGAA